>CAZJWK010000026.1:0-26413 GCA_964549595.1 uncultured Sphingobacteriales bacterium | reverse complement strand
ACAAAAATCTCCCACTAACCCAAGTCAAGCTTGGTTAGGTAAACGCAGGTATAAATTTTAAGAAAGCATTAGAGGAGGATACCATAGATTTTAGTTAACAATTTTTTATTCAGAAATCTAAGGTTTTTTTGTTAAGATTTCATATGGGAAATGTGGTAGAACCAAAAAATTTTATCACACTTTTCTATTGCCTGGTTTTCGTTAAAATTGTCAGGTGCCAAGCTAACAGTAAAACTCGATGATACAATATTCTTTAATTTTGTAAGCCATCAATAAAATGCTGTCTATGGCGGAACCCATCGTCCTGCATGACAATGGTTACTGGACCGAATTCCTTCCGTTTACTTTTACCCGGCCGGTTTCAGAAATCAGGACAGGAATTTTTACCATCAGTGAGAAGTGGGAAATTGCACTTGACCAGGATGCACACTATAAGACCCAGCCTTACCTTCAAAACAAATACCCCGGTGCAGAATCAGGTTTTGGTATAGTCATAAATGCCACGATTTCCCCCAACGAACCACTGGTTAAAGCCATCCGAAAGCTTAAACCACAAACCCTTCTAATGCAAGATGATGAGCCCATAGCTTGCTACATGCCTCTGGAAGAAATCCCCGAACAAAGCCTAAACGAATTAAAGGAAAGCTATACCAAGAAGCATTACAACAAATCCCTTCTTCAAATAAAGCATAAGTGGGATATTTTTGGATACAACCCCCTACAGATACAACAAGATTTTCAAGTTTTAACAGAGGGGCGTGTTTCCGCTTTTATCAATGAAACCAATACCATTTTAGGTACTAACCCGGTTTTTGTAGAGGAGGGCGCTTCCCTTGAATGTTGTACCCTGAACACCCAAAAAGGACCGATTTACATTGGTCACGAAGCCAATATTATGGAAGGTGCTCACTTAAGGGGTCCGCTTGCTGTTTGTGAACACGGGACTGTTAAAATGGGCGCCAAAATTTATGAAGGCACTACTGTCGGTCCTTATTGCAAGGCTGGCGGGGAGGTGAACAACAGTGTCCTGTTTGGTTATTCGAATAAAGCCCACGAGGGTTTCCTTGGGAATTCAGTGCTCGGTGAATGGTGTAATATTGGTGCCGATACCAACAACTCCAACCTGAAAAACGATTACAAGGAAGTAAAAGTATGGGATTACCAAAAAGAAGGGTTCACTAATACCGGCCAACAATTTTGTGGATTATTTATGGCAGATCACTCGAAATGTGCGATCAATACCATGTTTAATACCGGAACTACCGTAGGTGTGAGTGCCAATATCTTTGGCGGGGGTTTTCCCCGGATCTTTATTCCTTCTTTCAGTTGGGGTGGGGCCTCTGGTTTTACCACCCATAAATTGGAGAAAGCCATAGAAACAGCCAACCAGATGATGGGCAGGCGGGGCCTTTCCTTGACGGAAGCAGACCAGGAAATCATGGAAACCATTTTTGAAAAAACCAAACCATACAGGACATAAGATATGCGACAAACAATCATTGCCGGCAATTGGAAAATGAATATGACTCTGCCGGAAGGCAGTAGCTTCATGCATGATTTTAAGCCTAAGTGTGAAGCATCAAACCTGGAAGAAAAAAAAGTAATTATCATTCCCCCATTTCCCCTTGTTCCTAAATTGGCAGGGGAAGCCTCCGGTAGTCCTGTTTACATCGGGGGCCAGAATTGTCATCAAGAAAACAAAGGGGCTTACACAGGAGAAGTTTCGGCCCCAATGTTAAAATCAGCCGGTGCTGATTATGTCATCATCGGCCATTCAGAACGTAGGCAATATTTTCAGGAAAAAGGAGAATTGCTGGCTCACAAAATAGATATGGCACGCCATTACGGTTTGACACCCATTTATTGCTGCGGGGAAACCCTTCAGGAAAGAAATCGCGGAGATTCTGAAAAAGTGGTCAAAGAACAACTAAGCGCAGAAATCTTTCACCTCTCAGAAGATGCTGTTCAGGAGCTCATCATTGGTTATGAACCAGTATGGGCCATTGGGACAGGGGAAACCGCAACCCCTGCTCAAGCCCAGGAAATGCATTCCACCATCAGGCAATTGATTGAGAAAAAATATAAAAACACCACCGCTGACAACAGCCATATAATTTATGGCGGAAGTGTAAAACCCGGCAACGCTGGTGATTTATTTGCCCAGCCTGATGTGGACGGGGGTTTGATTGGGGGCGCCTCTTTGAATCCGGATAACCTAATAGAAATTTTGAAAGCAGTTTAGGAAATATCGAAATCAACCTTTAAGCTGCCAAAATGGGCTACTACGAAATTTTTATTCCTGTAAAGACACCTGAGCAGGATGTGTTAATTTATCGATTAGACAAATTGGGGTTTTCCGGTTTTGAGGAAACCCAAAACGGGCTTTATGCTTATATTGAATATCCAGCATACGATTCCAAAATGTTTTATGAAACCTTAACCCTATTTACCCACATCGATCCAAACCAGGTAATTTTTAAAACATTGCCGCACCAGAACTGGAATGAATTATGGGAAGCCCACTTCCAGTATCAAGTGATTGATGACCAAATCCTTATAAAAGCCCCATTCCATCAAGTTAAAAAAAGCTACCCGTATGAAATCTTGATCGAACCTCAGATGGCTTTTGGTACGGGTCACCATCCTACCACTGCTATGATGGTGCGGTTATTATTACAACTTGACCTCAAAGACCAAATAGTATTTGATTATGGGACCGGCTCGGGTATTTTAGCCATACTTGCTGAAAAAATGGGAGCCAGAGAGGTTTTTGCCAATGACATTCAGGAGGATGCTTTACGTAACGCCCGGTTAAACATTGCGCAGAACCAATGTCAGAGCATTTACCTCAGCCAGGAAGCCTTACCGGATTTTCCGCCAGGTTCAGGATATGGAATAGTCCTTGCTAATATAACCCGGAATACGATTCTTAACAACCTCAATGATTTGAAAAAATGCCTGAAAAGCCAGGGCTATTTACTGGTTAGTGGTTATTTAAATGAAGAAGCGGAAAAGGTCAACAACGCCATAGAAGAACAATCATTTTTGCTAAGAGAAAAACAGCAAGAAGAAAAATGGGCTGCAGGGCTTTTTCAAAAACTGAATTAAAATACCATAAGCCTTAAATCCCTTTTAAAGATTTTTTGCTCATGGTTTTACCTTTTATCAAATCAATTACTTTACTTGCTAATCAGGGTTTTTTAGCTTTGAAGTAACAAAACCCAAATTATGATCAAAAACCTTTTCATAAAATTACTTTTCATTGGTTTATTGCTTATCCAACCTGCATTTGCACAAAATAAAAACCAAGGACTAAATAAGGATCCGGAAAAATTTATTGAAAAAATCGAAGGCCTATTCGATAATGTAAGTAGTGAAACGCAACAGGCCATAGTCGAAAAGTTTATAGAAAATTGGGAAGAAAAGGCTTTCGCTCCCGAGGAACAGAATTTGATCTTTGAGATTGATTCCCTAATGGATAAAAACCGTTACCGGCCTACAAATGGTTATTCTACTTATTTGAAGGCTTTAAATGCATCAAGGGTAAAAAGGGTGAACCTTGATAAGTTTAAGGAATGGCACAGGATCTTAAGAAAAATGGCCGATAACCGCCGTAATTTTAACCAGATCAATGAAAAGTTAACGCATTTTTTCAAAACCAATAAGATTTATGAAAGCGGATCCAAGGATTGGAAGATAAGTGAATTCAACTATAACCTTAAATATGATAATAAACCTTATTTGCTTATCGAAAATCCAGTAAACCTTTCCTGCATCACAAAAGGGGATACCCTTAAAATATACAATACCACCGGAAAACTCGATATGCTGGAAAATAAATGGGTAGGAGACAAAGGCAAAATAACCTGGGAGCGGGTAGCATTAGCTCCCAATAAGGTTTATGCAAATTTTAACCAATATCAAATGGCGCTTAAATCGGGTGAATTAAAGGTAAGTGAGGTTGATTTTTACAATAAAAATTTGTTTGATAAACCCCTTGAAGGTAAAATCCACGATAAAGTCTATTTTAGTGACAAAGGCAAGAACGCCCGCTTTCCCAAATTTTTTTCTAAAAAAAATACACACCATATAGATGGTTTTTTTGAAAACCTCACTTATATAGGAGGTTTTACAATGAAAGGCCGGAAGGTGATTGGGACGGGTACGGGAAAGCAAAAAGCAAAATTTAAAATATATTACAACGGCAATCTACAGTTGGTATCTAAATCCCAAAGATTCCTCATAACAAATGAATCAATTGATGCCTCGCCATCCAAAAGCATTATTTATCTAAAAAATGATTCGATCTATCACAGTAATATAAAATTCAAATACCTGGATAAAAATACCAAGGTTACATTATCCAAAATGACCAAGGGGCTGGGCCAGGGTCCTTTTTATAATTCCTACCACGACCTGGAAATTAACGTTGACGTAATGGAATGGAATATAAAAAAACCATTCCTGACCATGCGTATGACCCTTAACTCAGTTGAATCGGCTAATTTCAGATCGGCTAATTTTTATGATAAAGGGAAATTTCAAAAAGTACAAGGGATTTTAGAACAAAATCCTTTAAATCAAATATATCAATACGCTAAGAGATCCAATACCAAAAAAATAAAAGATCAGAAAGCCGCTCAATTCCTGGGAATTCCTTTAAATAACATGAGAAAGACTTTAGTAAGGCTTAGTAATAAAGGATTTATTAATTATTATTTGGATAAAGGGGAATTTGTTATTCAGGATAAACTAACCCATTACATCAAGGCAAACAAGGATTTAAAAGACTTTGATAACATTGTATTGAACTCCAAAACAGGTAATAATAAGAATGCCAGATTGAACCTCAACTCCGGTGAGTTAAAACTAAAAGGGGTAAAATCCATTCCTTTGAGTGAGAAACAAAATGTCAGGATTTATCCGCGAAATAGGCAATTAAAAGTGCTTGAGAACAGGAACATGAAATTTAAGGGTCAGATGACAGCGGGTCGATTTCATTACTTCGGGAATAATTTTTCTTTTAATTATGACTCATTTAAAATCGATATGAAAAATATCGACTCCATGATGATTTATTACCCTGATGAAACACAGGAGAAACTGGTTCAGGTAAAAAATGTTCTTCAGGATATAAGTGGTTCGGTTTTGATTGATCATCCTAATAATAAATCAGGGAAAGCTAATTTGTCCAAATTCCCCATTTTCGATTGCCGCAAAGAATCGGCTGTCTATTACGAAAAACCCTCCATCTTTAACAATGTGTATAAAAAAGACAGTTTTTATTTCCAGGTTAAACCTTTTGTGGTAGACAGTTTAGATAACTTCAGCAGGAAAGGAATTAAGTTTAAAGGGACATTTTATTCAGCCAATATTTTTCCGGTATTTGACCATTATTTAACGTTGATGAAAGATAACAGCCTTGGTTTTACCAAAAGAACCCCTGATCAAGGATACCCGCTTTATGGCGGAAAAGGTACGGGCTATCTGCAGATTAAATTAAGCAATCAGGGACTTTGGGGAAAAGGGAAGGTTAATTACTTAACTTCAAAAACCGAATCCCAAAATTTCATATTTTTCCCGGATTCCATGAATTCTCACAGTGAAAGTTTCAGCATTCCCGAGAAAGGACAGAACAAATATCCCCCCGTAACCAGTAACCAGGTTTATAATCATTGGATGCCCTATAAAGACTCCATGTATATTAATGAAAAAGAACCCCTTTCCGTTTACCAGGAGAATGTAAAGTTTGAAGGCGACTTGATTCTCACTCCAAAAGATCTGTATGGCACAGGGATCATTAAGTTTGACCGAGCAGTCATTGGCTCGAAAGCCCTCGCCATGAGGCCTAACAACATTGAAACTGACTCTGCAAAATTTAAATTAAAATCAAAAGGTAAAGGGAAACCATCCTTCCTAACGAGAAATACTTCCCTTAATTTAGACCTGGCCAATAAAACCTTAACCGGGTCATCCAATACGAAAAAAGCCAAAATCAATTTAAAAAATCACCAGTATCAAACCTCTATCGGAGAATACACCTGGAACATAGAGGAAGAGAACGTGTACATGAAATCCCCGCCTGATCAATCCATTGAAGACGCTTTTATGCTCTCAACCGATCCAGCGCAGGACTCCCTGAAATTTAATACCACTGCTGCTTATTTTGATCTGGAAAAATCCATTATTGAGGCCAAAAACATTCCCCACATTAACATTGCTGATGCACAAGTTTACCCAAACAATGGTGAAGTTACCATTAAGAAAAACTCGCGAATTAAAACCTTAAGAAATGCCAAGATCCGTGCAGATACTTCCTATTTCTTTCATGATTTTTATGATGCTACCATTAACATCATTAGTCAAAATGAATATGGTGCGCAGGCAAAATATAGTTACGAAGACCGGAATGGTGACAAGGATACGATCATATTTGATGAAATACGGGTTGATGCTAAAAACCGAACTGTTGCCAGCGGAACCATCGAAGAAGAAAGTCAATTTAACCTTAGTCCCCGTTTCCGGTTTGAGGGCCAGGTTGGTCTAAAAGCCCGGAGACAAGAATTGGCCTTTAACGGACTTGTGTTTCCGGAAAATGTAAAACCCTCCCTGAGGACAGAAAAAATGCAATTTGCGGATACGGTTTATCCGGATTCTATTTACATCAACATCAATGATGCAACTAATGAAAACGGGAAACGCCTTTACACCGGTATTTATCTTAACAAGCGGGAAAACAAGATTTATAATTTGTTCCTGGGTCGAAAGAAAAACCCGCGCGATTATCCCATATTTAGGGCAAAGGGCCATCTTCATTACAGCTATTATACAGGGAAATATATTATCAATAAATGGGAAAATATTAAAGGAAACGATAAGCCTTTGCATAAATTCACTTATTCGGACCAGGATAATTCAATAAAAACGACAGGGGACATAAACTTCAACTTTGAAAATGAAAACGTTGATTTAAAAGTGGCCGGCAATATCACCGATAAACCATCGGATACCAGCCATAGTTTTGATTTGGTTATGGGGCTGGATTTTAATTTTGATCCCGAAGCCATGAATATTCTGGCAGATTCTATTAGCAATTTGGCTTTTTACAGACCTGACACAAGGGATAGCAGGGAAATGCTCAGGAAAGTCATACCAAACTTGATTAAAAACAAAGAAGCCCAAAACAAAGTCCTGAATAGTCTTAAGGATTTCGACATGATGGTTACCAATGAAGCTTATCAGCCCAATTTTTTATTTACACAGCTCAATTTAAGGTGGAGTCCCAGAAGAAAGGCTTTTATCAAAAAGGAAAACAGTAACATTGGCCTTGGAAACGTGAAAAGCACAAGCATCAACAAGCAATTACTTGGACAAATGGAGTTTCAAACCGGAACCGTACCTGATCACCTTAAGTTTTACCTAAGCAGTAATAAAAATAATTACTATTATTTTAACATCGGTAAGGAACAGTGCAAGGTTTTTTCATCAGATTATAAATTCAAAAGACAAGTAAATAGTACTGCAGGGGATTTTTCAAAAGGAGACTTTGAAATTAAAGTGCTCAAGGACGGAAAGGAAAAACTATTTTTCCAAAGGTCCTTTTAAACGAAAAAGAATCCGGATATGGAGTTTTTGAGTATTCAAAATATTCTTATACTTCTGGCAGCCTACATAATGGGTTCCATCCCCACTTCATTATGGGCCGGGAAACTCTTCCACAAAAAAGATATTCGTAAATACGGGAGTAAAAATGCCGGCGCAACCAATACCGTACGGGTATTGGGGTTAAAAACGGGTATCCCTGTGCTTTTATTTGATATTTTTAAAGGTTGGTCAGCCACTAAATTGGCTTTGCTTTTCGGTTCAATCTCTTCAGGCTCAGAGGCATTAACACAAATTAAACTTTTACTTGGGCTTCTGGCAGTAATGGGGCATCTTTTCCCGGTCTTTGCGGGTTTTAAAGGGGGGAAAGGCATTGCTACCCTTTTAGGGATGTTTCTGGGGATCCATTACCTTTCCGCCCTTAGCGCTTTGGCCATCTTTGCCTTAGTATTCGGCATTTCCAGGATTGTATCCCTTGCATCAATTATAGGAGTCATTGCCTACCCTGTCTTATGTTGGTTCCTATTTGAACAGAGAGAAACGCTGTTCATAGCAGTAACATTATTTTTTGTGCTCATAGTGCTTTATACCCATAGACAGAACATCAAAAGACTTCTCAAGGGGAGGGAAAAGAAATTGTCTTTCTCAGGCAATGAAGGGGAAAAAGGATAACACCGCTTTGGTCTGATTATTGTACTTTTTCTGTAAAATCAAAGGGCATGGATAAAGCGTCTGTTTACCACTCCATTTTAAAGCAGGTTGATGCGTTGAATGATAATGAAATGGATGGAGCAACCAACGTTTTGAATATTTTAACCGTACTTAAGGAAAAAAGGCAATTATTCTGGGTAGGCTTGTATTACGCAAAACCGGATAAATTGGTTTTAGGCCCTTACAAGGGTTCTTTGCCTTGTACCAAAATTTCTTATGGAATGGGGTTGTGCGGACAGACAGCTCAAAAAAGAAAAAGTCACTACGTAAATGATGTCAGCCGGATTGAAAATTACATTGCTTGCCATCCGGAGACAGAGTCCGAAATAGTAGTACCCGGGTTCAAGCAACAAACATTAAAGTGTGTTTTAGACATTGATAGCACGCAAAAAAATGCTTTTGACGAAACGGATCAGAAATACCTCGAACAGTTGGCCGGAAAAATTGTCGAATGGGATGAGAAACCTTAAAAGCCAGTAAAAAGTTTATAAAACAAAACCGTTTTATGGCCGATACCAAAACAAAAAGTGTTTTAGGGCTTGAGTTACCCACTGATCCCCGCTGGGCAGATTTAGCAGCAATTAGTCTGGAGGAAATCTTAATCGACCATGCCTATTGTGAGCAAAAAGCGGCTACTACTTGTATAAGTTTAATCGTACAGTACCCGGAAAAAGAAGAATTGGTTGAACAATTAAGCCCGGTGGTTACTGAGGAATGGGGGCATTTCAGAGCGGTGCTTAATGAAATGAAAAAACGAAATATTAAACTCGGGCGGCAAAGGAAAGACGAATATGTCAACCAGTTATTGCAAAATATCCGGAAAGGGGGCAGCGGTGAAGAACAGTTCCTGGATAAGCTTTTAACGGCTGCATTGATAGAAGCCCGTAGCTGCGAAAGGTTTAAACTTTTGCACCAAAACATTGAAGATGAAGGATTGCAAAAGTTCTATTATGACCTAATGGTTTCCGAAGCAGGACATTACAGGCTCTTCATCGACCTGGCCAAAACTTATATTGATGAGTCTGAAGTTGACCAAAGGTGGGAAGCATTATTAGAAATTGAAAAGCACATAATCCGCAATTTATCAGTTAGAGGCGATAGAATGCATTAAATTTTTTAAAATCAAAATTTTTTGACTATTTTTGGTTACCAAATCACTCATAGGATGTATTAAAGGAAAAAAGAAAAGCTTATGAAAAAAATTACTACAATCATAGTACTCGCATTATTTTTGGTTTCGGGGATTATTAGCCCGGCTACAGGCCAAAAAGCCTTTAGCGCACCAGACCAGCAAAGTCAAAACATTCAGCAAAAAGAGGAAATTGAAAACTTTAAGTTATACGGTAACTTTCCCAACCCTGTGAGGGATAAAACGTATTTCAAATTTGAACTCAAATCATCCAAGCAGGTTGAAATCAGGTTGTTTGATCTTTTAGGCAACAAAAAACGGGCTATTTCCGAAAAAGTCTATGAAAAAGGAATCCATGAGGTTGAAATGGATGTCTCAGGTTTAGAAGAAGGGGTTTACTTTTATAAATTTTACGTAGACGGAAATACTATAACAAAAAGGCTGAATATCGTCAAGCATTAAATTTTAATTTCAGGAAATTTACAGGGTACTTGTCTTAACCTTTAAAACCGATGCTTCACCCAAATTAAGGGGATTTAACGCATCGGTTTTTTTATTTCCCCCATTCAGCAAGTATTAATTATTCGCTACCCGGGACAATAATTTATTAGGGTCTTTTTGCTTCAACCTTTGAAGACTAAAAAATGTTAAATTTGGTAAAGGGAAGTTACCGTTATTGACAATGGATGACCAAGAAAGGAAAAGGACAGGCGCCGATGATAATATTGATAAGGAGTTATCAATCGTTCACCTGGACCTTGATTCTTTTTTTGTCTCAGTAGAACGATTGAAAAATCCTGAACTCAAAGGTAAACCGGTAATCATTGGTGGCAACAGTGATCGGGGTGTTGTCGCTTCTTGTAGTTATGAAGCAAGAAAATTTGGCGTACATTCAGCGATGCCCATTAAAACAGCGAAACACCTTTGCCCAAATGGGGTCTATCTTCCCGGAGATATGGAAAGTTACAGCCTGTACTCCCGCTTCCTAACGGAAATCATCAGCAATGAAGTCCCGGCTTTTGAAAAAGCTTCCATTGATGAATTTTACATCGATCTTTCCGGAATGGATCGTTTTTTCGGTTGCCGGCAATTTGCTAAAAATTTACGTACCAAATTAATAGAGCAAAGTGGGCTTCCGTTGTCCATGGGGCTTTCCACCAATAAAACCATTTCTAAGATCGCCACCGATGAGGCAAAGCCTAACGGGGAAAAAGTAATAAATTATGGTCAGGAAAAGCCTTTTCTAAGGCCACTCGATATCAAAAAACTACCGATGGTCGGGAAAGTCACTCATCGTTTTCTCAAAGAAATGGGTATTGATACCATCGGTCAATTAATAGACATGCCTGTTGATGTTTTGCAAAATGCCCTGGGTAAGCAAGGGCTTACGCTTTGGAAGCGGGCCAATGGGATAGACCCCTCTCCTATTGTCCCTTATTCTGAGAGGAAATCCCTTTCTACAGAAAAAACCTTTCAACAAGATACAGTCGATATACGGGAATTGGAATCGGTTCTTCTGGCCATGACCGAAAAACTTTCCTACAACTTAAGAGCGAACGGGCAAATGACTGCATGTGTAGCGGTAAAATTACGCTACACAGATTTTAAAACCGTAAGTAAACAAAGGAGGATTCCCTACACCAATCGAGAAGATACGATTTTCGAGGTAATAAAGGACCTATTCCATACCTGTTATCAAAGAAGGGTTTTAATCCGTTTAATCGGCATCCGCTTTAGTCATCTTGTGTATGCCAATTATCAAATGGATCTTTTTGATGCTACACTAAAAAATGTACACTTAATGGAAGCCATGGATGAGGTTCGTAATAAATACGGTATACAAGCTGTATCCCGTGCTAATGGCATTTATACACAATCCAGGAAAAAATCTGATGGCAAGCAAGACAATGACAATTAATACCAGCTCTGATTAACCTTCAGTCCCTTATTGCAAAAGGGCTGTATCCCCTTTGCCTTCACGAAGAATTTTCATTTCACCATTTAAACAGCTCAAAACGGTAGAAGCATTGTTATCCCCGTTGCCTCCATCGATTACCAATGCCACATCTTTCCCGAACCTTTCGTGAATAGTTTCTGGTTCGGTGGGATATTGCAGGATTTCATCCTCATCATGAATGGAGCCGGTAGCCAACGGATTGCCTAAATTTCTGACAATTTCCCTGGGTATTTGGTTATTCGGCATCCGGATACCGATTTCTTTCTTGTTTTCATCAAAGATCTGAGGCACTTTGTTATTCGCATTTAAAATAAATGTATAAGGGCCCGGAAGGCTTTTTTTCATTTTCTTAAATATTGAACGGTCAAAAGGCAAAGTATAGTCGGATATTTGGGAAAAATCATTTACAATAAGTGAAAGGTTACTATTTGTGGATTTACCTACCAACTCTGCTAAACGCTTAATGGCATGTTTGTTACGAATATCACATCCCACGGAATAAACGGTATCAGTGGGATAAATAATTAATTCACCGTTTTTAAGGGTCTCTACAATCCGGCTTATTTGCTTTTCAGAGGGGTGCTCAGCATTCATTTTTAATAACATAAGCTAAGTTTTAGGGATTGATTACTGCCATAAATTTAATAATTCCTTAGTAATCACAATGGATTTTAAAAGCTTTTTTGGCATCACCAAAAAGCACGCCAAATAGGCATTAGCAATAATATGGCCTTTTGCTCAAGAGGAAAATCACTTCAACGAAATTATTACTTATAAAAGTCAAGGAAAGCAAACTTATCCGTATCCGGACTTGGTCAGCAGCTTATTGGGCGTTTCAGTGCTTCCGGAAAAAATTACCCAACGGTCGACTTGACTTTTTGGGCAGCTTCTTCGAGGAGAACAGCCGAATCCACCTTCAAACCGCTTTCATCTATTAATTTTTTGGCTTCTTCGGCATTGGTTCCCTGAAGCCGGACTATTATAGGAATGTTTAAATGCTCAATATTTTGATAAGCCTGAATAATTCCGTTTGCAACCCGGTCGCAACGAACAATACCGCCAAAAATGTTGACCAAAATGGCTTCTACATTGGAGTCCTCCATAATAATACGAAAACCGGACTCAACGGTTTCAGCATTAGCAGCTCCACCAACATCCAGAAAATTGGCCGGTTCACCACCGGATAGCTTAATCATATCCATAGTAGCCATTGCAAGTCCGGCTCCGTTTACCATACATCCCACATTACCGTCAAGGCGGATGTAATTCAGGTTATTTTCTTTGGCCCTAACCTCCAAGGGTTCTTCTTCTGAAACATCGTACATTTCTGCCAAATCCTTGTGGCGGTATAGGGCATTGTCATCCAGATTGACTTTGGCATCCACAGCTTTAATGTGGTCATCTGAAGTTCTCAGAACCGGATTAATTTCGAACAATGCGCCATCTATTCCTTCATATGCGTTATAAAGGGCTATTACAAATTTTACCATTTCCTTAAAACCCTGACCACTAAGGCCAAAATTAAAAGCTATTCTTCTGGCTTGAAAGGGCTGAATACCGACTTTTGGATCAATAGGTTCTTTAAAAATTTTATCCGGGTGGCTTTTAGCAACCTCTTCAATGTCCACACCACCTTCCGGAGAATACATAATGATATTCTGACCACTAGCCCGGTCAAGCAGAACAGACATGTAATATTCTTCAGGCTCAATATCTCCCGGATAATAAGCATCCTCTGCTATATAAACCTGGTTTACTTTTTTGCCTTGTTCCCCGGTTTGATGGGTTACCAGGTTCATACCCAAAATCTGACCGGCTTTCTCCTTCACCTCATCCAGGTTCTTAGCAAGCTTAACACCACCGCCTTTTCCCCGTCCACCGGCATGAATCTGAGCCTTCACTACAAAAACCTCAGTGCCGGTTTGCTGTTGTAACTGTTTAGCGGCTTCAACAGCTTCATCAGCGGTTGAAGCGGTAATACCATCCTGAATGGAAACCCCGTATGACTTTAAGATGCTTTTGGCCTGATATTCGTGTATATTCATAGGAAATGTGATTTAGTGGCGCTTCAAAAGTACTTTATTTTACCCTTTCCTGCAAAATCCTTTTATTCCTTTTTAAATCACAACGAAAGCCTTAATAATTGATAAGACCCAGGCATTTTTTGTGAAATTCGCTTGAACAAAATGATCTTTCACCTTTTTCAAAAATAGATTATTGTTATGGAAAATATAGTCATTAGCGGAGGCACAGGTTTGGTTGGCAACCATCTTATTCCGGTATTGCTCGAAGAGGGTTTTCAGGTAACGGTATTAAGCCGTTCGAAAGAAAAAAAAGAAGGGGATGTACAATACGTCAAATGGGATCCGGACAATAAGGAACTCCCTGATGAAGTAATAGCCAATGCCAATCATGTCATAAACCTCGCAGGTGCCAATCTGGGTCAAAAACGCTGGACTGAATCCTATAAAAGGGAGATCATGAATAGCCGGGTGTTAAGCACCCGCCTTTTAGTAGAAAAAATTAACGAGCTTAAGCCCGGGCTAAAAACTTTTGTTAGTGCCTCAGCCATAAATTATTACGGTTTACAAAGGGAAGGAACACTTACAGAAAATGACGATCCGGGGAATCATTTTCTGTCAGAAGTATGCGTTCATTGGGAAGAAGAAGCCAATCATTTGAACCTTTCCGGGACAAAGCTCGTAATTCCACGTATATCAACGATCCTGGCCAAAGAAGATGGTGCTTTACCGCAGATGGCCAGGCCTATAACATTAGGAGTTGGTGCCCCGCTTGGGCCGGGTAACCAACACACACCCTGGATCCATATAAGGGATCTGGTTAAAATCTTTACCGAAGCCTTAAAAAAAGATCAAATAAAAGGGCCTGTTAACGCAGCCGCACCAGAATCGGTAACCAATAAACAAATGACTCAACGAATTGCTAAAAAATTAAGAAAACCGTTGATCCTGCCTAATGTCCCCATCTTTGCACTTAAAACGGCTATTGGGGAATTCGCGGAAGTACTTCTGACAGACCTGGATATTTCGGTAGAAAAATTACGAAAGGCGGGTTTTGAATTTGATTTTCCAGTTATGGAAAAGGCATTGGACCATTTACTGAAACATTAAATAACCAAAATAAAAATCAATAATTGGCCCGGGTATCCCCGAAATTAAGTTTATTATCTTCATACCATCTTTTACAGGCTGATTAAAGCGAATGCAAGCATTACGAAATACAAATTTCCTTCTATTCATTATTTTTTTTACGGTATTCCTCAATTTATTGGGAGTCACCATTGTCATACCGGTATTGGCGCCCCTTTTCCTGGATAATCCTGATAGCACACTTTTACCAGGTACTTTTTCTTTCGGCGAAATTACTTTTATCCTGGGTTTACTTAAGGCTTCCTACCCTTTTATGCAATTCTTAGGTTCCCCGGTGCTTGGCACATTATCAGACCGGATAGGCCGCAAAAAAGTGTTAACCTATGCATTGGCAGGCAGTATCTTAGGCTATATCATCTTTGCCATCGGTATCATTTACCAAAATATTTGGCTGCTATTTCTGGGTAGAATAATTGATGGACTAACAGGGGGAAACATTTCGGTGATTTATTCAGCCATTGCCGATATCAGTGATGAGCAGTCCAAAACCAAAAATTTTGGGCTTGTAGGCATGGCATTCGGAATAGGTTTTATTTTCGGACCCTTCATAGGGGGCATTACCTCAAACCCCGAAATAGTAAGCTGGTTCAATTATGCAACACCTTTTTGGCTGGCAGCAAGCTTAATCACCATAAATCTAATCCTGGTACAGATTTGGTTCCCGGAAACATTACGGAAAAAACGATTTACCAATGTAAGCCCTTTTACCAGTATTAAGAATTTATTTACCGCTTTTCAAATGAAGCAATTCCGGGCCCTTTTTCTCGTTATTTTCCTGGTTTTCCTGGGCTTCACCTTTTTTACCCAATTTTTGGATGTCTTTCTGATCGAGAAATTCGGCTACAACCAATCAGATATTGGTTATTTATTTGCCTACATAGGTATTTGGATAGCCATCACCCAAGGGGGTATAACGCGGCTCATTTCTAATCGTTATGCCCCAAAGAATGTACTAAAGATAAGCCTACTGGGTGTTAGTGTTTTCTTAATTGGGTTGACTTTTCCCGCTGAAACCTCAACTTTATTGTTTGTAATCCCTTTTGTATCCATTTTCCATGGCTTAAACCAACCCAATCTGCTTACCCTGCTTTCGAATTCCGCAAATGAAGATATGCAGGGAGAGGTACTTGGGATAAACCAATCCTTACAATCATTAGGATTCACGATACCGCCAATCATTGCTGGCCTCATTATTTCATTCAATATCCATTTGCCATTGATTGTAGCAGGCTCTTGCATGGGGTTGGCCTGGGTCGTATTCCTGGTGGGTAGCCTCAGGAAAAAATCTTAGCCAAATAAACCATTAAAATTAAAAAATAAAGGGGATTAAACGCCAGCTTTGCTTTTTATAAGCGGCATAACCGGAGAAAGCCTGGTCCAGTAACTTTTCTTCATAGTTAAGCTTGATTAAAATGGTTACTACCAGAATCCCTGAAAAAACTGCGCGAAACCACGAAAAATGATCAATCAAAGCCGGAATAAAATACAACAGAAGTGAGGTATACATAGGGTGACGAATAAATCGGTACATTCCGCTACGCACCAGTTTTGCACCATTTTTAACCCTTGGTGAAACATTAAATTTGGAGGCAAAAACTTTCATTTGAATCACAGCCACTAATCCCAAAAGCAATCCTACTCCTTGGCATGCCAACAAGGCCCAGTCAGCAGACAAAATAGGACCTGACACCAATAACATAAAAGCAGAAGCCAGTTGAAATACTACCAGGAAATTGGGAAGTGAAACCCACGATTTAAATGACTGTCCGAACGCCATAGCTTACAAACTGTTTAACCCTAAAACAAAAGTTTTATGAAAAGGTTTGCAATTACCGGCACTACTTCAGGCATTGGCTTTGAAGTAGCCAGAAAACTCAATGAAAAAGGTCATGAACTAATTTTGCTAAACAGAAGTCCGGAAAAAGCAAAATCCAATAAAGCACACTTACCCAATCCCGACAATGCAACCTTAATCACTTGTGATCTGTCCAATTCAGAGAGTGTTAAGCAGACTGCCGAAACCATTAAAGCCAACTACTCAAGAATTGATGGACTAATCAATAATGCGGGAGGTATTTTTCCTGAAAGACAAGAAACCGAGGAGGGTTTTGAATGGACATTTGCCATTAACCACCTTGGCCATTTTTTATTAACAAAAGCCCTTTTGCCCTTATTGGAAAAAGGGGAAGCGCCAAGGATCATCAATGTCAGCTCAGAGGCACACAGGCAAGCTGAACCAAATTTTGACGACCTGCAAATGAATAACGGTTACCAATCTTTTAAGGCCTACGCCAATGCCAAACTTTTCAATATTTATTTTACCCGTTCATTGGCTGAAATGTCCGGTGAAAATGGGATATCATCGGTATCGGTCCACCCTGGTTTTGTAAGCACAAATTTTGGCCGGGATTTTAAGGGTCCCTTAAAAATGCTGTTATTCTTGCTTCGTCCGTTTATGATCAATCAAGAGAAAGGAGCCGCAACCGTTTTGCATTTGGCAGAGGAGGATATAAACGAATCAATAAATGGGCAATATTTTAAAAACAAAAAGCCTCACAAACCTGCACCCATAGCCTTCGATGATGAGAAAAAGAATAAATTATGGGAATTGAGCGAAGCGTTCACCAAGGATAAACTTGAATAGCTACTTAAACCAGATTCATTATGGCCTATTTTTCTGACCCCCGAAATTCAGGAAGTTTGAGCCAATAGTTTGGGATAGCGCTGACTAATCAGGAAAGCCGCACCAAAAAACACAGTATTAAAAACCAGGTCACCGCTGATGGTGTACTTCAAAAAAGGTAATGCAGCCCCGTAACATGTAATAAGGCCACCTAATGTCTTGGCATACATCCCGGAAGTTAACCAAACCCCGAAATTGGAAACCAGGAAAAATAACCCGGAACTGCCTAAAGAAGCGCCGGCAATTCTTAGTGGATTTTTATTGCTCCTCAGGGTAAATCCTATTAATGCTATCAAAAGGAATCCCAAATAAACAATAGGCTGGGAAGAATAAAATGCCATTTTCGGATCAATCAAGCCAAAAAAGAGGTCACTGACAAAAAGGATACCTAAAGGCATTAGAACAGCTAATAATCGGTTGGAAAAATAAGCACCACCAAAAAGAGCAATGGCACCAATAGCTGCAAAATTTGGGGGAAGTGGTAAAAAACGAGCCATCATTCCGATAACGATGACCGCAAGGATGGTAAAATTCCTTTTATTCATAGTGGCAATAAATTTTTTTGGTGCTGCAAAGGAATAAAACTTTTGCATTAGGACAAAATTCCATTCCGAATTTGCCAACGAAAGTGAGTTTTAATCCTTTTTCTCAAAATCCAGGGCAGCAGAATTAATGCAATACCTAAGGCCTGTAGGCTCAGGCCCGTCTTCAAAGACATGACCTAAATGGGCATCGCACCGAGCACAAACCACTTCAGTTCTTGTCATCCCTAAGCTGTTGTCCGATTTCTGCTCCACATTGACATCTTTAACAGGCTTATAGTAGCTTGGCCATCCGGTACCGGATTCAAATTTATGGTCAGAGCTGAATAAGGGTAACCCACAGCAAACACATTGATAAGTCCCTTTTTCTTTGTGGTCATAGTACTTCCCGGAATACGGTTTTTCTGTACCTTTTTTCCTTGTTATCTCGTACTGTTGATCTGTGAGTTCAGATTTCCACTCGCTATCACTTTTTTGAATTTTTTTGGGCTTTTCCGTTTCCTCCATAGAACCTTGCTTTTTTTGGGATTTTTCCGTTCGATTTTCTTGCGCACAGGCTGTTATTGAAATTATGGCCAATAACCAAACCAAAAATACATAGCCTTTTATCATAAAATTGATTTTATTAACCTTTTCCTGAATCGTTATCCTTTGAATTTTCCATCTCCTTTAACAATTTAGGTACAATATCCTTTAATTGTTTAGTGCTTATCCTTTTAGCCCGGATCTCTTTATTTTCATCCAACACATAAATAACCGGGGTGCTGTAAATATCGTAATAACTCCTGAAGCGAGAGCGGTTGTAGCGATCCTGTACATTAATCCAGGGCAAATCATTCTCCTTCAAATATTCTAACCAGCTTTTCTTTTTATTTTCTATGTTAACAGCAAACACCTCCATCCCTTTCTCATGGTATTTATTGTAAATATTTTTCAGTTTAGGAATGGCCTCCTGGCAATGGCCGCAATCTGAATCCCAGAAAAAGAGAACAGTAACAGGCTTGTTAATATCATACAAGGCCACCGGGCTCCCTTTGGTATTTTCCATGGTCAGCCTTGGGGCTTTTTTTCCGATCAAATTGGGCCTTATGCGTTTTACCCTTTTCCGGATTTTCTTTAGGTGCTTATCGCTCACCCAATCTGCCATTCCTGTCAAATAATATTGTTCGGCCATATGGACAAAAACCTTGTCCATCCCCATTATATCCGATTTTTCATACTTGGTGGTAATGTGATTGACAACGTACTTAAAAGTCTTATTGCTCGTATCAGTTCGGGATACTATTTGATCAGCAGAACGAATAATGGAATCCGGGGCTTTGGCAGTTAAATCTTCTAAATACGTGGTAAGTTTGTCATGGTATACCGGGCTTCTCAAAAGGCGCTCATCGGACCAATCCACGGAATTCAGAAATCGCCTTTTATAAGCCATAAAAGATTTCATGGAATCTACCTTACCGTTATCTTTTTTGATCGTGGGATATTCCGGCTTCTTCATGGTCTTAAGGACATAAGCATAAAAAGTTTCCGAATGGTCTTTTATGACTTCTTCCTTTTTTTGATTAATTTTTTCGGAAATATCCTGAATTTCTGATTTTAGTTGCTCAGCTTTTTCTTGGTTCTTGTTTTTTAACTGCTTATACCGTTTTTGCTTTTTCTGGACTTTCCGTTGGTGTTTGTTTAAATAGCGGATGTAATCAAAAAATACTTCATTATCTTCACTCCCATTTATTTCCATGGATTTGACCAAACTATTCTTTTTGGTAGTAAGGGTAAAATGTTGGTCTTTGGTAATTAAAAATTCGAAGAATTTCTTTTTCTGAGGAAGGACAAACAGGTAAACACCTCCAGGAATCTTATCCTTTCCTTTTAAAACAGCTACACCGTTTTCGTTTACCTCAACCGTATCCTTTATGAATTTTCTATCTCCAAAATGATGTGCCAGATAACACTGCGCATTCTTTATACCGTCTACTTTTATTTCGATTTCATGGCCTTCCCGCTGAGCAAAAACACAGGAAAACAATAATAGCACCGGTAAAAAGGTCGTAAATAGTTTTTTCATTTTCATTAATAATTTTTGGTTTGGCATATTTACTCAAAAATCTTGCCTACATGAAACAGAACACTTGCCTAAATCATTCATCAAGGCATTAAAACAAAACATTTCAAATTTAGCGAAATTTCATTCAGGCTTAATAAAGATTGTAAGGGCTAAATTTTACCATAATCCGGGAGATTTAATGCTATGGCCCTTAACCGGTATCCATTAAACGCCAATAAGTACCCCGGAATACCATCAAAAATATAACTTTGCTTTTCAATACTCTTCGCGAAATTTATTGAGATTTCCATATTAGCATTTTGCTTTTGTAGGGCCCAAACAATCATTTCCTTTCATATCCTTTTACTTCTTTCCGTTTAACCCTTTACTTTTGTTTTAAAATTTTTAAAAATGAACGGTTTTCAATGTCCATTTTTATTTATAAACGATTGATATTTCTGCTCCCAATAGGGCTACTTTTATTTTGCAAGACGTATTCGCAGGATACGAAGTTGCTCATCGATGGTAATGTGGAAGATTGGCAATTAGAAACCCGGAAAAAATCTTATACAGACACCTTAAGAAAAGATAAAGGCGTAAACCTGAAATCTCTTTCTGTTTCCTACGACCAAGCTTTTTTATATGTCAAATTCAGCCTTGATAAAAAAATAGCCTTAACGGGGGGTAACCCGAACAAAGCAAAAATTTACTTATACCTGGATGCGGACCTTTCAGACCAAACAGGGTATCAATTTAAGGATTTAGGGGCAGAGTTAGGTATTAATTTTCACCAGAAAATTGTGTATTGGAATCCCGATGATAAAACGTTCAATTTTAATGAACTCGGTATTCGGTTGATGCCCACTGTAACCAGTAAGCATTTCGAATTGGCTATTCCCAAAATTTTAAAATCCCCGAAAGGCGACCAAATTCGCATCGAAGATTCTGTTGCCTTAAAATTGAGGGAAAAAGTCTCCGAAAAAACCATTCCACCGGGTAATAAGCAATTTTTTTATGGTTTTAACAAAAAACCAATTCCCTACCCTGAGCCGATAAGCCCAAACCATCCCGATACACCAACTTTCAGGGTTATGACCTGGAATGTCCTGAACAATGGCCTGACCGATCCCAAAAGGGATAGTTATTTCGTAAAAGTATTCAAAAGGTTAAAACCAGGTATTGTCACATTGAATGAATGCTGGGAAATAAAGCCCGAAACGGCAAGCTCTTTTTTTAACCAAAATTTGTCCTTACCCGGGAAAGAAAAATGGGTTGCTGTTAAAAAAGGTCAGGGGAATATCACTGTTTCCCGATTTCCAATTTTAAAAAGTTGGCAATTAAAAGACCATTTCCGTTTAACCGCCACTCTTCATGATTTGCCTCAAAAGGTTAAACTGCCGGAAAAAGTCCTCATAATCAATGCCCACCTTTCTTGTTGTCAAAAAACAAAAGATCGGCAACAAGAGGTTAAAGCCTTTCAGGATTTCATTAATGAAGCCCAAAAATCAGGAGGACGCTTAACACTACCTCCCAATACCCCCATTATTTTAGCCGGTGACCTTAACCTGGTTGGAAAGCATAAAACCCTGCAAATGGTAAAAAAGGGTTTTACTCAAAAAAGGTTTAAGCCGGACTGGGATTGGACTTCCCTTACTTCGGTCAAAGCGCGACACACTCATTCCAGGATGACCTTTACCTGGGAAAACCGGCAAAGTGAATGGCCCGCCGGCAAATTGGATTATATCCTTTATACGGATTCCCGTGTCTCTCCGGTCAAATCCTTCACTTTAAACAGCGAAACCTATCCCGCAAATATATTCTTCAGTAATGAAGCCACTGTAAAAGCTTCTGATCACTTGCCTTTGGTAGCGGATTTTATCAGTGTTCCATTAAACTCCCCCTCTGAAAAGGAAGTTTGGATAAATTCCGTCATTAACTCGGATAAAATATTTTTGAAATCCGGGTCAGCATTTAAGCATCTTCAGATATTGAATAAAAACGGAAAAACCGTAAAAAACAAGTTTTTGATAGACCCCCGGAATTCCTGTTCCATTGAAATAGATAACCTTAAAGTGGGTTCCTACTTCCTGCATTGGGAAAACCAGAAAGGGCAAGGAGTAAAAAAATTTCTAAAAATGCAGTAATTTGATAAACCCTTGGGCTTATTTTAAAAAGTGTTGCCATTCATGATAGCAGCCGTTTTTTCTTTAGGGTCGTTGGTTAATTGGAATTTCTTTTTTTGGCTGATTGGCCTGATTTACCCGGTAACCATTGTATTCATCATTATTCTGATCCTATTGGAAAACAGAGACCCTATCAAAACCCTGGCCTGGATTCTGGTATTAGTCCTGCTGCCATTTATAGGCATAATCCTGTATTTGTTTTTTGGTCGTAATTTCCGTAAGAGAAAGACCTTTTCCAAAAAAGCCGAAAGCGATTACGCGCAAATCCATAATCTTCAAGGTTTGAACCTCCTGAATCTTGAACAACAGAATTTTTACAATGACCCCAAAATCAAAGACAAATCCAATATCATCACCTTATTGCTCAACAATAGTAAAGCACTGTTAACGGAAAAGAATGAGGTAAATGTTCTTACCAATGGTGCTGAGACGTTTCCGGCCATTTTTCAGGCTTTAAAAAAGGCCGAAGACCATATTCATCTGGAGTTTTATATTATTGAGGATGACCAAATCGGCAATAAGATACGCGAAATCCTCGAAGAAAAAGCAAAAAATGGTATCAAAGTCCGGGTTATTTACGATGGGGTCGGAAGCTGGCAATTGAACAGGCGATACATTAAATCCCTTCAGAAGGCAGGAGTGGAAATTCATCCTTTTAGGCCCGTTAATTTTCCTTTTTTAACCAGTAAGCTTAATTACCGGAATCATCGAAAAATCATCGTGGTAGATGGTAAAACAGGCTTTCTGGGCGGTTTAAACATCTCAGACAAATATCTTTATGGGGATAAAAAGTTGGGCTTCTGGCGGGATACACACCTTCAGCTTAAGGGAGATGCTGTAAAAAGTTTGCAAACCGTCTTTTTGACTGACTGGTACTTCGTTTCAAACCAGATTTTAAACCAAAAAAGCCTGTTCCCTGAAGTTGAAATTGAGGGAAGAAAGTTGGCTCAGATTGTAGCAGGCGGGCCTGATTCAGAATGGTCCAGCATAATGCAGGCTTATTTTTCGGCTATTGCCACAGCAAAGGAGTATATTTTCATTTCCACACCTTACTTCACCCCCAACCGAAGTATTCTCACCGCTTTGAAAACCGCAGCCCTCAGCGGGATTGATGTCCGTTTAATTTTACCCGGTAATTCGGACTCCTGGATCATCAAATGGTGTTCTTTTTCTTACATCGAAGAACTTTTAAATGCCGGCGTCCGGGTTTTTATTTACCAAAACGGTTTTACCCATAGTAAGATCATGATAGTAGACGGGGTTTTTGGGTCCATAGGTAGTGCGAACATGGATATTCGCAGCTTTGACCAAAACCTGGAGATAAACGCCTTGATTTATGACCGTGAAATAATGATTAATTTGAAAAACAGCTTTTACAATGACCTTAGCAATTCTTATGAGTTAACCCCTGAAAATTATCAGAAAAGACCTTTAAATCAGAAATTTAAAGAATCCTTTGCACGAATTTTCAGTCCCATTCTTTGACTTAACCTGGCTTTTTGTTTAACCGATCTTTTAGATAAACCTTTGCAAAAAATAAATTCATGAAAAAAGTACTCTTTGTATGTCTCGGCAATATTTGCCGATCTCCTATTGCAGAAGGCATTATGAAAAAACTTTCGGAAAAAGAAGGATTGAATGACCTTTTTGAAGTGGATTCAGCAGGTACCGGCAGTTGGCACATCGGGGAATTACCGGATGCCAGGACCTATCGAGTGGCAGAAAAATATGGTTTAGAACTGGATAACCCGGCCAGGGAAGTCACCCAGGAAGACTTACAGCACTTTGATTTCATCATTGCAATGGATGAAAACAATTTATATGCCCTTCAAGAAATGGATCCAGAGCAAAACTATAAAGATAAGTTTTACCTGATGCGGGATTTTGATAAATATGCCCGGAATAATAAGGACGTGCCGGATCCTTATTGGGGCAATGAAAAAGAATTCGAAGAAATTTATGCCATCCTGGAACGGTCAATCCAGGAATTTTTGATCTTTTTAAAAAAGGAAACCGGAAAAACTTAAACCTTCATTCCCCTTTGTTCCTGGAAGGGAAAATTTCCACCTTTTCTTTTTCGTGGGTAAAAAACATCTGCGGGTTGAATCTAATAGAATGGTATTCATTGAAAACCGCCTGAAAAGTATGAACCAGGAACGCAAACCAAAAGCCTCCGGTGTAATAACAGCCCAGGCAAAGGAATATTCCAAAAATAAAACCACCTCCGATTTCTCGCAACCCTTTTGGTATATGCACCAAGGCATACAAGGTGGCATTCAAAAGTATAGCAGGCCACAACCCAAAATAAGGAAGCGTAGTGAAAAATAATAACCCTCTGAATACAAATTCATACCCCAAAAGGTACAAAATCCATAAACCCGCATTGAGAAAGAATAAGGAATTGGTCCACTCCTTAACCCGCATTTGAGGATAAATAGCTTGATTGGCCTTGGTTTTGGAAGCATACCTATTGAGCGGGATGAGTAAAATAATAATGCCCAAACTCCACAGAAGTAAAGCCGTAGGGTCTTCTAAAAGCAAACCCCAGGATTTCCAATGCACCTGGAAACCCAAGAATCCAATAAGGATGGGTAATAAGCCAAATAGCAAAAAACCAAAAACCCGGTGAAAAATGACAAAACCAATTCTAAATGTATTTTCCTCGGAGAAAAACCGCTTTAAGTAATTTCTCATCATAAAATAAGCAAGCCAGAAAACGAGAAAGGCCATTACGGTATAAATAATGGCAAATAAGGTCATAAACGTCATAGATGCCGGAAATTATTCCTTAAAAAGGTCTAATTGTTGATGAGCCGAATTTCCTTTAAACGCTTTAAAGTTAAAACAAAAATCAGGTTTCTGACTAAAATAACGCTTAAAGTGAACATCAAAAAGATTTTTGACCATTGATGCCATAGGACCATCCCCTTTTATTCGCCTGCCCCATTGGCTATCATTCACCTTTCCACCATGGCATTCCTGGATTTGGTGCCATACTTTTTGAGCCCGGTCAGGAAAATGGGTTTCCAGCCAATCCTTAAAAAGTTCGCCTATTGATCCATTCAATCTAATCATGGTATAACCCGCAGACCTGGCTCCACAATCGGAAGCGGCTTTCATAATGGAAGGGATTTCATGGTTATTTAACCCGGGGATTACGGGTGCCAGCAATAAATCAACAGGGACATTAGAATGACTTAGCCTCTGAATGGTATTCAGTCTTTTTCTTGCGGCTGCTGTTCGGGGCTCCATTTTTTGCCTTAATGATTCTTCCATAGTTGTGATGGTAAAATGGACTTTTACCAGGTTATAATGACTTAAGTCCTTTAAAATATCCAGGTCTCTCAAAATCAAAGCGTTTTTGGTAATAAGCGAAACGGGATGGCGATATTCCAGGCAAACTTTCAATAGCTCCCTGGTAATCTCCATTTTACGCTCCACAGGCTGGTAAGCGTCCGTATTGCCGGCTATGGCAATGGGATAAGGCACCCAGTCGGGACTATTGAACTGCCGGCGTAGCAGGTCGGGTGCATTGGTCTTCATAATCACACGGCTTTCAAAATCAAGCCCTGCACTCCATCCCCAATATTCATGAGTATTTCTTGCATAACAATAAATACAGCCATGTTCACAACCCTGATAAGGATTGACAGAATAAAACATCCCCAGGTCAGGGCTATCTACCTTGTTAAGGATTGATTGGGAATAGACGTGATAAAATTGATTTTCTGAGGATCTTTCGTTAGTTATACCTCCCTCCTCCCCTAAAGGAATTCTTTGAATATCATTAAAATGGTTTGAAGGATTATACCCTGAGCCTCTACCAGGATTGCGCTTTTTATCAGCACTAACCACCATTCAAATGTCCTCCGTTATTCCCTTAAGAAACAATTTCAAATCCTTCTTCCTTCCATGCCCGGATACCCCCTTCCAGGATTTTCACCGTTTCAAAACCTTTATTTTCCATTAGTTTCAAAGCCGAATTTCCCTTGTTACCATTTTCATCATAGACAACGTAAGTATGGGACTTGTTTAATTCTTCAATTTCATCAGAAAAAAAAGAATCACTTAAATCAATATGTTTTGCCCCTTTCAGATGCCCCTTTTCATAATCTTTTAAACCACGCAGATCTATAAGCTTTACATTTTTATCCTGCAATAGCAACCTTAATTCGGAAGGTGTAATTTCCTTATTTAATACCATAGTTTCCCTTTTTCTTACCCGATGTAAACAAATATACCATATGATTACTAAAAAAGCAATTGGATAAAGGCCGGATTGAAAGATAAGAATCCCCCTTTTTAAAAAGATCTAAAATTCTGACTTTCAAATTTTGGGTTCTACCACATTTTTTGTGGAAATTTAGTGCTGTGGTTTTACATGGGGCCTTC
>CAZJWK010000025.1:0-27383 GCA_964549595.1 uncultured Sphingobacteriales bacterium | reverse complement strand
CTACGCTTGGGCCTACGCGTCAATGGATCAGCCTTGGTTGGCAACGAAAAAATCCAAAGGCCCCATTTGAAACCACAGCCATAAATTTCCACAAAAAATGTGGTAGAGCCAATTTTTCCATGGGCCTATAATTTACGATTTTCGTGGGCATAAAATTTCCGTAAATAAGCTGCCACCTAATTGCCCTTTAAAGCCATACAGCATTTTTTTCAGCGGTGGTTCACCATGATGAATCCTCCCGTTTTTTTCGGGGCTGGGTTATTTGTTTTGGCCGTTATTTTTTTCGGAGGGATATGGACTGATACGGCCAAAGTAGTTTTTGAAAATACCCTGAATTTCATCACCCATTACCTGGGTTGGTATTACATCCTCATTGTTTTTCTATTCCTCATTTTTGTTGTTTGGCTCTATCTTAGCCCTTATGGGCGAATACGGCTTGGCAAAGACCATGAAAGGCCGGAGTTCGGAAAATTTGCCTGGTTTACCATGCTTTTTGCTGCGGGCATGGGAATGGGGTTAATTTTTTACGGAGTGGCAGAGCCAATTGAACATTACAATAACCCTCCTACTGCGGAACCTCAATCATTGGCAGCCCTGAAGGAAGCCATGCGCTACTCCTTTGTACACTGGGGTTTTCATCCCTGGGCCATTTACATCATTTTCGGTGCAAGCATTGCTTACTTTCATTTCCGTATTGGCTTACCCCTGGCTCCCCGTTCTTTATTATATCCCCTTTTCGGGGAAAAAATTCGAGGGCCTTTGGGTCACGTTATTGATGCTTTCTGTACAGTCGGAACCCTTCTGGGTGTGGCTACTTCGTTAGGGTTGGGAGCCATGCAAATCAATTCAGCCCTGAAATCCTTACTTAATGTTGCTTATGCCACGGAAACACAGATGCTTATTGTAATAATCATCACCGCTGTAGCGGTCACATCCACAGTTTCCGGATTGGGAAAAGGGATTAAATACCTGAGCATGACAAACCTGATCCTCATGTTCGCCTTAATGTTGTTCGTATTTTTTGCCGGCCCTACCCTTTACATCATCAAACTATTTGTAACCTCCCTCGGAGATTATATCCATAAGTTTATTCCCACCAGCTTATGGTTGGACCCAAGGGTTAATTCGGACTGGCAAGCCAATTGGACCCTTTTTTATTGGGGGTGGTGGATATCCTGGTGTCCCTTTGTCGGGGTTTTTATTGCTCGCATCTCTAAAGGCCGTACAATCAGAGAGTTTGTGTTTTATGTCTTCCTGGTACCAACCCTGGTAACTTTCCTATGGTTTTCTATTTTCGGGGGATCCGCCCTATACCAGGATATTTACAATGATGCCAACATCCATTCCATTGTTGACGAAAACCTCTCAATGTCGCTCAATGCCCTATTAAATGAGCTACCGCTGGCAAACCTTACCAAGTGGGCCGGTTTACTGCTGGTCATTATTTTCTTCATCACCTCTTCAGATTCCGGTTCTTTGGTTGATGATATGGTAACTTCCGGTGGTCACCCTGATCCGCCGGTAATCCAAAGGGCTTTCTGGGGTATTTCTGAAGGAGCTGCTGCTGCAACCCTTTTATTGGCAGGCGGTTTAAGTGCCCTTCGAACAGCGGCTA
This sequence comes from uncultured Sphingobacteriales bacterium, assembly GCA_964549595.1. Classification (GTDB taxonomy): domain Bacteria; phylum Bacteroidota; class Bacteroidia; order CAILMK01; family CAYYUA01; genus CAZQQN01. Next base: position 25,768 of record CAZJWK010000025.1, on the reverse strand, counting down.
TTTCTTCCGGGTTACCCCAAAGCCTATTGGTAATCGGGGCTACCATTGGCTTAGTCAAGGCGCTCAGGATAGATCGGAAAACCAATGGTGAGCCTAAAAAAGAAGCCTTTTTGCAAGAATATTGGAAAACAAAAGTACCCTTCAGACTCAAGAAAAAACGTTAGGCTAATAAGTGCTTTTTTAAAAGGCAATTCCTTTTTAATTTCTATGCCATTTCCCAAATGTACCAGTACCCCAAAGGCCGCGTCAAAATTGATTTGAGTCTGGAATACGATGAGCTAGTGATTGTAAGCTTAGAAAGGGCGAAAGCGTTTAAAAAGTGAATAGAGCAGTAAACCGGATGTATAATCAATTCCTTTTAATTCTCTTATTCTCCAAATAAAGTTCAGCAAGCAATGTTTACTCAATAGCAACAATTTTGTATCTAAAGAAAAAGACTTTCAGAACCGCCTATGATTCAATATACAATAACATGCTTTTAACCGTTAATTAAAAAATCCATATGAGGCACTATACATAACTAAAAAAGATTGCTTATGAGACGGCTGAAATGCTTAGTTATGGTAGCCTCTTTGCTTACTGCCTCCGTGTATGGGCAGGAATTTAAAGTGCATGACAATGGCTTAATTTACCGTGATACCACCATGAGTCAACTCCGGTATATTGTAGATTCCCTGAACTTAAAGTTTAAAAACTGTGAATTGGACCGAAAGTATTATGCCAAATATCAGGCAAAAGCGCATTGTATTAGGTTAGATACCGGTGATATAGAGAGTGCCAGGGAAGATCTTCAAGACGATATTTCCTTTAAAGCCTTTAAGAAAAAGTACCCGCTCGCATCAATAGCCAAAAACTTATTAATTGTGAAGCAAAAATATGTCAACGGGAAGGGACAAAAGGAAGTAGAGTTTAGTCAGGTACCCTTGAAAGGAAACCACGGTAAGGATATAACTTACAAAGGATCCCATGAATTGTATAAAAAGCCGATGAAAGGTAAGTGGGCCATCGATTATTGGGAAGGTGGAGATTATACCGATGAATCCCTAAAGGCTTTTTATTTTACTACAAGCTTTAAAAAACAGCAGCTACCCGATTCCTATGCCAGGTTAGTCCAATATGCCGATTGCATGATTGACACCAATACGAAAATCTATAAGCAAAATGCAAGAAAAACAGGTGGTTATATAAAGGATACCAATTCTGCCGGGGTTCAAAAGTTTTTAAATTATATCCATCGGCATACAGATAAGCCGGAATACAATGATTCAAATTATGAGCGGTACAGAAAAAAAATGGAAAAATGGGACTCAACAAGGTTTACCATAATAAACAATAAACTTGCTGATAAAAACCGTTTTAACAGCCTGTTGGAAAATGCGGTTAATGATGCGCTGAAAGCAGGAGGTTCAACCAGCGAGTTTGAAACTTATGTGAGTAGGTATTATTCCAAGAAAAAGGCACTTGAGCTTAAAAGGAGCCGTAAAGTAATAGGTACCTGTAGCCAGGATAAAAGGCCCAGAATTCACGCCAGAAACATTGCAATGTTAGCGGCCCAATCCGCTAGCTGGGACGTTTTTCTCCGAGCTCATTTGAATATCATGAATGACCGGTTCTCCCGCGCCAGTGATGGTAGCTATGCATGGGATAGCAGGAAAACTTATATAAAAGAATTGGAAAAACTTGGAATCAACATCCCTGACCTTATTTTCGGAATCACATTGCGTGTGGAAAATCCATCAAACAATCATTACTACGGAAATATCAGGCGAATAGGCAGGGCATTGGCTGAATCCAAATATGCGGAAAGAATGGAAAAAAGCATGTTAAAAATGATAGAAGATCAGGCATTAGATGACTACAACAGAATGATTGCCTATTATCTCTATTTAAACTATACTTATAGACTCGACAATCAAAAAGCGATAAAACAAAATAAAATTCGATTAAAAGAATCCGTTAAGACTTTACCGGTGTATATACAAAACAAGGTTAAGGTGAAGGTAAAAGATTGACCTTCAAACCCGATCTATTCAACCATTATAATTCATTTCCTGTTGTAGTAACTTCAAACCTTTAAAAATCACGACTTAAGACTGATAAAGTTTATTAGATTGGGGTTTAGGTAACTCTTCGTTTATGCCGTGTACTTCATAATCCCTAAGATAACCTTGTTTTAACTCTGTGGTTACCCTTTCCCGGAATGATTTTATTGAATGACTTCACCACCCATTAATGCTCGTAGCTATTTTCAAAAGGTTGGCCATTAAGGGCTATTCCTGCCCTTTTATTAATACGTGATTAACATGATTCTTTTTAAGCCTTTTTGTAGTCTCATTAATTTTGTCGTTCTTTAAAAATTTACCATGAAGCTCATTCAATGGATTTTAAGGGTTGGAATAGCACTGACCTTTACCGGCCACGGCATTTTAGCATTACAAGTAAACCATCCATGGATTAAATACCTACAAACAGTAGGCTTCAGTAATGCCTTGGCTTCAAAGCTGATGCCCTTTATTGGTGGGTTGGATTTATTGATAGCATTAGTGGTCCTGATTAAGCCTTATCGGTTTGTGGTACTCTGGGCATTTATTTGGGCCTTCGCCACCGCATTAATCCGGCCTTTATCCGGAGAACCATTTTTGGCTTTTGTGGAACGCGGAGCAAACTGGGCAGCGCCGCTTGCGCTGTACATTCTGCAATTACGAAAGTCAAATAATGAAAAACCGGTTTAATCAGGACTATGCCAATGTTTATTCGAATTCAATAAAAAGGAAAATCGTTACAATGGATAGGATACTTACTTATAGAACCCTGTACTAATAAAGGCTCTTTATTGTTTGAAAAAAGCAAAGCTTAACAATGGAAAAGTACAATGGGGATCGCCTTAATTACCTTAGGCTTGGATTATAGGGTGAATAAACCGCTGAGATTAATGAAACGGGCATTGATTTCATAACCCGTAAAGAAGGTGGTGGGCCATATTACAATACTCAAGTAAAACCCGGAAAGGGCTAATTATATTTTCTTTCCCGCAAAAAAATTAGGCCAGGGGAGAATTTAAGTACGACCCTATAGTTCTTTCAACCCAAAGAACATTCGTTGATTTTTTGATCCCCTTACCAGTACATAAAAAATCCGATTAATTTATTTTACCACCAACTATGAACAAAACACAATGCTTTCTAACAGGGGAACCATTTGTCAAAAAGATGGATCATTTTCCTACATCACCTTTTCCCCAAACCTTCCAAAACCCTTATCTTAGCGGGACATAAAAAAATTGAAAAACATGTCCACAACCCTTGATAAAGCGGATACCCAATATTTACAAGGTGCGCCAACGGGTACTGAATTAAGCTGCAAAGGCTGGCTACAGGAAGCACCATTGCGAATGTTATTGAACAACCTGGACCCGGAGGTTGCTGAAAAGCCTGAAGAATTAGTGGTTTACGGAGGCAATGGCAAAGCAGCCCGAAACCCGGAAGCCCTTCGTAATATCGTCAAAGCGCTACAAGACCTGGAAGAGCACGAAACCCTCTTAGTCCAGTCCGGAAAACCGGTTGGGATTATTAACACCCATATGGATGCGCCGCGTGTATTGATCTCCAATTCCATGCTGGTTCCCCGCTGGGCTACCTACGAGTACTTTTCGGAACTCGAAAAGCAGGATCTTATCATGTACGGCCAAATGACGGCCGGTTCCTGGATTTATATCGGGACCCAAGGTATCGTACAGGGTACGTATGAAACCTTTGGCTCACTTGCCAAGCAACATTACAAAGGTGATCTCTCGGGAAAACTCAATGTTACTGCCGGTTTAGGCGGGATGGGCGGTGCCCAGCCTCTGGCCATTACCATGAATGATGGCGTCTGCCTGGCAGCCGAGGTTGAAGAGCACCGTATCGAAAGAAGAATTGAAACCCGGTACCTGGATACGTATTACAAAGACATTGATCAAGCCATTGATGCGGCCCTGGAAGCCAAAAAAGCCGGCAAAGGATACTCCATAGCAGTGTTAGCCAATGCAGTGGATTTACTGGCTCGAATGAATGCAAGGGGCATCATCCCGGATACCCTGACCGATCAAACCTCTGCCCATGATCCGCTTTATGGGTACGTACCCCAGGGATTTTCCTTAGAGGAGGCAAGACAACTTCGGGAACAAAACCCGGATGATTACATTCAACACGCAAAGGATTCCATGGCCCGGCACGTACAGCTAATGCTGGAATTGCAAAACCAAGGAGCCATCACATTTGATTATGGCAATAACCTTCGCGGCCAGGCTAAAGACAATGGGGTATCGAATGCCTTTGATTTTCCCGGTTTCGTACCTGCTTACATTCGTCCGCAATTTTGCGAAGGGAAAGGGCCATTTCGTTGGGCCGCCTTATCCGGTGATCCGCAGGATATCTACGAAACCGACAAAGCCCTTATGGAACTTTTCCCAGAAAACGAACACTTAAAGCGCTGGCTCCAAATGGCACAAGACCGCGTGGCCTTCCAGGGCTTGCCATCGCGTATCTGCTGGTTAGGGATGGGTGAACGGGCTAAAGCCGGCTTGGCTTTTAATAGGCTTGTTCGCGAAGGGAAATTGAAAGCCCCTGTTGTCATTGGCCGTGATCACCTGGATACAGGGTCGGTTGCTTCACCCAACCGGGAGACCGAATCCATGAAAGACGGCTCAGACGCCATTGCAGACTGGCCGGTATTGAATGCGTTAACCAGCACCGCATCCGGTGCTACATGGGTTTCTTTCCATCATGGTGGGGGTGTAGGCATTGGGAATTCGCTTCATGCGGGTTTGGTTATTGTCGCTGATGGCTCAGAAGATGCCGATGAACGGCTTAAACGGGTGCTGGACAATGATCCGGCTATGGGCGTTTTCCGCCATTCCGATGCAGGTTATGACATTGCCAAAGACACTGCCAGACAACATGGTTTGGATTTGGGGGAAAGGTTGCAATAAACCGAAATAACCTTGAAATACTTTGGAAACATAGTCGAAATACCAAGGGAATGCCAGACCAGATCAGATAAACGAAAGTGTAAGAGGACCAAGCTTTCCCGGTTCTCTAACTTTTATTCTCCCATTATAGCAATTTGGTTAATGGGCTTCTGAAAGTAAAAAAATTAGGCAGGCTTAAATTGGGAGCTCAAAAATTTGGATGGCAATAAAACGCCTGCTGCTCCATATTCCTTCCTCTTTTTTCAATAAAGGTAGATTTTTTAGGGTTTGGCAATCAGCTTATAATATTTTTTACACATTAGGCATAATGATTGCGATTTTGAAGGAACTGTTCAATAAAAATATTACTTTATGAATTACCTGAAGCAATTATTACCGCTTATTATGCTCGTTTCATTCACTGGTTCATCCTTGTGGGTTAATGCCCAAGGTGAAGAGGAGGAACAGCAAATGATGGAAAATGAAGATGATAAAGGAGAAAATGAAGTCTCGGATGAAGAATTGGAAAAATTCGCTAAAATATCCGGGGAAATGAAAGGAATACATCAAAACCAAAGGAGCAAAATGCAAAAGGCTGTAAAAAATGCCGGCTTAACCGTGGAAAAGTACCAGAGTTTAAAACAAAGAATGATGGGAAAAGGACAAAAAAAGAATAGGAAAAGAGAAGAAGGGGAAGATGGTGAAGTCTCGGAAAAGGAAAAGAAACAATTTCAAAAGGCCCAGAAAAAAGTAAATTCTATTAAAAAGGAAACCCGAAAAAAACAAAAAAAGGTGATCACTAGCAATGGGCTGACGCAAGAACGTTTCCAGGAAATTTACCAAACTATTCGCTCAAGCCGTGAGCTTCAGCAAAAACTAAAGAAGATGCAAGAAGGCCAAGTTGGGGATCAATAAGAATTGCCTGAATATTTTTATAAGGTGTGTCAAGTGGATTAAAATCTTAAATGCTTGAAATGCCTTATCTTTGGTCTTTCCTTGGAAAACTTATCCATTTCCTTGAATATCCATCGCAGTTTCCCAGGCCTGCTTCACACAATCAGGAATACCGACACCACGATAAGGAGAGCCGGCTAAATGGAGCCCCGGATAATAAGCCAACTGTCCCTCTATGACTCGAAGGGTTTTCAAATGGCCCATCTTGTATTGCGGTTGAGCATCCTCCCAAGTATGAAGCCAGGATTTATAGGGCTCACCATCGATAGCCATAATGCTTTTAAGTTCAGCCTGCGCTGTTTGAATCCATTCCGCTTTGCTTTTCTCTTTCAGCTCCTTTTTATCCACATTGGAAAAGAAACAACGAAAAGTGGCCATATTTTCTGGAGCACGTCCCTTCCATTTTTCTGAACTCCAGGTACATGCAGAAAGTTTAGTTTGTTCAGAGGAAGGGATTAGGAAGCCTGTAGCATCCAGGCTATTCCTAATGGCTTTCCGTTCAAATGCTAAGGTGGCAATAACAGAAGTGGCATAGGAAATTTGACCAAAGTTCTCCGCCAAGTTGGGAATTAAACCTTCCAATAAAGAGCCGGCTTTGTAGGCGGGGATCGTTAAAACCAAATCATCAGCAGGAATGGTGGAATTGTTATGGGTTTGTACCTGGTAAAGCCCTTCTTTTTGCTTGATATGGTTTACACTGGTCTGATAAAACTTTTTGGTGTACTTAAGTTGACTTTCAATGGTATCCGGAAGGGTTTGCATGCCCTTTTGAAAACTTCGAAAAGGAGACCCTTTGGGTAGTCCATGTTTTTTACGGTTGGCCAATACAGCTTTGGTAATGCTGCCATGCTTTGCCTCCATTTGTTTAAAATGGGGAAAAGTGGCCTTTATACTCAATTGATTAGCGGGGGCAGAATAAACCCCAGTAAAGAGCGGTTCAGCCATCTTATCAAGGACTTCTTTCCCGAACCGTCTTTTCACAAAATGAGCCAAGCTTTCATCTTTCTCCGGATCGCGGGCTTTTACAAACCGTTCCATCAGTAGCCTTAGTTTACCCCGCCAAGAGAGCAAACTGGTTTTCCGGAAATCGCTCATATCCGCAGGGACCATAGAAGCAAAACCTGCGGGAACCGGCTTTAATTGTCTCTTATGCAAGACATAAAAATGCCGGCTATTGGGTTCAATAAGTTGATCTTCTATACCAAGATCCCTGATAAAATCCATTATACCGGGCTTGGTTGACATGATGGCATCCGGGCCTGTTTCTACCAAAAAATTTCCATGGCGTTCAGTTTTGATTTTACCCCCCAGGCGGGCGCTTGCCTCAATCAAGGTAATATCGCTATATCCTTCTTGCTCTAAGAACCAAGCAGTGGCCAGTCCGGTAATACCGCCACCAATAATGCTAATGGACTTGCGCTTCTGTACCATGAAATTGCCTTTGGACAATATCAGCTAATGTTCGGGCCAAATATGGAGAATCGTTCAATGTTTTGGTTCTTTCCAGTTGAACCCCCACCTGTTCAGCTTCGGGTTTAGCTTCAATGTCAATATCAAAAATGATTTCCAAATGATCAGCTATGAAGCCGATCGAACTAACCAAAATGTACTTTTCCCCTTTTTGTTGCTGCTCCCAAATAGCATCCACAATATCCGGACCTAACCAGGGAACACGGCTCTTACCGGCACTTTGGTAAGCAAACGTCCATTTGTGATGATTGAGCTCCTCAGCCAACAACTCACAGGTTTGATGCAATTGTTTAGGATAGGGACCATAATATTCAAGAATCCGGGCTGGTAAACTGTGGGCAGTGAACATCATCAGGATATCATCTTGCTTGTCCTGGGGAAACCTGGGCAAGACTTCCCGAACCCGTTCAGCCAATCCTTTGATGTATTCCGGATGGGTATGCCAGGATTTGACCCTGTGAAGCTTCAGGTTATAATTCTCTGCTTCCAATGCTTCATTGACCCGTTCATAGTATTTACAAACGCTCATTCTTGAAAAATGGGGAGCCATTATGATAGCAACAGCTTCTTCTATCCCATCTTCCTTCATCTGCCGTATGGTATCGGAAATCCAAGGCTCCCAGTGCCGCATACCAATATAAACCGGGTATTCATTGCCCAATTCTTGTTTGAGGCTTTCAGCTTGTTGCTGCGTTATTTCCAACAGGGGGGAACGTCCCCCAATTTGGTCATACCGTTCGATCAATTCATCCAATTGCTCCTGGGTAGGCTCCCGGCCGGCATAACTCATGCGGATATCCCGGTAAAAAGGGGCAATGTCTTCTCGTTTGTTGGGGCCGCCATAGGCCATTAGCAAAATGCCTCGCTTCATTTTGGGTTTTTATTTAATTCAATGATTTCATGTAAAAAATGTTCAGGCAAATTTCCTGAAAGTAATTGGAGTTTTGGTGATTTAAGGAAAAATTGACAATTAGGTATGTGTTTGTGAGAAAAACTAAAAATAATAAAGTGGTTTTAAAATTTATGACAAATACTGGTTGGTAGTCAAGTTCAACTACAAAAAAGGATGGGCATTTGTCAGGTTTGTTGGAACCCATAAAGCATACGATAAAATTGATGCGAATGCCATTTAAAAACATTGGCCCATGAAGCTGAAACCAATCAAAACTGAAAAAGATTACCAAGAAGCTTTACAACGCTTTGAAGAAGTGTTTGATGCCAAAGATGGCACACCGGAAGGGGATGAAGCGGAAATTCTGGCTTTATTGATAGAAAAGTACGAAGCCGAAAATGATCAAAAAATTACACGACCAGCTGAAAATTCCTTATGAAGGATTGATGAATGATATTGAACTAAAAGCCGGCAATTATTAGTGGATGATTAAATTATTGCAGAGAAAAAGGAATTTTTAGCGCTAAAGTTTTGGATTGGATAGGGGCTAAAGCAAAAATTTAAGGTTACTAAAGAAAAGGTAATTCATTTTTCAAAATGCTGTTTATTTTTTTCATAAAGCTCTTCTATAATACTAGCAATTTCTTTAAAATGTTCGTTTTTTAATACCTTTTTAGGCAAACTGCTTCGTATAATTAAATATAGATTATAAAACTCCTTAATCGTATTTCCATCTAAATATAGTTGCTCATTTGCCTTAATGTTTTCAATTTCTCTACTAAGCGTTATTTGGGCTTTTGTAATACGAGGGTACTTTTCTAATGTGGATGTGTAAAATAAGTTGTTTTGCAGTTGAAGTAGATCTTGTTCAACCCGCTCTATAATCCTTAAATGCTGTAATCTCGAAAGGTTATCTTTCTTAACCTTAAGAGTTTTGTGATCGAAAGAGTTAATAATACTTATGAAGTAGCGTTTTATTAGCTCCAAAATTATGATTTTACCTTTGCCTCTCTCTTTCTTTAATCGATATATTACCGTACCATATGCTGTAAGAAATGCAACAATAGCGGAAACAACAATTTTTAAGATTGAAATCGCATTTTCTTCAGTCATGACTCATATTTTTTCACTGTTGAAATAATTTTTGATTTTTTAAGTACCCCAAATTTGCTCGTCTTTAAGGATCGTTTCACCCACTCCCATGCACATAATCCACAATCTTCTTCAACTTCTCAGCCGATAATTGGGGGATCACCCCATGGCCCAGGTTGAAGATGAAGCCATTTTGGCCGGTTTGGGAAGCACTGTCTAAAATGCTTTGTACCTTTTGTTGGATTGTATCCCAAGGTCCCATCACCGATACCGGGTCTAAGTTCCCCATAATGCCTACATCAAAATCCATGATTTGCCAGGCTACCCCTATGTCCACACGCCAGTCAACACCAACTATATCACAGCCGGTACCTTTCAATTGCCCTAATAAGTGCAAGGTGTTAACCCCAAAAAGAATCGTAGGCACACCCGAATACTGTAATGATTTGAACAAGCGCTCCATGTGGGGAAAGATGTATTCCGCATAATCTTCCTGGCTGAGGGCTCCCACCCAGCTGTCAAAAACCTGGACAGCCTGTGCACCGGCCTGAATTTGCATGTCCAGGTAATTCAGCATGCTGTCGGTTAAAGTGTCCATCAATTGATGCCAGACACCAGGCTGATTGTACATCAGGGCCTTGGTGTTTTCGTAATGCTTGCTTTTCCCGCCTTCCACGATGTAGCTGGCTAAGGTGAAGGGCGCCCCGCAAAAACCAATGAGTGGCACATTCAAATCATCCACCAAATGCTGAATGGTATCCTTGACATAAGGTGTTGCTTCATTGTAATTCGGTATGATTAACTGCTTGACGTCTTCCTCGTTTCTTACCGGGTTAGGCACATAAGGCCCGTAATTGGGTTTGATCTCATTCTCAACCCCCATAGGGCCAATGGGCGTCATGATATCGGAAAACAAAATGGCTGCGTCTACTCCTAACTGATCCACGGGAAGCTTAGTCACATAGGCACACAACTCAGGATCCTGAATGATATCGTAGATTGTGCGATTTTCCTTGATCTTACGGTACTCAGGCTGGTAACGCCCTGCTTGCCGCATGAACCAAACAGGAGTATGATCAACCGGCTCTCCACGGCAGGCCCTTAAGAAATTGTCGTTGAAATCCGTCATTCAAATAGTCAATCTATTAGTAACAAATAGTAATACGTAGCAATATTTGGTAATAAGGTTGTCTGAGTACTTAATACTTAGTACTGAATACTGAGTACTTAGTACTACGTACTGAAACCCATCTTTTGTCTTGGTTCTTGAATCTTGTATCTCAAGCATACGTCCATTCCGTCCCCTCCTTTGAATCCTTGATCTCAAACCCCAGGTCCTTAAGCCGGTCACGGATTTTATCAGCGGTTTCAAAATCTTTTGACTTGCGGGCTTTTTGTCTGATATCCAGTAACAAATCCATTAATCCCTCAATTTTTTCTTCAGATTGCCCCTCTAATTCAGTTTTCAAGCCCAATACATCCTGCATAAAATCATTGAACTTATCCTGGAAAAGCTGTAGATCATTCTCATTCAAAGAATCTTGCCCTTCCCATGCCCGATTAATGACATTGGCCGCTTCAAACAACTCAGCGATTAATTTTGGGGTGTTGAAATCATCATTCATGGTAGCATAGCATCGGTCTACCCATTCCTGGACATTGAAAGTGGATTCCTGGGCCGGTTGTAACTTTTGCAGCCGCGTCAAACTCTCCAAAATCCGCTGATACCCCTTATAAGCAGATTGCAAGGCCTCATTGGAAAAATCCAGGGGATTCCGGTAATGGGATTGAAGAATCAGGAACCGAACAGTCATGGGTGAATAAGCATCATCCAGTAAGTTATGATCTCCATTAAAAAGCTGTTTAACGGTGATACTATTTCCTTGAGATTTACCCATTTTTTGGCCATTAACTGTTACCATATTGTTGTGAAGCCAATAGCGGGCAAATGATTGGCCGTAACGACCCTCTGCCTGGGCCACTTCACATTCGTGATGCGGGAACATGTTTTCCAACCCTCCTCCGTGGATATCAAAGGTTTCCCCTAAGTATTTCTGGCTCATGACAGTACACTCAATATGCCATCCCGGATAACCTTTCCCCCAGGGAGAATTCCATTGCATGAGGTGGTCCGGTGTGGCTTTTTTCCAAAGCGCAAAATCCAGGGGGGTTTTTTTCTCGCTTTGACCGCTTAACTCCCGGTCTGCACCACCCTCCACTAATTCATCGATTTTCTTACCGGATAACTTCCCATAATTGTATCCGGAGTTTTGATAAGCTTCCACATCAAAATAAACGGAACCATTCACCTCATAGGCCAGGCCTTTTTCAATCAAATCCTGGATGTATTCAATCTGTTCGGTGATATGTCCACTTGGGCGTGGGGTAATCGAAGGACGTAAGTTATCCAGGGCATCCATTTGCCGGAAATACTCATTCATGTAATATTCCACGATTTCCATCGGCTCAAGTTTCTCAATCTTGGACTGTTTCTGGATCTTATCTTCCCCTTCATCGGCATCATCGGTCAAATGGCCAACATCTGTGATATTTTGTACATAACGCACCTTATACCCCAAGTGTAACAAGTACCGATAAATGATGTCGAAAGAAACGTAAGACTTAGCGTGACCTAAGTGAGGTTCACCATATACAGTAGGCCCACATACATACATTCCGATACTGGGTGGGTTAAGCGGCTCAAAAACTTCTTTCCGCCGCGTCAGAGAATTGTAAACCATTAATTGTTCCATAGGGCAAATTTAACCCAATTTTATCCATTTAGATTTGTCAAAAAACGAATCCTATAAAACAAGGGTTAAAAAAACTACTAAGGCCGATTTTACACGCTTAGTGACCAAAAAATGTTATAAATCGGTATTACGTAGTTTAAAAGTGCAATGAACCGGAAAATGATCAGACCAATCGGCTTTCAAAACGCTAAAATCAACCGGATTAAAAACATCGTTGTAAAGTATATAATCAATACGCAGAAACCCGTAACGATTGGTATAGGTTCGGCCTAAACCATTAGCGGCAGAAATGAATGCATCATCGAGTTCTCTTATCATAGTATGATAGGTATAGGACAGCGGCGTATCATTTAAGTCACCGCATAAAATAACCGGATGAGGGGAATCCTCTACAGCATCTGCTACTTTTTTTGATTGCGAGGCCCGCTTGATAAACCCTTTTTTTAACCGGCCTAACTTGCCATCAATGTTGCTTAAAAGAGAGTGGCCATTGTTGGGCCGGTCCAACCGGCTTTTTTTGAAAAGGTGGGTAGATTGCAAATGAATGTTAAACATCCTGAAAGTATCATTTTGCCAAACAAAATCTGCATAAATAGAACCATTTGCTTTCTGACCCTTGAATTCCAGATACCCCTGGTTAACAATAGGGTGCTTAGTAAAAATGACCAAGCCGAAAAAATTTCCCCTACCTTTGTAACCCACTGTATTACAATACCTATACGGGTAACTTCCGGCCTGTATGACTTGGCTTAAATTATTTTCAAAAGCACCCTCTCTTGCGTAAAATTCCTGAAGACACAAAATGTCTGGCTGTTCACGTTTAAAAAGGTTCAAAAATTTATCAACCACGGAATCATCCTGATAGCGCCCAAATCCCTGAACATTATAACTCATCACGGAAAGGGATGCAGTATCGGCCACCTGCGGAGTTTTATTGGTGTTAAAGGCAAAAATTTTCGTAAATCCACCAGTACTGAGGATTAAAACCACCAAAGTGGGAATGAATCCCCAGAGCCTCCGAAAAACGCCATATATACCAAGAATGATCAACAAAATGGTGATGTAAGGGAATAGCAACCCGGAAAAAGCGGGAAAGGTAACAAATTCAGGATTCACATAAGGAGCAGCCAATCCCGGTAACAGGAACAAAATTAAAATACCCTGAAATACCAATAGGATTTTATCAAGCAGGCGGGTCATGAAAGCCTTTAAAGCTTTAACGAAAGAATAAGTAATTAAATTATTTGCTGGCCTTGAAAAGCGTTTCCCGTTCTTCCTTCGTTAGGCTATCATAACCGGATTCAGCAATCTTATCGAGGATCCGGTCAATTTCTTTCTGTTTGGCCTTTTTGCCTTTTTCTGAGCGGTAGGTACGGGATTTCTCAGCATAAGCTTTTTCATTATGGTGTACTTTAAAACCCTTTTCACTGGATTTGGAAGTTCCCGTAAAAAGACTTTTAATTCCATCATATACAGTATTCACCCACTGACCTATGTCCTTGCCCGCCTGTAGCTGCCTGATATAAATAAAGCCATATAAGGCGCCACCCAAATGGGAAAATTCTCCACCGGCATTGCTACCTGCTGTGCCCAAAAAGCTCAGAATCACCAAAACAAGGGCTATCCACTTCAAACGAACCGGTCCCAACAACAAAAGGTTTAAAGTAAAATCCGGCAAAAGGGTGGCAGTTCCAACTACCACGGCCATGACACCCGCAGAAGCACCCACCATTCCTCCCGCTACCGGATTTTGGGCCAAAAGGGGAATAACTTGATAAGCCAGGATAAAAACAATAGCCCCGGCAATTCCTCCGGAAATGAAAGTGCTCAGTAATTTTTTGTTCCCAAGGTATTCCTGAAATATTAATCCAAACCAATAAAAAATCAACATATTGAAAAGGATATGGAAAAACCCGGCATGAAGGAACATATAGGTAATCAGGGTCCAGGGTTTGGTAAGCACCTCAATGGGTTCATGGGATACGGCGAGAAAGGATTGTATTTCCCTGGATAAACCAGGATTTATCAGAAACCATTTCAATAAAACCTGGATGACTCCAAAAACCAGAAATACTGCTACATTGATAAAAATTAACTGGTATAGTGTATTCCCACTATTAAAAATTTTAAATTTAATTTCTTCCCAAAAGGAATTTCCATTAAGCATGCTTTCCTTACTTAAAGATTTTGATTACGTAACCCCTTAACAAAATTCTTGTTCAAATCTATCCCTTACCCTTGTCATCGCTTTAAACTTCCTTCATAATGGTACGGGCAGCAACGAATTTTTCCTTATACCGTTCTTCCACTTCCTTTTGAAGCGCCGGAGCATACTTTTCCTGGTATTTTTCATAATCCCTGATATTATCCAGAAAATACTGTATACAGTACGTAAGGCCTTCTTCCTGAGGGTTGGAAATAATCCGGAAAAAGTAATGCCCCCGGAAAAGGCCCGTGTTCAACACATCGGGAATATGCTTGTGCTTCATCCATTGCACCCAATCTTCCTGAATATCAGGTTCAATATTAATGGTAACATTGTAAAGGATCATGATTGAAATTTTCAGGATATTAAAAATTCTTGTTAAAGAAGCTTTCAGATTTCAGTAAAGGTTGGCAAAATCCAGTTATTAGCCTGAATTGGCCAACCATTTACCGCCTTTTACCAATCATTTTTAAATGACGCCCAAATCTTTTCCAATGCTTGAAAAGGCTTCGATAGCCTGATCCAGGTTAGCCTGGCTATGGGCAGCTGATATCTGAACCCGGATACGGGCTTCGCCCTTTGGCACAACCGGATAGTAAAATCCCGTCACGTAAATGCCTTTTTCAAGTAACCGCCCGGCCATTTTCTGAGCCAGTGGTGCATCATAGAGCATTATAGGTATGATAGGTGTTTCACCGGGCTTAATGTCAAAGCCCACTTCCTGGATTTTATTGCGGAAATATTGGGTATTCTTTTCGAGTTGATCCCGCAAATGGGTGGATTCATTTAAAATATCAAAGGTTTTCATGGAAGCACCCACAATAGAGGGCGTCAAACTATTAGAAAACAGGTAAGGCCGGGATTTTTGTCTAAGGGTGTCAATAATTTCCTTGTGAGCAGCAGTAAAACCACCCATAGCCCCACCAAGTGCTTTACCAAGTGTGCCGGTTATGATATCTACACGACCCATGACGTCTTTATACTCATGTACACCCTTACCATTTTTGCCAATAAACCCCGTGGCGTGGCACTCATCAGACATGACGAGGGCATCGTATTTTTCCGCCAAATCACACATTTCATCCAATTTAGCCACATCCCCGTCCATTGAGAAAACGCCGTCCGTGACGATTACCCTGTGACGAGCATCCTGTGCTTCCTGAAGTTTGCTTTCCAGGTCTTGCATATCGCTATGCTTATAACGGAATCGCTGGGCTTTGCATAGCCTGATGCCATCAATAATAGAAGCATGATTCAGGGCATCGGAGATAATGGCATCATCCGGTCCGAATAAGGGTTCGAAAACCCCGCCATTGGCATCAAAAGCAGCCGCATAAAGGATGGCTGATTCCATTCCCAGGAAATTAGCGATTTTGTCCTCCAACTCCTTGTGAATATCCTGGGTGCCACAAATAAAACGAACAGAAGCCAGCCCATAACCGCGGGATTCAATGTATTCTTCAGCGGCTTTTTGTAACCTTTCGTCATTGGCCAAACCCAAATAGTTGTTAGCACAGAAGTTCAGGAGCTTAGTGCCATCCTGCAAGGTGACTTCCGCATCCTGGGGGCTGGCTATTACCCGTTCTTCCTTATACAACCCGGCATCCTTAGTTTCTTGTATTTCTTTTTGAAGTCGCTCTTTTAGTTGTCCGTACATAGTGCCTTCTTTTGGTTTCCAAATTTGGGGTGAAATTTAAAGCTTTTATCGCTTCTTAGCCAACGGCCTGTCATAAGCCTTGAACATTGAAAAATTAGCCAATCAATAAATTAAACCGGATTTTATTGATCATTAACCAATCCCCAATTGCCCCTAAAACCCTAACTTTGCCCTTTCCTAAATCAAAGATAATATGTACCGTACTCACACTTGCGGCGAATTGCGAATCGACCATATTAACCAACAAGTAACGCTTAGCGGCTGGGTGCAGGCTAACCGGGATTTCGGGGGCCTGACTTTCGTGGATTTGCGCGACCGCTATGGCATCACTCAACTGGTCTTCAATATGGATAGTCAGCCGGAATTATGCAAAAGGGCCCGAGAATTGGGCCGGGAATTTGTCATCCAGGCCTGGGGAAAGGTTTCAGAAAGGAGTAATAAAAACCCGGAACGGGCTACCGGTGATATCGAAATCTTAGTAGAGCACTTTCAGATCCTAAACGAATCCAGCGTACCGCCATTCACCATTGAAAATGAGACCGATGGCGGAGAGGAACTCCGCCTTCAATACAGATACCTGGACCTGCGCCGCGAACAAGAACAGCAAAAGCTCCTCCTCCGCCATCAAATGCTACAGGCAGTTCGTAATTACTTGACCAAGCAAGATTTTGTGGAGGTCGAAACACCTTTTTTGATCAAATCCACGCCCGAAGGGGCAAGGGATTTCGTGGTGCCATCCCGGTTGCATCATGGCGAATTCTACGCCTTGCCTCAATCCCCGCAAACTTTTAAGCAATTGATCATGATGGCGGGTTTTGATAAATACTTCCAAATTGTCCGTTGTTTCCGGGATGAGGATTTCCGGGCAGACCGCCAGCCCGAATTTACCCAGATTGACTGCGAACTTTCATTCGTTGAAAGGGATGATGTGATTCAAATTTTTAGTGAATTTATCAAGCACCTTTTTCATGAGGTGAAGGGCATTGAAATGGGGGAAATCCCTGTCATATCTTATGATGAGGCAATTTACCACTACGGTACCGATAAACCCGATACCCGCTTTGGTATGACCTTCAAATACCTGGAGGATCTGGTCAAAGGAACCGATTTCAAGGTTTTTTCAAGTGTTCTGGAGGCCGGGGGTACCATCGTTGGGGTTAATGCCCATGGATGCGCTCACTATACCCGCAAGCAGATTGATCAACTGGAAGATTTTGTCAAGCAGCCCCAAAGGGGTATGAAAGGCTTAGTTTGGGTGAAGTACCAAGAGGACGGTAGCTTCAAGTCTTCTGTGGATAAATTTTTTAGCCAGGAAGCCCTGAAAAATTGGGCCGAACGCTTTGAAGCTCAACCCGGGGATTTATTGCTTATCTTAGCCGGCCCGACTCAGAAAACCAGAGAAGCATTGGATGATCTGCGTTTAAAATTGGGAGAGGAGCTCGGGTTGAAAGATCCCAATGATTTTAAACCCTTGTGGGTTGTTGATTTTCCGCTAATGGAATGGGACGAAGAAGCAGAAAAATACACCTTTGCTCATCACCCTTTTACAGCTCCGCTTGATAGCGATCTGGAAGCTTTGGAAAAGGATCCGACTCAAGCCAAAGCCTCTTCTTACGATTTTGTGCTTAATGGGCACGAGTGTGGCTCGGGTTCCATTCGTATCCATAATCGGTCAATGCAGGAAAAATATTTTGAAATACTTGGAATCGGCAAGGAAGAAGCTGAGTCGAAATTTGGTTTCTTACTCAAAGCCCTTGAAAATGGTGCCCCACCTCACGGGGGTATTGCTTTTGGCTTTGACCGAATGTGCACACTATTTGCAGGCTTTGAAAGCATCAGGGAAGTCATTGCTTTCCCCAAAACAAGTGCTGGTCGGGATATTATGATTGATGCTCCCTCGAAAATTGATGAGGCCCAATTGCAAGAACTGGGCATCGTTCTTAAAAAATAATTCCACTTGCTAAAGTAACTCTAAACGCCTGCCAAACAGATGATTTTTTTCTTCTTTGTCTAAGATCTTCCGGTTAAAAACCAATTTTTTAACCCTTTTATGGACATTTCTTAAAAATTTTTAGATATTAGTAACAGTATCAGATAAAAAATTTAAAAGATGGCAACTGTTTCGGATGAAATCATTGATCAATCAACTGAAGAGCTTCATAACCTTGAAGATGAAGAGTTAAGAAACATGGTTTACCAAATGAGCGAAGAACAGCCCAACCTCCTTGGTTTTCTTCTGAGCATGGGTGAGGATGAATTGAATAACGAAGAGCAAGAGATCCTGTTATTCCTCGGTGTTAATGTATGGAATGCTTTCAAAAAAGTAAAGCCGCTGCCTCAAATACCAGATGAAGAAATTGAAAAAGCGGATAAGAACAATGAAACCATGTTGAATTACCTGGAAAAGGAGGGTGAAGAAGGGTTAACAGAAAATGCAGAAGCTCTGGTTAACGGGCATAACCAAGCGCCATTATTGAAATACGTGATTAATGCCATCATCGAGGAGGACATGGAGGAGGAAGAACCTTTGGTTAGTGAGGAGAACAAAGGCCTGATTTTCCTTACCATGAAAAGTTACATCGAAAGCATTGATGGCCTGGATAATTAGTGCCCCGTTTTTTTACTTAATAAGTGTTAGATCCCCGTGGACGTTGTGAATTTTGTTGTCAAGCCCAATGGCTTTAATCTCATAAATATAAACCCCATCTTGGGCCGTATTCCCGTTATGGGTTCCATCCCAACCTTCATTCAGGTTTTTGGTTTCAAAGATTAACTCCCCCCACCGGTCGTAAATTTTCATGTGGTAGTCCTTAATATATAGGCCAACGGGTTTAAAGGTTTCATTGTGGCTATCGTCATTAGGGCTAAAAACATTGGGTACGTATAACCTGGACTTTTCTTCGGCTACCGCTTCATTGGAAGTACTAATAATTTCTGAGTCCCCCTTTTTAACGGCTTGAACCCTATAACGGTACTCATCCATAGAATTAAGGTCCGTAATATTATCAGTAAAAGCCGTGTCCTTTCCGGAAGAAGTTTTACTAATGGTTTGAAATTCTCCTGAACGCCTAATTTGGATGCGGTAATAATCCACACCTTTAGCCCATTTTTTATAAGGGGTCCAGGATAATTTAGGCCGGAATTGCTCATTGAGTTCCACACCAAGCAGAATGGTCTTACCTTGATTGCTATATCCCCCTAAATCCCGGCAACTATCCATTACGCGCACCCTGTAATGATAACTATGAGCCTTCACATCTACATGGCTGTCCCGCCAGAATAATTTATTCCCCTCTAAGACTTTATTAAAGTGTTTATCCCGTGCATTAGGGGTTATCCTGGTCAAGAAATATTGGTAAACACCGGTATTTTCAGGATTCGTCCATTCTACCCGGTTATAACTATTGTGCTTAACGGTTGCTCTGATGATCCGATTAGTAGGGACATTCGGTATGTAAACGGGCTTTGCCCCGCTGGTATCACTCCGGGAAACATGAGCGTTTCTCTTGCTTTGGACAGCCTTAACTTTGTAATAATGTTTTTGGTAACAAACAATCTGACTATCGATGTAAAAGGTACTATCCCCCGGAACATTACCTATCAGTTGAAAATTGGTAGGCTCCCCACCTTTAGACCGGAATATCCGGTAGCGTTTTATTTGATCCCATCCCTGGTAAGGACTCCAATTAAGCACAGCCCTATTGGTATCCGGTTTTGCCGTTAATTCTATGGTACAGTGCGCTTCGCTGCTATCCAGGCTGGACAATTTGTGGCAAAAGGATTCCACCTGAATTTTATAGCAGTAAGCATTCCTTAACGTATTCAATTGACTGTCTACATAGGAAGTATCAGCCCTGTAAGGAATGGAATCTATAGGCTGAAACAGGCCGCCATGTTTTTTCCGGTAAATCACATATCGCTCCACATCAAAATCTTCGTATTTTCCAAATTCCAATAAAACCCTTTGGTTATCTAATACCGTTACCCGTTTGATTTCAGGCGCCCTTGGCTTAGATTTGTCTCCAACACCTACAAAATCAGGCTTGAAAAGCGAGTCTTGACACCCCATGACATCGGTAACAGTAAGTTCTACGTCATACTTACCTTTGTTTTTGTAGGATTTTTTAGGCGCTTTTTTAGAGGAAGCATCATTATCCCCGAAAAGCCAATTTCTTGTGGCTATGGTGGTATCTGCCAAAGTATTGTCCTTAAACTGAATCCTTTCCTGAATGCAAGCGGTCGAATCGGATACAGTGAACCTCGCATCCAAACCCCCGATTTTGACCTTTTGCTTTAAGGTATCATAACAACCCCCGGAGTTCTTCACAACTTGCTTAAGCCGATATTTGCCAGGGCTTTGAAATACATGACTGACCTGTTCACCTTTTTTCTTTAAGGAATCATTTTTTAAAAACCATTTAACCCATTTTTTAGAAGAAGCATTGGCTAATGAACTATCCCGGAAATAGGTAGGATAACCAAAACAACGATTCCTAACCGAAAACCGAGCATCGGGACTGGGCTTTACCCGGATAGTATCTTGTGGGGGCAAAGCATAAGTACAACCCGATGAATCACTCAAAATCAGACGGGGTATAAATGTAGAACTTCTTTTGTACTGGTGCTGTACTTTTCTTCCCCTTACTACATTGCCATCTCCTAAGTCCCATTGAACCTTAGAAGCGCCTTCCGTTTCCGCGTTAAAATTAACCATGTGAGGGTCACAACCGGTTAAAGGGCCAAAATCATAAGTAGCCAATGGCCCGTCCAGCACAATGAATTTTTCCGCATTAACAGAAGCTTTACAGCCAATGGAATCTGTCACGGTAAGGGTTACTCCGTATTCACCGGGGAGGAAATATAACTTTTGCGGGTTTTGGTTAGTAGCGTAACTATTATCACCAAAGCTCCAATTCCATTTCTTAATGGGGGCATAACCCGCTTCGGAATTATCAAAAAAGTTAACCTCTAACGGAGGACAATTCCCATAGGTAGTATCAGAAGAAAATCCTGCCCTTAAATTCTTCGCTTTGAATTGAATTTCCTTTTTACGGGTGGCTTTACAACCCAGTGAGTCCTCGAATGTCAATGACAACGGAAAATTTTCCGTTTCATCAAAATTTTTATCGATAACCGGCCTTGTGGATTGTTTACCCGTATTAGGAAATTTCCACTGATGAGAAAGGGGTAACACACCATTACTGTCCACTAAACCGGCTTTAAAATGGTAGGTTATGCTATCGCAATAAGGTGATTTTGATATGGCTATTTCTGGTCTCGGCTCGGAAGGCCGGACCTTAACCACTTTTGAATTTTCACACCCCGCTGAATCCTTTACCAAATACCGGGCTTTAAACCACTCACTTCTGTTTTCAGGAGCCTTCTGGTAAGTATATTTTTCAATCCCGGAAGGATTCTCAATCCTGTTTCCATCCCCCGTTAGCAAATATTCTGTTTCCACAGAACCGGAAGGTTTCACAGTAGTAGAAAATGAGGTGGTAAAAGGAAGGCAACCCTGTTTCCGGCTTACGGATAAATCAACAAAATTTCCATTGATTTCAACGGCATCTGCTTTCTTAATGGTATCCTTACACCGCTTTTTGGTAGAAACCGCTACCAATTTGACGTCATAAATACCAGGCTTTTCATAACTGGTATTTACTTTTTGACCCGTGGCGTAATCACCATTCCCGAATGTCCAATGAAAATTTGCATTGCGGCTGGCTTCAGCTTTCCCTTTAACCACTTTGGGTGCACAACCCCCGCTGCTAAGAGCCTTTAACTCAGCGTTAAAAGGTTCATATTGTTTCGTATTGGTATCCACACATCCGGTTGAATAATTCCAGGTTATCAATTTGGCGCCAACTTTTTTCTGGTCCGGGAAAACATGCACCGGATTCTCTTTAAAGGATACCGAATCATCACTAAAGATCCATTTAAGGCTATCAGCGCCTATCGAACTATCCACAAACTGTACTCTCCTATCTATGCAAGAATCATTTTTAATTCCAAAATCCGAATAAGGGGGTTGAATGACAATGTAATCTTTTTTGGTTTTTGTGTCTACGCAGCCATTATGAATGGCCTCAAGGGTTACCGGTAACGAATCCGGTTTCACATCATAGGTATGATGGGGATTTTCAAAGCTATCCGGTAAAGAACCATCTCCATAATGCCAGGCAAACTTATCGGCTTTTGGGCTGGATCGGTTCGTAAAGTTCGTGAAACGTACCCTGTGTTTCAGGCATCCTACGCGCTCATTCACGGTAAAATCCGGTTGCGTCTTGACCCCGACTTCAACAGGCAATGGACTTATGGAATCCTTACAACCATTTTTTGTGGTAATGATTAGTTCTGGGTAAAAAACACCACTGTCTTGGTAGGTATATTGCGGATTTGCACCATTCAAGGTGCTACCATCCCCCGTATGCCATTCAAATTGGGTAATGGGATCGAAGGAACTTGAAATATCCGTAAATTGGGTTCCTAATGGTTTACACCCCTTTCTGGGAGAAACCTTAAACCGGGCTTCCGGCTTTTTGATCTGAATGAAATCCAGAATACTATTTTTTTGTACACAACCTTTTTGGTCCGTAACCTTTAAGGTGATGTCATAAGAGCCCGTATTAAAATAGGTGTGATAAGGAGCTTTATCATTACTTACATTCCGGTCACCAAACTTCCAAAACCAGGATTTGATGGATGAAGTTTGTCCATTCACATTAAATTGGGTCGAAAAAGGCGTCTTGCAACCTTTTCTACGGGTAGCGGAAATATTCAGGTCGTACTTAAAAGAATCCAGAACCTTGTTGGTCCGCACGTAGTTGCTTTTTAGCAAGGCATTTTGACAACCCATTGAATCTGTAACAGTGAGCCGGACATTGAATTGATCATTGGTTTGGTAAGTGTGATTGGGATTCTTTTTACTGGAGGTTTTTCCATCCCCAAAATGCCATTGAAAACTCAGCCCCCCTGATGTATTGGATTTGGCTTTTTCTTTAAAATGGGTCGTTAAAGGCGGGTTACAAGCCACCGTATCCTGTGCTGAAAAGGCTACATAAGGCTTTTGGGAAACCGAAACCACATTCTGTTTCACCACATTATCTTCGCAACCGTGTTTATCTTTTATGTTCAGAGAGACAGAGTAATTTCCCGGATCATTATATTGATGATCAGGATTTACCTTATTGGAAACATTCCCATCCCCAAAATCCCATGTATATGTTGAAATAGCACCGGATCCCTTTTTACTTTGATTATTAAAGTTTACCGTTAAAGGGGCACATCCCTTTTCGGGGCTTAAAGAAAAACCAGCATCCGGTTTGGAATAAACTTCAATCAAATCCTTTTTGGTGAGTGTGTCTTTTTGCCCATTTTGGTTCGTCACAATTAAAGTTACGGTGTATTTACCCGGAGTAACATATTGGGCTTGAGGATCCTTTTTGGCAGAAGTATTACCATTTCCGAACCTCCATAGGTAACTACTAATGTTGCCTGATGATAAGTCTGTAAACTTAACCAATAAAGGACTGCAATCGGATTTTTTGTTTACCTTGAAATCCGCCGTTGGCTGAGCACAAACTCCGGTTAGGAAAAAGCAAAAAAAGCAAAGAAAAATCAAGATTCTTTTGCCCATAAAGATCCTCAGAACATTAATAACCTTTTTAAAACAGACGTTAGAATTCTTTTATGCGTTGCCTGAAGTCCTTCCTCCTGTAACTTTAAAATACATATACCGCATTATAAAACTAAAAAATAAAAGCTACTTTTCCAAGCAATTTTCATTGGTTTGACCTTAAAGATTTTTGAACTTTACCAATTCAAATTAGATTTAATAAAATTTTAATTGAAAATAGAATTATACAGCAAATGATTGGCTATCCCTGGCAAAAAATACCACTATTTAGGATATTTTTGGCCTATTTTATCGGTTTAATAGTTGCCCTTATCAGCCTAAAAGGATTAACCATTCAATATCCTTTTTGCATAGGGATTGGTTTACTAATTTTATCCGTAGTGGCGCACAAAATAACAAAAAGATGGAAAACATGGTATTGGCTTCCAGCTTTTTTTATTGTGATGTTTTTTTTCGGGCTGGGTATTTATCGTGTAAACACCTTATACTCCAAAGATGACGCTTCCCATTTCAGCCACTCAAACAGCAAATCAGATTTCGTTTTACTACAGATCACAAAACCTCCGATTGAAAAGTCTGAAACCATTCAAGTGAAAGGCTCTGTAAAAGGCCTTATTCAAGATAACCAAATTTTACCCAAAAAAGGCCGTGTTATTGCCTACCTTAGGAAGGATAGTCTTGCCCGGCAGCTTAAGTATGGAGACTTACTGATTGCTACCAATAAATTTGACACCCTGGATCCCCCTCCAAATCCAAAACAATTTAACCTTAAGGCCTTCCTGGCCAACAAGCAAATCTATCATCAGGCTTTTCTGAAACCGGAAGATTGGCACTTTACCGGAGAAAATGAAGGTGCTGCTTTTTTCCAAACCATTTATAGCATAAGGCATCAACTGTTGGATTGGTTATCGGCTGTCATTACACGAGAAGATGAAAAAGCCGTAGCCTATGCCCTTTTGGCAGGGTATAAGGAAGCCATAGACCCCGAGCTGAGACACTCCTATTCCAGTACAGGTGCCATGCACGTACTGGCGGTCTCCGGACTCCATGTCGGAATCATTTACCTCATGTTAAACTTCGGGCTAA
This sequence comes from uncultured Sphingobacteriales bacterium, assembly GCA_964549595.1. GTDB lineage: Bacteria > Bacteroidota > Bacteroidia > CAILMK01 > CAYYUA01 > CAZQQN01. The sequence goes on along the minus strand of CAZJWK010000025.1, from coordinate 1,074 downwards.
GTTTCCTGAACCCTATCCGTTCCGGTCCTTACGTCAAAATGTTAATTATCATTTTAATCCTTTGGATTTACGCCTGCCTAACCGGCTTACCGGCTTCTGTCATCAGGGCTTCTACGATGTTTACGTTTGTGGCTATCGGATCCAACATGAAGCGATTGACTAATGTTTATGGCTCGATTTTAACCTCCATGTTCATCCTTTTACTGATAAATCCTTTTCTTATTACCCAAGTGGGTTTTCAACTATCTTATGCGGCTGTTTTAGGCATCGTTTTTCTACAACCCAAAATTTATGGTTTATTGCCCCAACCCCGTTTTTGGCTGATAGACCAGATTTGGGCAATCACAGCGGTATCCATAGCAGCACAGCTTTCCACATTTCCCCTTACTTTATTCTACTTTAATCAGTTTCCCTCCTACTTTCTAATATCTAACCTCGTAGTTATTCCTGCTGCCTTTCTGATTGTCCCAACCGGTTTTATTTTTTTCTTATTTAAGGGGCTTTCCTATGGCATTTTTTCCTCATTGGCGTACCTTTTTGGAAACATTCTGGATTACTTGCTATACGGGCTGAACTACCTGATTAAAGCAGTTCAAAGCCTCCCTTATTCGCTAATTAATGAAATTTTCATTACCACTTGGGAGTTTTGGTTGATCTATCTGGGGTTAGCCGGTTGGTTTCTGGGTTTTATTTTTAGACACAAAACCTGGTTGGCCATAGGGTTATTTGCCTCCCTTGGCTTGTTAACCTTAATTAATTACCACCTATGGCAAAACCAACAACTTTCTAAATTAGCTTTCTTAACGGTAAATAACCATACAGTAGTAGCCAGCTTAAAACCCGGAAAAATTCATTTAACCGGGGATCCCAAGGCATTAAGCAATGAGGAACAACTGAAATTCAACACTTATCGCTTTTTTTGGAGTCAGGGCCTTTCAAAAAATGATATTCAAAAAAACTCCTTATCCAAAGATAGCACTTTAAAAGACGGGTTAGAAAATAGGGCATTAAGTGTTTCCCAAAAGCGTCTTTTCATCATTGATGATAAAACAACACTTCCCTCAAATCCAAATT
>CAZJWK010000024.1:0-27412 GCA_964549595.1 uncultured Sphingobacteriales bacterium | reverse complement strand
TATTATTAGATCAAAACTTCTCAAAAACATTTCCATAAAATTCATTGTAGAACCCAAAAGGAAATTTTAGGAAGAGATTATATTATCAACGAACGGTGGTGATTAAGCGGTTGGATTACCGATAGGGAAAGCTTTTAATTTAAGAACACATCAGGTGTTCCGAGTTTATTTTTTGATTGTCGATTTCAACCTTTTTATTTTTGCACGTTAATAAATAAGGCCAAATGAAGAAAAACAAATATTACTTTGATCCCAACCTTTTAACCTATCAACCTTACAAGCCTAACTTCTGGGAACGGTTGCTGCAGTTTTCCGGCATCTTATCTCTATCGCTACTTCTTTCGATTTTTATTATTGTTACGCTACTATATTACTATGATTCTCCAAAAGAAAGGCGGCTAAAACAAGAAGTCCAGACTTACCAGACCAAGTTTGAAATGATGAATAAGCGCCTAAGCCGTTTGAAAAAAGTAGTAAATAACTTGGAGACCAGAGATAAAAAAATTTACCGGGTAATTTTTGAAGCCGAACCCTTGCCGGAGAACGTCAGGGATGCTGGTTTCGGAGGGGTTGAGTATTATAAAGATTTAAAAGACCTATCCAACTCAAAGATCATTAAACAAACTGCTCAAAACTTCGATAAACTCGAAAAGAAACTTTTTGTTTTAAACCAGTCCTACGATGAAATAGCCAAATTAGCCTCCCGGAAAAAGGAAATGTTGGCCTCTATTCCTTCCATACAACCCATTCCGAATGAAGACCTGGAAAAAATAGCTTCAGGGTTCGGGCATAGAATCCATCCCATCTATAAAACCACTCGCTTTCATAACGGCATAGATTTTACCACTCCCCATGGTACCCCGATTTATGCAACGGGAAAGGGCAAAGTGGTAAAAAAGCAATACTCGAAAACGGGTTACGGCAATCAGCTTGTTATTTCCCATGGTTACGGGTATAAAACGGAATATGCACACTTAAAATCCTTTAAGGTAAAAAAAGGGGAAACCGTAGAAAGGGGAGAGCAAATTGCTACGGTTGGTAATTCCGGCTTATCAACGGGCCCACATCTCCACTATGAAGTCAGAAAAGATGGTAAGGCTGTGAATCCGATTAACTTTTTTCATAATGATCTAAGTCCGAAAGAGTATGAAAAAATAGTTAAATTAGCCAATCGAGGTAATCAATCGCTTGATTAATAAGATGACTGAAAACAAGCAGGATGCGGAAAATTCCCCTGAGAAAAAATACTCAACCATTGGGGAAGTGGCTCGCGAACTTGAAGTCAACCCGTCCTTAATCCGTTACTGGGAAAAGCATTTCTCCCAGATAAATCCCAAAAAAAACCGAAAAGGTCATCGGTTATTTACAGCCAAGGATATTGAAGCCCTAAAATTTATCCACTTCCTGGTTAAAGAAAAGGGACATTCCATAGAAAATGCACAGCATGTCATTCAGAACAGGCATAAAGTAGCCAACCAGGAATATGAGATGGCTGAAACCCTTAAAAGGACAAAAACTTTCTTGTTGGACCTTAAAAAGTATCTGGACACCAATGAATAAAAGCCATTTCATAGCCTGCTTTTTATTTTTTACCGGCTTAATCCTGAACGGCTTTAAGCCCATTAATGGCCAGGATTCGATCCCGGAAAAGCCGAAAAATAAAGCAAGTGACAAAAAGGAGGTAAAAGACACATTCCATTTCATGGGTGTCGGGGATATGATGTTAGGAACCCATTTCCCGGATTCGAGTTACCTACCTCCTTTTCCCCCTGAAAAATTGTTAAAACCGGTAAAAAATACCCTTATCCGACCTGATATTACCTTTGGTAACCTGGAGGCTTCTTTAATGGATTCCGGTAAACTGGAAAAGGATTGTGAGGTAGATAGTTTGTGCTATGCATTTCGTATGCCTATTGGTTATGTGAAAGCCTTTAAGAAAACCGATTTTGACTTGATCAGTCTTGCCAACAACCACTCCGGAGATTTTGGGAAAGCCGGCAGGAAAAAAACTGTAGAAGTACTCGACTCTGCGGGTATAAAAGCAGCCGGTGTTAATTTTTTGAAAACAAACACCATCAAGGTAAAAGATAGAACAATCGGATTTGTGGCTTTCTCACCAAACAATGGTACTCCGAGAATTGAAAAAATCTCAAAAGCCCGAAAACTCGTTAAAAAACTTGACCAAAAATCTGATATTATAGTGGTATCTTTTCACGGAGGGGCCGAAGGCAAAGATTACCAAAATGTAACCCGAAAGGTTGAAAAATATTATGGGGAAAACCGGGGAAATGTTTATAAGTTTGCTCATGCAATGATTGATGCCGGCGGTGATGTGATTTTTGGGCATGGACCCCATGTACCACGGGCATTGGAATTGTATAAAGACCGCTTAATTGCCTACAGTTTAGGCAATTTTTGCACCTATGCCAGGTTTAAAATAAGTGGGGTCAATGGATTGGCTCCCATGGTTAGTGTCAAAACTGATGAAAAGGGTAATTTTTTAAAGGGAAGGATTATTTCCGCTATACAACGGGGTAAAGGAGGCCCGCATTTAGACCAAAAGCACAGGGCAGCCAAAAAAATCAAGGAATTAACGAAGGAAGACTTTCCAGAATCTCCGTTAGAAATTTCCCCTGAAGGTATTTTGAAAAAGCAGGAAGAAAAGCATTAGGTTGAAATGACATTTGTAGATAACCTTAAATTTAAGTTTGCCAATTTCCTGCTAAACAGGCGGATCTTCAAAGGCGGAAGTTTACACTCTCCCCTTGACCTGGATAAAGCCAAAACCATTGGCATTGTTTTCAAATCTTCCGGAAAAGAGGATTCTGATTCCGTAAAAGCTTTGAAAAAAGAATTAAAAGATAGGGGTAAGACCGTTTATTTGCTTGAATACTTCGACTCTGAAGAAAATGAGGATACAATCCTGAAAACAAAAGAATACATATTCCTGACTAATAAAGACTTAACAATTTTTGACCTGCCTAAAAAATCTGTATTAAAAGATTTTACCGATCAAAAATTTGATATGGTCATTTCGCTCTGCTTGGATGATAGCCTACCTGTTCATTACATTTTAGCCATCGCCAGGGCGGATTTCAAGGTCGGCATCTACGACCCGGATTATTCCCATATTTACGATTTTATGATCAATTCCGATTCAGGGGCTAACATGAACCAGGTGATCAGTACCCTTAAATATTACTTGAAAAGCATCCACAAAAATTAATTGGCTATGAATATCAGCGGAACCGGGGTGGCAGTCATTACACCCTTCAATAAAAATCAGGAAATTGATGAAGGGGCTTTGCATTCCATCCTTCGTTATCAAATTGAAAGGGGTGTTGAGTATTTAGTAATGTTGGGTACTACAGGAGAATCGGTCACATTAACTAAGGATGAAAAAAAACAAGTAATCCGGATTGCTCAAGAACAATCCCAGGGGAAAGTCCCTTTGGTTATTGGAATCGGTGGAAACAATACCGAAAATGTGATAAGCAATTTGAGTGATACAGATTTTACTCATTGCCAAGGCATTTTGTCTGTCACCCCTTACTACAATAAACCCAATCAGCAAGGCATTTGGCAACACTTCCATACAATAGCCGACCATTCGCCTGTACCCCTTATACTTTACAATGTTCCCGGAAGAACCGGGAAGAACATAGAAGCCGAAACCACTTTGGAATTAGCCAATCACCCGAACATTAAAGGTGTTAAAGAAGCATCCGGAGACCCGTGGCAGGTTATGGAAATTATAAAAAATAAGCCTGATGATTTTCAGGTAGTTTCCGGCGATGACCATTTAACCCTCCCTTATTTGGGAATGGGCATGGATGGCGTCATTTCCGTGAATGCAAACGCCTTTCCCCGAAAGTTTTCAGATATGGTCAGGGCTGGTTTAAACAATGAATTTCATGAAGCCAGGAAACATCATTATGAACTGATGGAACCCTTGCGCTTAGCTTTTGCAGAAGGCAATCCCACCGGCATAAAAGCCATCATGAATATCAAAGGTTTCTGTGAAAATGTCCTAAGGCTTCCTTTGGTACCAGCCAGTAAAGCACTTTATCAAAAAATGGAGAATATGGCCATCGATACGGATTAAAAAAGGAAATGTTTGCTTGGATAGAAAGATAAATTGAAATTTTAAAAATCTTCTATCTTTTCTTTGATCGCATCCATAAGCCATTTAGGAGTGGAAGTAGCCCCACAAATCCCTACCTTTTCATCTTTTTGAAACCAATCTTTCTCTACTTCTTCCGGAGAAGATACAAAATAAGCATTCGGATTATAAGTCTTACAAACTTCGTATAGCACTTTGCCATTGGAAGATTTAGTACCGGAAACAAAAACAACCCTGTCGTAATTTAAAACAAAATCCCTTAATTCAGTATCCCGGTTGGAGACCTGACGGCAAATGGTATCATGTAAATCCACATCAATACCCCTTTCTTTCAAATTATCCCGGATTTCGTAAAGCTTGGAAATATCTTTGGTTGTTTGGCTAAACAACTGAATTTCTTCAGGCAATGTTTGTTTATCCAACTCTTCCTGACTCGAAAAAATGACGGCATCCTGACTCATCTGCCCAAGTAGGGCTTGCATTTCCGGATGACCTTTCTTTCCGTAAATGTAAACGGGTTTTTGCTTTTGTTCATAAGCATTTTTGACCCGGTGTTGAAGTTTTAAAACAACCGGACAGGAGGCATCGATCAGCTCCAGATCATTTTCCACCCCGATTTGATAAGTTTCCGGAGGTTCCCCATGAGCCCGAATTAAAACCCGCTCTCCCTTCAACGCTTTTAACTCATCATGGCCTATGGTTTTCAAACCCTTTTTTTTAAGCCGTTCGACTTCTTCGTCATTATGCACAATATCACCCAGGCTGTATAGTTTACCGTATTTATCAAGGTATTCTTCTGCTATTTCAATGGCATAAACCACACCGAAACAAAACCCTGAATTCTGATCTACTGTAACCTCAAGGTTTAACATAAAATTTCCATTTTTACCCTACAAAATTAACACATAACCCATATACCCCAAAATAATTACTACTTAGCAACCAAATGCGATTCTTCCATCATGGACAAAAGTTCGTCCTGTAGTGTTTCACCACGGTCCTTTGCATACCATTTATGCATGTATTCATGAATCTGGTTAACCCATTCTTTTTTGGGCTGGTCAGGGTCTTTGGATTCTTTCATTTGGACAATGTAATCCTGTAAAGGCTTTGGCCTTGGCCCCCAAGTACCCAATTCCTTAAGGGACTCCGCTTCCAAACAGATCAATTTGGGTATTGATCGCCCGCCATTGGTTAAGTACTGATCCATTATTTCGAGGTTCTGATCACGAAAGATGATTTTCAATTCCACATTTTCCGTGATTTCTGCCATCTTCTTAATAATGGGGAGGTTTTCAGCCACATCCCCACACCAGCCCTCAGCCAGTACTAACCAATAACATTTGAAAGGCAGGTTTTGAAGTTTATCCTTTACTTCATCTTTAACCTTATTGGTTTTTTCATTACGATCCAACCGGTTTAGGTTCAAGGCTGTAAACTCCAATAAAGGCATTTCCGAATTTTCCCCGCTCGTGGGCTTTCCCTGATCATACAAGTTTTTTACCCTGGCCCGGAAATCCTCGTATGAGTATGCCTGATTTAATAACTCATGGTTGATTAATTGACTCATAATTACTGCTTTTTACCAATTTAGCAATTTATTCCTTAAAAACGTTTCAAAGCTTGGATCCTTATGCCCTTTTTGTCAAAAACTTTACGAATTGAAAAAGGAATCTTGCCTTAAAGATAACCAAAAAGCCAATAGGCACAGATTCCAACCCATTCTTTAATTAAAACCCCCCAGCTTTTTACAGCACCGGCACTTGGTATTAGTACGTCATCTAATTCCCAAACAATCTCTCCCCCGCGGAAATCCGCAGGAAAAGTCGTGATTTCAAGGTTTTCTGCCTCAAAACATTGTTTGGCTCGGTACATGTGGAAAGCAGAGGTCACCAGTATAAAATCTCCTTTTGGGAACATTTTTTTAAGCTTCCTGGCCGAAGCCCGGGCATTTTCATGGGTATTCCTGGATTGGGCTTCGACCAGTAGATCTTCCTGAGGTATTTCCCTTTTCAACAAATGATCTTCCACAATAAGGGAAGATTTTACCTTTTCACCTGTTACCTGTGCTGAACCACTGGAAAGTAAAATCTTTCCGGCTTTCCCTTTTTTATACAATTCAACCCCTCTGGCCAACCGGTCAAAAGCCTGGTTAAAGTGCACCCGGTCCCTGGGTTTTTTAAGGGAATGAGTATAGCCACCCAAAACAATAACCACATCGTAAGTTTTTTGAATGTCTGAAAATTTTACAGGCTCCGGTTCCCAAGCATTCCAGGCAAATTGATTAAGCAATGGGTTGCTAAAAAGTAGCAAAAGCCCTAACCCTAAATAAAATACAACCTTCTTGGCTTTTTTTGATTTCAAAAAAATGACCGCTAAAAAGGCCACAATGATCCATATCAAGGGTTTGATCAAGAAAAGGAGGACTTTGGAAAGGATAAAAAACATGATCGAGTTTTTCTCAAATAAAAGAGATAATCTAAATAAAACTAAGGAATTAACCACTTTTTCAGTGGAAAAGGCCCTTAAGGATTTTTATCTTTAACCGTACTAACTTCTTTCTTAGAAAAGATGAGGATTAAAGCCTTTCTGCATAAACCTGGCACGCAATCCAGTCATCCCGGTAAAATTTCCGGATCCTTTCCAGGTAATCGGGGGAAAACAATTCTTCATCAGCTACCCATTCCCTCGGGAACAATAAAGCGGAATACAGGAGAAAGTAGGACTTTAGCATCTCTGTCCTCCTCATTAGCCATCTTGCCAGATTATTAGAAGGTAAGGCCTTGTTTTTTCTGAAAAAATGGCTTCCGTATTTCCGCATGAATTTCAATTGTTTCTCGTCATAAGACGTATGAAAAGGACTGTTATCAATGGATTCCCAATCATAAACGGCATTCATGGAATGGGCCAAAATGTCCAAAAAAGCTTTCGGTGCCGATTGAAATTCCTCGTAAAAAAAGACCATCGGGGGTTTTGAAAAGTATTGCTCCAAAACTTTGATGTAAGGCATAAAATAAACCTCCCTTTCTTTCCACCTCCCTTTATCCTCATCCAAATCAAGGAATTGTTCTAATTTTAATTGGCCTCCATTTTTCAAAAACCTTCTGTATTGAGAAGCTATCCACTGGTCATGCCTTCTGAGCAAAATAATGGGTTGGGCATCCGGAAAGTAACTGGAAAACCAAAGCGCTTCTTGCGGCAACTGCCGGTCAAATTCCCTGGAAACTAAATATCTGTCATAGAGGCCTTTTTGAATAATCCGGGGAGCTTTCCGATACTTTGTCCGCTGAATATAACAAAGGTTTTTAAGTTTTGGAAAAAAGCGGTATTGCAGGAAGGTAGAAGCCACCTTACCCAGGCCAACGTGAAAAAATACTTCCGGCTTCTCTTTTACCATGAATAATCAACCGCTTTAATGGGCCAAAATAACCATTTATTAAAATCAGGGCCAAATCCCAAGCAATCTTCTTATGACCAAAATTTGACCGGTATGATAAGCGTTATGTTCAGCCACAAGGATTGCTTGACGGAAAAGGGTATGCCCGGTTCCATTGGAAAATGGTTCGAATAAACCATTTAAAGGGTTTTTTATAAGGGATCTCATCTCATCCCGGTCTTCTAAAAATGCTTTTATGGCATTTTGCCACTCTTCCTCATTAGCCGGGGATTTACTTTCCGGCCAGTAGCCATCCGGCCAGGAAGGGGATTGAAAATGTGGGTCTTTGCTGTACTCGAGGATGTCATGTTGAGCTATTCGAATGTGTTCTACCAAATGCCAGATGGAATAGGTGAGTTTTTCAGGGATGATACCCCTTAATCCGTAATGAATACCCTCAACAGCTTTTTCAAAAGGCAAATAAGCTTGATGCCCGTCAATCAATTTTACCAAATGTTCGCGAGCCTCGTTTTCAGCATCCATAAATAAGGCAATTCGTTGTTTTAAGCCATCAAATTTAACCGAAAAATATGCCATTGAAAAGTGCTCTTGCAAACTTCAATGGCATTAATGCCTATTTACCCCGGCTTAAAAATCTTTATGAGGGTGATTCGAAGCATTAGCCGATTGGAATGAATTCCTTAGTCATTTATGGAATGAAAGTAATTTCCTTGCCTATTTCTAAGTTTAAAGAGTAAAATGAAATGGTTAGGGGCTATTCATATTCCCCAATGCTCGGTTTTACCCAAAGTTTGCTATGCCAAAACCATTGTTTACCATTTTTTCCGGGGGCTGTAATGGTGTATTTAACCCGCCTGGATTCGAAAACCTGCTTTGATTTAAATTGAATTTCAGGGGGATCAGCATTTAACCTTTTTTCAATTTTACATTGTGCTTTACCGGAAACAAAGCATTGAATATTATCCAGCGCCAAAGATGATTGGCGGGGAAAAGTCAGTATTAATTTTGGTGGATCTTCCCTGACAATTGTATAATCCGGTTTTTCATCTTTCACCGGCAAAGCACTCATTTTCACCTTTTCCCGAAAAGATTTCATCTTGGCGTATTTTGCTGCCATGGGAAAACGCGGTATGGCATAAAAATCCGAATTTTGGTTCAACACACCCGAATTTTGAGTAACGGCCGCTTTGAATCCTTCTTCTTTAAGCAATTTTTTCATTGTTGGATTAAATTCACCATAAGGATAAGCATATAATGCCGGCTCTATGCCTAAATGGTCTTTAATTTCAGCTTGGGCTTTTCTCAAATCTTTCCTGAAGTAGTTTTTGAAACCATTTTGGTCAGCTTTGTTTAGAAAATGGGCATGAGAATGGGAATGATTCGCAATTTCAATGCCTTGCCCTTGTAATGATTTTAATGTTTCCCAGTCAAGGTATTGGTTACCACCCACACTTTCCGTATTCACAAAAAGGGTAGCTTTATAGCCGAAACGCTTTAATATGGGCATGGCACCGGTTTTAAAAGTCTTATAGCCATCATCTACAGTGATAACGGCATATTTACCTTTCTTCAAATTACCTTTTTGTAATTTAGCCACTGCCTTTCCTAAAGTCAACACCGAATAATCATTGTTATTCAAATAATTCAGGTGTTTCCTGAATAAACCAGTGTCTATATTGGTTGAAGGGTAATCGTCATTTCCAAAGCGGTGGTATACTAAACAAATCACCTCTTTGGCCGGAGATTTGGCTAAGGTTGTTTGACCTGTGATGGGTTTTTTCTTATTGTTTTTTTGATATTTTGAGCTGGAATTAGATGAACAATGGGTTAGAAAGGCCATTGCAGTAATAATCACAAACCAAGCTTTAAAAGTCCGCCACTGCACCATCAAAATAAAAGCTTTTCAGCAGGTTTAATCGAGGCCGTGTCGATATAATAATCATCATATTTGGTGAAATTGTTAAGGCGAATCATGTTTTCAAGCCGCTTGACATAGATTTTTCTCAATTCAGAATAAGGCTTTAAATGGGGTATTAACTTAAAAGGATCTGAGGTTATCAAGCGCTTTTCAACAAATTTCTCGTAAGAAGGAACCCTGGCTATAGTACGAAAATAATCCTGTATCGATAAAGCAAGATTATCATACTTACGAACATAAACCCGCTTGTCCCCCCTTGTATATGAAGCTTTAATTCTGGGCTCATTGGCGTCATAAGACCAAATACCAAACACATTATTGCCTTTCACAAAAAAACGGGAGGTACCCCAGCCACATTCCAAAGCTGCCTGGGCCAGCACAATACTGACTGGATGGGTATGAAGCTTTTTAATAAGTTCGTTTGTATCGCGGCATTTATAGATTTTCTTTTTATCAGCAAGAAAAATGCTATCCCGTTTTTTTAAAACGTTTTCACGGGCTTTTTTCACCAGGTTTTTGATTTTTTTACGGTTTTGTTTAATCCTGAATTTTGCCACTAAAATAGCTGGTAGCATTAAATCAATAAACCTTTGTTTTTTGATTTTAGTTCTTAACCCTTTTAAAGATACGGCCTGCTGATAAAGCACGGGTTTTACAGAGCTGTCCTTTATTGGCACAATTTCAGAGGGGTTATCAATCGATCTGGATTGGATTTTTAATCGTTTGAAGGGTTTCTTCTCTTTAACTTTAAGTTCCTGATCCCCTCTGAAAATAATCAAGACCGATAACACAAGAAAAGGTATTAGCAGCACATAGCCAAAATGCCTTAAAATTCTATGAAGCGTTAACTTCCTGTCCATAACATGCAAAGTTCTTCCAAAATATTGGACATTCAAGCGAATTAATAAATTTATACTCATCTGAATTATTGGCTTGTTTTTTTCTAAAACATCCGTATATCCCCATTATGTGATACAAGCGGTAATGCCTGTACTACTTTCTTTATGGCATTATTTTTCCTCCACAGTTTTATGGCTCAGAATTAGTGCGTGCCCATTTTTTAAACTACCCTTGATACTTAGTTAAATACTTCGCCTTTTTAAGCCATAAGACCTGTGGAAAGCCAAATCAATACCCGAACGGGGAAGGTTATATAAATAAGAAACCCCGTTATTTCCCTCTATGAATAAAACTTTAACTTTGAAAAACATTTTGTCAAACCAAAAGAAAAATCCCTATGAAAATTAGCGTTATAGGTGCCGGAAATGTAGGAGCTACCTGTGCTGATGCGGTAGCTCGGAGTAATGTAGCCAAAGAAGTCGTTCTTCTTGATATCCAGGAAAACCTGGCTGAAGGAAAAGCTTTGGACATGTGGGAAACCGCTCCGATTGCTGGTTTTGATACCCGTTTGCATGGTAGCACCAATGATTATACCAAAACAAGCCATTCTGATGTGGTCGTCATCACTTCCGGTATGCCCCGCAAACCGGGGATGTCCCGGGATGACCTCATTGCTAAAAACGCAGGGATCGTTTCTTCTGTCACCAAACAGGTCATCGAACATTCCCCGGAGGCTATTATCCTTGTGGTTTCCAATCCATTAGACGTGATGACTTATTGCGCTTACTTAAACGCCAATATAGATTCGAGCCGGGTTTTCGGTATGGCTGGTGTCCTGGACACTGCTCGCTATCGCTCATTTCTTGCCTATGAGCTGGATTGCTCACCAAGTGATATCCAGGCCCTTCTTTTAGGAGGCCATGGGGATACTATGGTGCCTTTACCACGCTATACCACGGTTGGTGGAATTCCCATTACGGAACTCCTTCCTAAGGAAAAAGTCGATGAAATCGTTGAGCGAACCAAAAAAGGCGGTGGGGAAATTGTTAATCTTTTAGGGACTTCTGCCTGGTATGCTCCAGGAACAGCTGCTGCCCAAATGGCCGAAGCCATTGTCAAGGACCAAAAGAAAATCGTTCCGGCCTGTGCTTGGTTAAATGGGGAATACAATTTAAAAAACCTTTATCTGGGTGTTCCGGTTAAGCTTGGTCAAAATGGCATAGAGGAAATCATAGAACTTGACCTGAATGACGAGGAACAAGCATTACTAGATAATTCCGCTGAACACGTCAGGGAGGTAATGAGTGTGCTGGATAATTTGAATCAAGAAGCTTAGAACAATACCACTAAATCCTAAAGCGCAGGGCTAATGGGCCTTGCGCTTTTTTTATGAATTTTACCTATCTTAACCTCGAAATTTGCGAAATACCTCCAAAAGGTTATCACGTTTTCTCTTCCGTTCACGTTAATGGACAACCTTTTAGAATGGTTGTGGATTCAGGTTCCTCTCGTTCCATCCTTAATTACCAATCCCTGGCAGAACTGGGATGGGAAGATGAATTGGAAAAGGCATCGGATCATGCAAAAGGCCTTGGAGATCCAGAACTGGAAACCCATCTCTATTTTATCCGTGAATTGAAAATAGGGGACATTATTACAGATGACTTTGAAATTGGGGTTTTAAACCTTTCCGGCATCAATCAGACTTACGAAGACCTTGATTTGCTACCAGTTGATGGTATTCTTGGTAATGATCTATTAATCCATTTTAAGGCCAGGATCGATTTTGAAGAAAAGCATTTAGCCATTAAGCCCCGGCAGGATTAATTGTCAGATAACTGAGCAAAAGCCTTTTTATCCATATTATTGAAAACAGGACAACTTTTTCCCTTACCCTGAAAGGCCCAATGACCTTTATAAAGGGATTCATCATTTTTTTCTTTGCGGATTTGTTCATGGATGTCCTGGCATTCAGATAAAGTCATGGTATTCATCGAATGCTTAGCATTATTGGCCTTAAATGAAGTGATGGTTTTTGGCTTTTGATTCACCCCTTTATTTGATTTCCCCTGATAAGTGAGGCCAAATAAGCCCACAAATGCCAGAAAAATTATAAAGTTAGCAATTCCGTAGTGCATAAGCCAGATCAATTATTTACCTGCTTAACCCACATTTAAGCAAATCGTTCAATTTAGATGATTACTGGCCTCAAATTTAAAGAATATTAAGGAATCACACTTTAACCGAAGGCAAGCTTAAACCTTTTTTGAAAAGTGAGGTATTTGGACGGCTAAGCTTTTGTTACAACTTCTTTCCTTATAAGCCGACAAAGCCAAAAATTTATTTGAGGAAAAATTTCGTACATCCATCATTTAGTAGCTCAAACCCATTCACTATCTATTTATTTTTTACCTTCGCCTTAAAATTCCAAAACAAATGTTACGATTAGCGCCGGTTTTACTGGGTTTTACACTTTTAGCGGGTTGCAACGGGGGTTCAGGTAATGACTCCAATGCTCAGGAAAATGATTCCGCTAAAGGCAATCAGGAACAGGAAATGGAAAAAGGGGAGCATTCTTCAGCCTCTGCCCATAACAAAAAAAGCAAGCCCTTAAGTCAAGATAAGGATTTTAAAACGGTTTCTAACGACCGTTTCGGTTTTAAAATCGCTATCCCTAAGGAATGGGAAGCCATTAACAGGAGTGATAACCAGGATGGTATTTTTATCAAGACAGGCAATGACAAAACCGATTTAAGGGTTTACGGGGAACAACTTTCCAAAACTTCCATGGATTTAAACGCACCGGATTGCAAGGAAAAAAAGGCTTTTTCCTTTGCTGATGGCCAGGAAGGCTTTAAGTGCCTAAGTAACAATGACGTACTCATGTACTATCAGGAAACCGAAGAAAAGCGAATCACATTCTACATCAAAGCACCGGCGGAATGGCGCAGCACACAAGCAGACCGTCTGAAACGAATCGCTAAGAGCCTTACCTTCAAAAAGGGTAAGCAAGTTTCATAATTTTTCTCAGCCATTACAACCGCTTTATTAGCAACCCAGGAAAATGCCTTGCTTAGGGCTTTAACAGCCATGACCAAAAGGGTTTAAAAGCTTTTGAAATTGAGTTCTTTAAGGGCTTCTGGCTGTTAAAAACCCTGGGTAACTGACAAGTTTTTTGGCCAATTTGATTTGATCCGCTTAAATCAGTCTTTGTAATTTTGCAAAGTGAACCGGGAAATCCTCAGGCTAGCCCTCCCCAATATTGTCAGTAACCTAACGGTTCCTTTATTAGGCGTTGTTGATACAGCCCTAATGGGACATGAAGCCAATAAGGCCCACCTTGGTGCCATAGCCATTGGTACCATGATCTTCAATTTCCTTTATTGGGGTTTTGGTTTTCTCCGCATGGGTACCACGGGATTAACAGCCCAGGCTTATGGAGAAAAAGATTATTCAGAAACCATCAACATTTTAAGCCGGGGATTATTGACTGCGGCAGGGGCCAGCTTTATACTTATTACTCTTCAAACTCCTATTATCAACCTGGCTTTTTGGATCATTGACAGCTCAAAAGAAGTAGAGTCATTTGCCAGAGAATATTTCCGCATCAGAATTTATGCAGCCCTTGCCACAATTGGCCTTTATGTGTTTTACGGTTGGTTTATGGGCATGCAAAATTCCCGTTATTTACTGATAGTAAGCGTTTTTGCCAATTGCCTTAATATTTTGTTCAATGTTATCCTGGTATTCGGGTATAACATGAAATCAGATGGTATCGCCCTGGGAACGGTCATAGCTCAATTTGCGGGTTTAAGTTTAGCGCTTGGCCTGTTCCTTAAGCGTTACGGATATTTTATCAAATACCTTCAGAAAGCGGCAGTTCTCAGATTTAAAGCCATTCAAAGATTCTTTGCCGTTAATTTTGACATTTTCATCCGAACGCTCTGCCTTATTTTTACTTTTTCTTTTTTTACAGCTAAATCCTCTGCCATGGGGGAAGATATCCTGGCCGTCAATCAAATTTATTTGCAGTTTATTTACATCCTGGCTTTCGGGATAGATGGATTTGCTTTTGCTTCAGAAAGCTTAGTGGGAAAATACACAGGGAGAAGGGATCAGAATGGTTTAAAAAAAGCCATTCGTTATTCCTTTTTTTGGGGAATTGGGTTGGCCGCCATTGTGAGTATTGCTTACGGGATTTTCGGTTACCCAATACTCCATCTATTCACCGACAAATCCGACATTTACAACACTGCTTTGCCTTTTCTCCCCTGGGTGGTTATCGCTCCTTTATTAGCCACTCCTGGATTTATTTGGGACGGTATTTTCATAGGTGCTACTCAAAGTAAACCCATGCGTAATACCTTGATAACTGCAACATTCCTGGTTTTCCTTCCTTTGTTTTTCATCTTTAAGCCCATGTGGGGTAATCATGGCCTTTGGCTGGCTTTTTCCGGATTTATGGTAGCCAGGGGTATCATGTTAAGCTTTTATGCCAAACGGTATGTTTTTAATGAAAAATAATCCGTTTCATTCATCCGATCTTTATATCATTTCCCAAAAAAATATTTACCACTAAATACTGATAATCAGCTTATTAAACGAATGCTTGAAAGGGTTGAAACTTTTTTCAATGCAGGGTTGTATGTATGAAAAGAATTTCAATTGAAATAAATTTCATCTGAATAAAAATTTTAAACCATGGCTAATAGAGACCAGATTCAAGAAAGCAAAAGCATAGAAGATGCGAAACTGGATGCAGAACGAATCAACCAAATAGCTTATATCCTGAAAGGGATCGGGCATTCGGTAAGGCTTCAGATCATTTCCCAATTAAAGGACGGCGCGGAATGTTCAGTAGGGGAAATTCAGCAAAATCTGGAAGTTGAGCAGACGGTCCTCTCCCATCACCTGGCCAAAATGCGGGATTTAGGTTTATTAACGAACCGTAGAGAAGGAAAGAGTATATACTACAGGCTTAAAGACCAGCAAATAGCCCAAATCATTAGTTGCATGCAGAAATGCGATATTTTTTAAAAAGTCCACCAAAAATCCCCCTATTTCCATGGATTTATTAACCCTTGCCGGTTATGCCGGTGCCCTTTTGATCGGTTTGTCTTTAGGCTTGATTGGCGGAGGAGGTTCCATATTAACGGTCCCGATCCTTGTTTACCTACTTAAAGTAGACCCGGTTCAGGCAACGGCCTATTCTTTATTTGTTGTTGGATTAACCAGCTTAGTCGGGTCCTATAATTATTTCCGCAAGTCATTGCTTGATTACCGGACAGCGGCTGTTTTTGCTGCCCCTGCATTACTTGCGGTTTTCCTAACAAGAAAGTTTATTATCCCCTGGATTCCGGATACCTTATTCGAAACCAATTATTTCACCATGGATAAGGGAATGCTATTGATGTTCATCTTTGCGATTTTAATGGTATCGACATCAATATCAATGATCCGCCAGAAAAAACAGGAGGAAATAAGTATAGAGGAAGCCAAATCGAAATTCAACCTTCCCCTTATCTTATTAGAAGGTTCAGTGGTTGGTATATTGACTGGCTTAGTGGGAGCAGGAGGCGGTTTTTTGATTATACCGGCCTTGGTTTTGATCGGCCGATTACCTATGAAATTGGCCGTTGGAACTTCATTATTGATCATTGCTATCAAATCCTTAGTGGGATTTCTGGGAGATATAGGCAATGAATACGAATTACAATGGCGTTTATTACTGCCATTTTCAGCCATTGCAGTGGGCGGGATTTTTGGCGGTAGCTTTTTAAGTAATCGCATACAGGGAAGCAAATTAAAGCCGGCCTTTGGCTGGTTTGTACTGATAATGGCCATTTATATTCTGATGAAGGAAATTATGAAAGGTACATGGTAGATCTATTAGGATAAACAGTTCAGAATCAATAAATTTAAAAATCAAAAACCCCATCTTTATGAAAGTACAACAATTTTTTGACGAAGGTTTAGCACACGGCTCTTATGCCATTTTGAGCAATAAGGAAGTAGCACTTGTCGATCCGGCAAGGGATCCGCAACCCTATGAGGATTTTGCCAAAGCAAACGATGCCAAAATCGTAGCGGTATTCGAAACGCACCCTCATGCAGATTTTGCCAGTAGTCATTTGGAGTTCCATGAAAAACACGGTGCCACTATATACGTTAATCCAAAGATGCAGGTTGAATATCCTCATAAGGCAATGGATGACGGGCATGAAATAACCATAGGTAAGGTGACTGTCAAAGCCCTTTTTACACCCGGACACTCACCCGATCACAATACGTACTTGTTAAAGGACGAGAATGGTGTTGCCCATTCGGTCTTCACGGGTGACTCCCTTTTTGTCGGAGATATCGGCCGACCTGACTTGCGGGAGGGAGCTGGAAAGATACAGGCTCAGCGAGAAGAACTGGCCCAAAAGATGTTCCATACCATGAAAAATGTGTTCCGGGAGTTACCGGATGATGTCATGGTTTATCCCGCTCACGGTAAAGGTTCCTTGTGCGGCAAAAACATGAGCAATGAAACATACAGCACCATCGGCAAGGAGAAAGCAAGAAACTGGGCTTTGAAACTGGATAATGAAAAAGATTTTGTCCAGGCTTTGCTGGAAGGACAACCTTATGTACCGAAATATTTCCCTTACGATGTTTCCATCAATGCCAGTGGTGTAAAATCACTGGATGAGGGAATCAAAAAAGTACCAAGGCTGAAATCCTTGGAGGAAATTGATGGAAATACCCTGGTAGTGGATGCAAGATCGGCTGAGGAATTCAAAAAAGGGCATCTACCCAATGCCATTAACATTCCGGATGGCAACAAATTTGAGACCTGGTTAGGTTCTTTAATTGACCCAGAGGAAAGTTTTTACCTAATGGCAAGTGATGAGAAAAATCTGGAAACCGTCATTTATAAAGCAGCCAAAATTGGCTATGAACAAATAATAAAAGGCGCTATTGCAGCACCTTCTGACTTACCCATCAAATCAGATGAGGCTAACCCGGATGAGCTTCATAATTATCCTGAACATTTCACCATTCTTGATGTCAGGAACAAAAGCGAAGTAGAGGCGGAACCTTTGTTCCACAACAGCCTCAATATACCTTTGCATGAATTGCGGGAAAAAAGGAATGAAGTGCCCCAGGATAAGCCTATTGCTGTTCATTGCGCAGGCGGATACCGCTCAGCCATAGGCTCCAGCATACTTGAGGGGCACTATCCGGACGCTGAAATTCATGATGTTAGTGAAAGCATTAAGGAAATCAAAGAGGCAATGGCATAAATTTGATTGTTCAACTTAGAAAAATTAAAAGGACAATGTTTAAAAATATTGATTCCCAAGAATTTCATAGCAAGCTTAAAGAAAGTGATCACCCCTATCTTATTGATGTCAGAACCCCTGAGGAATACAATGAATCCCACATACCCGGAGCTTTAAATATCAACATCCAGGATCCGGATTTTCAGGACAAGATAGATGAACTGCCCGAGGGAAAGGAGTACCTGGTTTATTGCAGAAGTGGTGGCAGGAGTGCCCGTGCCTGCCAAATGATGGCAACACAGGGTTTGGAAAACCTTTACAACCTGGAAGGGGGTATCCTGGATTGGAATGGCGAGACGGAATCCGGTAATTAAATAACTTATTAAAAATCAATTTCTTATGATAGAGTTGCTTAGTCAACCGTGGCCATGGTATATAGGTGGCCCTATGATCGCATTAACAGTGGTTTTATTACTTTTTTTCGGGAATAAACCTTTTGGCATTTCAAGTACTTTACGAACATTCTGTTCCGCAAGTGGGGCTGGGAATCATTGTGGATTTTTCGAATTTGATTGGAAAAAAGATACCTGGAATATTGTGTTCGTAATTGGTATCCTGACCGGAGGAATTATTGCGGGAAGTTTTCTGGAAGGTGGCGGAAAGGTAGGAATAAGCCAGGAGACGATTACTTCCTTGAAAGCTATTGGCGTTTCCCACTTTGATCGTTTTATACCCACTGATGTTTTTAGTTTCCAGAACTTGTTATCCGTTGAAGGAATCTTTGTAATGGTAATAGGAGGTTTCTTGGTAGGATTTGGGGCTCGTTATGCCGGTGGCTGTACTTCGGGTCATGCTATAATGGGGCTTTCCAACCTTCAACCAGCCTCTTTACTGGCTGTTGTGGGCTTTTTTATCGGAGGCCTTATTATGACCCACTTCTTTTTACCGGTTATTTTTCAATAAGCACGCATTGAAATTCACCAATTCAAAATCATTGACAACCAAAAAAATGCGATACATCAAATATTTATTACTCGGAATTTTATTCGGAATTGTCCTGATCAAGTCAGAAGTAGCTTCTTGGTTTCGAATTCAGGAAATGTTCCGCTTTCAAGCCTTTCACATGTACGGCGTTATATTTAGTGCAGTAGCCATTCTTGCCATTGTTTTTCTCCTGTTTAAGCGGTTCAACGTAAAATCCGCAGGTGGAGAACCACTTGCATTAACCCCTAAGCAATGGAGCATTCCCCGTTACCTTATAGGCGGTATCATTTTTGGCTTAGGATGGGGCATAACTGGTGCTTGCCCGGGCCCTTTGTATGCTTTAATCGGAGACGGATTTCTTATCATATTGGTTCCGCTTGCAAGTGCTATTTTAGGAACGTATGTTTATGGTTTAATAAGAGACCGGCTTCCTCATTAGGAAAAGTCAACGGACCTTTTTTGGGGTGCCTTGTAAAGATGGGAATGGTTAAATAGTAATACAAGACACCCCGTTAAAAGGAACCAAAGGCTTATTTAGATCATTCTATTCCGGAGTGGCTGAAGCCTTACTTACCATACCAGGTTTGATGTAGCCCGGACTTAGTTTTTTGGGTAATTTGGCCGTTACGGGCTTTCTTGATCCCAACAAAAGCCATCCTTTATTTTGCGGCAAAATTTGTTTTAGCACTTTTCCTTGCAATTTAAAGGTAAGTTTCTTTCCGTTTACCGAAGGTTTAATGGGTATTACTTCTTCATTACCTTTTTTACGGGTTTTGTAAATCAAACGATATTCATTCGCATTTCCGGGTTTAACATCCTTAAAGTTAAAAGTTAAACTTAACGAACCTTGTTTTTCAGGGCTGGATTGCTTCAAATCAAACCACCAAGCATGTCTGGAAATTTCAAGGAAGTCAAACAAATTGATAAAACGATTGGGATTATTTAAAGGCTTGTGACCCATGAAGAGGGAATTATTTTCATCCACAAAATTGTCGCCTTTTACTTCCAAATAACCAGTCTTAACCTGATTAATGGAATGAGAACCTTCTTCCCCAATGCCTTTCAAACCTTGTACTCCATCCGGGATATTTTCCGATTTTTTGGATTCAGAATGATTGATGCCGTATCGTTTTTCTAAATATTTTTCCACCGTGTTAAGCTCCACCTCATTCAAAGCTTTTTTGTAGATAATAATTTCCGCCACTTTTCCGTGTAGATTCATGGCATTAATCCAATCGGCCAAAGCCCCTATGGTAAGATCCAGGGGAGAAGAAAAAGGCAAATTGGCTTGTTTTGAAACGGATTTTTGCTCCACGTTCTTACTATTTACCCTTATGGTTTGTTTATGCGAGTCCCGGTTTTTCACAAAAGACAAAACATTAGGCCCACTATTTTTCGCTTTATCTAAAGTCGTATAAACATTTTTGCCGCTTTTCTGGGACAACCGAAAAGGACAACGATGGGTAAAACGGTAATTGGATTTGCCTTTTTGGTTGGGATGAATCGATTTTTTTGGTTTAGCAATGTATAAACCAGGTTTTCCTTTCTTACCATCCGTTGAGCGGACACCACTTAATAAAGCCTGCCCCCCTATAGGAGCTGAATGAGAAAGTACAAAAACGGTGTAGTTATTGACCCCATGTAAACCTTTGAAATCATTTCCCGTGAGAAACTCTCCCTTACTGCCATTAAATTTGACGGCTGGTTTGCCATTTATACCATTAGGAGCCAGTTCCGGCTGATGTTGTTCTTCAGATTGGGCCAGAAGAAAATCATTACCACTGATATCCCTCCATTTTTTGACGGAAGCATTTTCCCCAGATCCACTGGTTCTCAAAGCTTGATCGGCCCGAAGCCATAATGCCAAATCAGATTTCCCGTTGGTTTTTCCAATTCCACCCGGTCCATTCTGGGCCATCATCAATAATGGTGAAAATAACAAACTTAAACTCAATAAACCTTTCCAGATAATAGCCAGTACACGGTAAAACATAACACACCGATTTAAATGTAACAATATCCGGAAAGAAAGCCACCTTTGCGCATCAAAACACCTTAATTGGGAGTAATGAGGGTTTTTAATATAGCAAAACCCGAGCTATAAGGAGTTTTAGGGTTAGGTGCATTTCTTTCCATTTTTTATTCCTTTCCTATGATGTTTGATGAAAATTTAATTTTAATCGAAAGCTAAAAAGCATTCATCGATTAAAAAGCCATTTTCATCTAACAGTGAACGAAGGTAAAAACATTTAACAGAACACAAAAAAATTTTTTGAAAAATTTTCAAATCAATCCCTAAAATATTGTATGTCAGTTTTTAACTTCTTCTTAAAGTATTTATTCGGTTCAGATTTTTACCTGTTTGAATAGGTAGTAAGGATTTCATTACCTCAAAATGGGTTAGCCGCTAAACCATTAAAGTCCTAAAAAGCAATTTTTTTATTCGCCAATACATTTCGATTGGCGGGTTTATGATTGTTAATTCCCTGGTCTGCGTCTGAAGGTTGGCTATTAAAAATCCCCTGGCTATCTTTGCTTTGACATTAAGATTGCTAACCCCAAAAATGATTAATGGACCTTACTCCTAAACCGCTAACCTTGTTTATATTGAGTTTAATCACACTCAATGCTTGCCAATGGAAAGGGGAAATCAAAAACAAAATGCAATACCCGGACCCGCCAAAAGTGAATACCGTAGATACCTACTTTGGCAAAAAAGTAAAAGATCCTTACCGCTGGATGGAAAACCTGGATTCAGACACAATAGAAAAATGGGTTCAAAAGGAGAATCAATTGTTCGACCGTTATATGAAACGCATCGGACTTAAAAATGCCATTAAGGATTCCTTAACGGACCTATGGGATTTCCCGAAATATAGTGAACCATTTCGGGCAGGTGCTTATCAGTTTTTTTATTTTAAGAACAAAGGCTTACAAGATCAGAGCGTGCTTTACCATCTGGACAGCACCGGAGATGAACCAGAAGTTTTTCTTGATCCCAACAAATTTTCAAAAGATGGCACCGTTGCTTTGACAAGCACAACCCCTTCAAAAGACGGAAAATACCTGGCCTATGGGATTTCCAAATCCGGATCGGATTGGCGGGAAATCTACCTAAAAAATATCCGGACCGGAAAAAAGCTTAAAGACCATTTAACCCATGTCAAATTTTCCGGTATAAGCTGGGTTGACAGCGGATTTTATTACAGCAGGTATGATCAGAAAGGGAATGACATGAGTGATAAAAATAAAAACCACAAGGTTTATTTTCATAAAATTGGCACTGATCAGGATAAAGACCGCTTGGTCTATCATAACCCTGATAAGCCTTTTGTGAATTATTATGCCCAAACAACGGAAGATGGTAAATACCTTTTAATCAATGTCACCAAAGGTGCCGGCGGGAATAACCGTTTATTGGCAAAGCCCCTTAAAGAACAGACCAATGGCTTTAAAACAATCATACCCCATTACGAGCATAGTTATTCGGTTGTTGGCCATCGGAAAGGCAGGTTATTGGTACTAACCAATGATGAAGCGCCCAATTACAGGCTGATCTCTATAAACCCTGAAAAACCCGCAAAGAAAAATTGGAGAACCTTGATCCCGCAAAAAGAAGATGGGGTACTGGAATCCGTAAGCCCTGTAGGAAATAAGTTGTTAGCCCATTACATGAAAGAAGCCACCTCTACCCTGCGGCTTCTTTCACGGGGAGGTAAATTAATAGACTCCGTTCCTTTGCCCACATTGGGTCATGTGAGTAGAATTGAAGGCCGAAAACAGGATTCCAATGTATTTTTCAGTTTCCAATCATTCGTTTACCCCAAGAGCATTTACCAATACAATGTTTATTCGGGCCAAAAGAAAGTCTTTAAAAAATCAAACCCCAACCTTGAACCGGAGCATTATGTCACCAAGCAAGTATCCTACAGAAGTACTGATGGTACTGAAGTACCGATGTTCATTGTCCACAAAAAGGGATTGCGATTAAATGGAGAGCACCCGACATTGCTTTACGGTTATGGTGGCTTTAACATCACCTTGACACCGGAATTTGATATCTCAAGGACGTATTTCCTAAAAAACGGAGGAGTGTTCGCCATGCCAAACCTGAGGGGAGGTGGCGTTTATGGTGAAAGCTGGCATAAACAGGGCATGAAAGAAAATAAGCAACAGGTTTTTGATGATTTTAAGCAAGCCGGTCAATTTTTGTTTGAAAATGATTACACGAACAAAAATAATTTGGCTATTTCAGGCCGTTCCAACGGTGGATTATTAGTAGGGGCTGTAATGACCCAAAATCCCGGAATGATGAAAGTGGCATTGCCTGCTGTAGGGGTAATGGATATGCTTCGCTACCACAAATTCACCATTGGCTGGGCATGGGTATCGGAATATGGAAGCAGTGAAGATTCCGCTTCTTTTGAATACCTTTACGATTATTCGCCTTATCATAACCTAAAACCCAAAACCTGCTATCCGGCCACCCTTGTAACCACGGCGGACCACGATGACCGAGTAGTACCTGCTCACTCTTTTAAATTCACCGCCAGATTGCAAGCGTACCAGAATTGCGATAATCCAACGCTAATCAGCATTGAGACCAAAGCGGGCCATGGAGCAGGTAAACCCCTTTCAAAGACCATTAAACAACAAGCCGAAAAGTGGGCTTTCACATTCTATCATTTGGGCATGCGGGAAGAAAAATAATTTTTATGAAAAGTGTAAAAACCTTCACCTTAATCATTGCTTTCACAGCTTTAAGTGGTCATTGGGCCTTGGCCCAAGAAACTTTTTCCATTGTAGCGGTTGATTCTGCTACGGGTAAAATCGGTAGCGCCGGTGCTTCCTGTTTAGATGATACAGACGTTCAGGGCGGTGTTTACATCATTGGCGATGTGGTGCCGGGGAAAGGGGCTATTAATACGCAGGCCCGCTACCGGTCATTCAACCAAAACAATGCACACCGTAAAATGATGAAAGGGCTTTCCCCATCTCAGATCATCAAAAAGCTAAAAGAAAACGATGTCTTCGGGCAACCCGAACAACGCCAATACGGGATTGCCTTGTTTGATTCCAGTGGCACGCCTCAAACCGGGGCTTTTACAGGAGACAGTGCCCTGGATTACAAAGGCCATATTGTTGGCCCCAATTATGCCATTCAGGGCAATATCCTGAAAGGTCCAGAAGTATTAGATTCTATGCATTCCCGCTTCTTAAATACCAACGGGCCTTTGGAAGATAAATTAATGGCCGCCTTGCAGGGAGCCAATATGCCGGGAGCGGATAAAAGGTGTCTCAGTGAAGGAGTTTCTTCCCGTTCGGCTTATATTAAGGTGGCTAAACCCAATGACAAGGCCGACAACCTTTACCTGGACCTTTTGGTTAGTAAAACACCACAGGGCCGTGAGCCCATTGATTCCTTGCAGCAATTATACAATCAATGGAAAAGGACTTCTGGTAAAAAATCAAGCGATAACCCCATTAACGCAAAGGTGTTTTCTAACCCCACTACCAATGCACTTGAAATCAAGCTTAATGGGCAATCCCTTAAGGATGGGAAATTTTGGCTTTATAACCTTAAAGGGAAGCCTTTGTTTAGTAAAAAACTCAGGGATAATCCCACTTATATTGATCTAAAAAGCGTTGAAAACGGAATTTATATCTATCATATCAAGTCCGCTAAAGGGGAATTAAGGAAATCGGGTCTGGTGCCGGTTAGATAATTGCCATAGTTAGAAGGAATAGGCTTTTTTCTAATTTAACCAAGGCCCTTTCACGGTTAAAAGCTTTGTTCTATTTCTTCAGAGAAATGGATAAAAAAAGATAATTGTTACCTTTGTGGTCTAATTACAACCCCGATTTGAAAAACTTTACAATATGAAACAAAAAATCGCTTCCTTAAAAGCACAACAAGATGAAGGTTACCAGATTGATAAGCTTCCGTTTTCCATACGGATTTTGTTAGAAAATGCCCTTAGGCACCACGATGGTTTTGCCGTAAGGGATGATCATATAGATACTTTGCGGCAATGGAATCCGCACGGGTCCGGAAACGACATACCCTATAAGCCCTCACGTGTTCTGATGCAGGATTTTACTGGTGTCCCGGCTATTGTGGATGTGGCTTCTATTCGATCTGAAGTAATCCGGAAAGGCAAGGACGGCTCTAAGATCAATCCATTGATACCGGTTGATCTCGTTACTGATCACTCCGTGCAAGTTGATTATTTCGGAACTGAATATGCTTATAAAAAGAATGTGGAACGGGAGTATGAACGGAACAAAGAACGTTATCAATTGCTCAAATGGGGTCAGCAAGGCCTTGATAATTTCAAAGTGGTTCCGCCGGGAATGGGAATTTGTCACCAGGTTAACCTGGAGTATTTGGCAGAAGGTGTTACAGAAAGGGATGGCTGGGCATTTCCGGATACATTAGTAGGCACAGATTCCCATACACCCATGGTTAATGGCATAGGTGTCCTTGGATGGGGTGTTGGTGGTATTGAGGCAGAAGCTGCTATATTAGGTCAACCCATTTATTTTCTCTGCCCACAGGTAATTGGGCTTAAGCTAACCGGTAACCTCCAGGAAGGCGTCACAGCTACCGACATGGTGCTTTCCATTACCCAATTGCTACGTGAATATGGTGTTGTTGGAAAATTTGTGGAAGTATTCGGACCAGGCCTTGATAACCTGACGGTTCCGGATAGGGCCACCATCTCGAACATGTCTCCGGAGTTTGGTTGCACAGTGACGTATTTCCCGATTGACAACCAAACCCTTGATTACATGCGGAGAACCAACCGTTCTGAATCCCAGGTAAAATTTGTCGAGGAATATTGCAAGGAGAATATGTTCTGGAGGGAAAACGAGGAAAGGATTGATTATACTGATGTCATTGAGTTAAACCTCTCCACCATAGAACCCTCTGTAGCGGGTCCAAAGCGCCCCCAGGACAAGATTGAGGTCAAAAGCCTAAAAAATGCATTTCAACACTTATTGGAAAAAGAGCACGAACGCGCTTTTGTTCCTGAAAATCAAAGAAGTGAAAGTGCATGGCTCTATGAGGGTGGTTCCGGTAGTGAATTCACCTATGAGCCAAAAGACGGAGAATTGGATGAGACCGGTGCCAAGGTTAAGGCAAATGAGCAAAAGACCATAAAAGTATCTACGCAGGATGCGGAATATCATATCAGTGACGGAGCTGTGGGCATTGCTGCTATTACCAGTTGCACCAACACGTCCAACCCTTCCGTAATGTTAGGGGCTGGTTTAGTAGCCCAAAAAGCTATCCAAAATGGACTGGATGTAAAACCGTGGGTCAAGACTAGTTTAGCACCCGGTTCACAAGTAGTGACGGATTACTTGAAACGGTCCGGCTTGATGGAAGACCTGGAAGCGCTGCGCTTTCACCTCGTGGGTTATGGTTGCACCACATGTATCGGCAACAGTGGGCCCCTACCTCCAGAATTAGAGAAAGCAGCAGAGGAAGGAGATTTGGTGCTTTCTTCGGTGCTTTCTGGTAACCGGAACTTTGAAGCCCGGGTTCATCCTCAGGTAAAGATGAACTTTCTCGCCTCCCCCATGCTTGTCGTAGCCTATGCTCTGGCCGGAAGGGTAGATATTAATCTTTTGGAAGAGCCTTTGGGCTATGATCCCAATAATCAGCCGGTATATATGAATGACATCTGGCCCAGTCAGAAAGAAATCAATGAGGCCATTAACCAAGCTGTTGATCTTAAAGATTACGAAGAAACCTATAAGACGATCTTTGATGGGGAAGAACAGTGGCAACAGCTTGAAGCCCCAACCGGCTTGGATTATCAATGGAGTGATGATTCCACTTACATAAAAGAAGCCCCTTTCTTTAAGAATATTCCTGAGGAACCGTCCAAACCTGGTGATATAGAGGGTGCCAAGGCCCTATTAAAACTGGGTGACTCCGTTACCACAGATCACATTTCACCAGCCGGTGCCATTAAGCACGATTCACCGGCCGGGCAATACCTTGAGGCCAATGGTGTCCAAATAAAAGATTTTAATTCCTATGGCTCCAGAAGGGGAAACCATGAAGTAATGGTAAGGGGTACTTTTGCCAACGTCCGGATCAAAAACCATTTGGCAAGTCAAGAAGGCGGTTATACCGTCCATATTCCATCCGGTAAAGAAATGTATGTTTACGATGCAGCCATGAAATACCAGGAAGAAAATACGCCACTGGTGGTTTTGGCAGGGAAAGAATATGGCACCGGTTCATCCCGCGACTGGGCTGCCAAAGGTACTAAACTTTTGGGTGTAAAAGCTGTCATTGCCGATACTTATGAGCGGATCCACCGTAGTAATTTGGTAGGTATGGGGGTACTACCATTAGAGTTTATGGATAACGAAAATGCGGACTCGCTTGGTCTGGATGGCAAAGAAACTTTTCATATAAAAGGCATTTCTGAGGGTTTAGCCCCTGGTCAAGTCCTCAGTGTGACCGCTGAGAAAGAAGATGGGCAAAAAATTCAATTCGAGGCCAAATCCAGACTGGATTCAGGCATTGAAGTGGAGTACTACAAAAATGGGGGTATTCTCCAATATGTGTTAAGGCAATTTCTGAAAAATAATTAAAGCCCATTAAGGAGGTTCTACCACATTTTTTTGGAAATTTAGTGCTGTGGTTTTACATGGGGCCTTCGAGATTTTTTCGTTGCCAACCAAGGCTGATCCATTGACGCGTAGGCCCAAGCGTAGGTGGTCATAGAAGTTTCCGTTGAAATAGCAATGGGTTTGGAAATGGCTGAATAGATGGAAAAGGTTAAAAAAAGTCAATCTTTTTAGAAACTTCATCGAGCAACGGCAGGGCTAATGGAGAAGCCACAATGTTTTGCTAACCA
>CAZJWK010000023.1:0-31091 GCA_964549595.1 uncultured Sphingobacteriales bacterium | reverse complement strand
ATTCCAGAAGTCAACTGATTGCAAGGATTTCCTTAATCGGGGTTCAATAGAAGGGCACGGCCCAGCCCATCAATGACAGATTCTCAACTTAAATAGGCGTTTATTACTCAATCAAAACTTTCCAAAACATTTCCCTAAAATTCATATTAGAACCTGCCTTTCTACTCGTATTTGCGCACTTTAAGGTTATCTATCTGGAATTTCTGACCATTGGGGTTCCACACAAAAACCTTTAACGGATCTTGTCTCGATCGGATATGAGGCGTTAAATAGGGCATTGAGATCCGGATTGTTTCTCCCTTTTTAGCTTCGTTCAATGCCTTGGTTCGATATTTATAAGCACCCCCTTCATGGGATAAATGGGTAACCAAATATACTTTCTCCTTGATGGTTTTTACCGGTTTTATGGTAACCTGGGTTTTCAGCCAGGCGTAGTAATTGTCAGTAATCTGGTGGAAAGGCAGTTCAATGGTTGGCGAATACTTCTTATCTGCCTTCATTAAAAGCCATCTATTCCCGGAAGAATCCGCATTCAATAAGCTTGAATCGTTCACTTGTTTTCCATTTTCAAAATCAAAAGCAGCAATGACTTGCCCCTTATCCCTGAGTGCTTCGGGAATCTTATCCTTTTCCCCAAAGGACCTGTCAATAAGTAGTAAGTCCCTCCACTCTGGTTTTACGTATGTTTTTCCAAAAATTTTAAAATAGTAATCCCTTGTCATTCGGCTATGGTGAATGATCCCTTGGTGAAATTGCCATGTTTGAAAGACATTTAAAGCGGTTAAAGCAAACAAAATAAAAAAGCTGCTAAATATCAACCATTTTTTCTTCCTGAGGATAAATTCCAATAACCAGCCCATTGGTATGGCCAAAACCACATAAGTTTTAAGCATGACCCTTTGGCTGTAATCTGCGCCGGCAAACCACCAGCAAGTCCAGGAAGAAGTAATGTAAAGATGAATTAGCAAATAAACCAGAATAGGTATCAGCAGTCCTTTTTGATGAGGACGCTTTTGATAGCACAAAAAACCGGAAATAAAGAGCAAAGCCAATGGCGTGTAGATAAACCAACCTTTGCGGAAACTGAATAAGAACTTTAAAGTGTGAGGATTCAGGAAATCAAAACCCACACCCGGGTCCTGGTAGCTGTAAAACAAAATTGAACCAGAATAGATCTTCCAATAAAGCATTTGGATCATTCCTGGTAAGAGCACGCCTAAAATGAGCGAAACGATATGGTGTTTATAAAGGGTAAACAATTCCAGGAGTTTACTTTTAAAATCCTGAAAACTGCTCACACCCCAGAGCAATGGGATTAAAAAAGTAAGTACGGCAGTCGGCCTGGTAACCATCATCAACCCCCCTATTAACCCTATTAGAAAACCGTACTTTTTTAGTGGTTTCTGGTGCCATTTAGCGGTTAACCAACAAAATATGGCAAATAGCGCAAAAATATGATTGTGGGGGTGGACACTACCCATGCTTGTCATGTGGAGGTAATCAGTACCTAAAACCACTAAGCCCAGTAAAACAGCTACCAATTTATCGGTAAAAAAACGCTGTAAAAATTTTCGAAAGAAAAAAAGGCCAATAATAGCAAATAGTAAACTTCCGTACCCAATGGCAAACTGGTAGGGAGGCGAAAAGCCATCGACTTTAAAGTCTGTAAAAACCGCTACCCCGTGACCAATAAAGAAGAAAGGCGAATATAAAATGGACCAGCCCACCGGGTATCGCATAACTTGTTTACCATCCTCTGTTTCAGTAACCTGGTAAAAAGAGCCTGAAGCATTGTATTTTTCAATGAGGTCCTCATAAACGCCCCGGTTTTCAATGCCCAGATCCTGGTAAATAAATAACGCAGGCAGGTAAAGGTAATAACCGAAATTATCCCAGGTAAGTACACTTGAGGGCTTGTGGTGAATCCGTTCACCAATAATGACAAAACAAAGGACAGTAAAGGTTAGTAAGGAAAAAATGGTTTTTCGCAACACGAATATGGTTTAATTAACACAGACCGGTGAATAGCACTATTTACTTGAAGGCTGCTCGTGATTTTATCCCAAAAAAACTCATTCTTTAAGATAAATTTTGAAGGCATATTAGTGCCGCTCCGAAATAAAGCATTCTTAATACCACTCAAATGCCTATCCCAGGTTTTAGAAGCTGAAGTAAAGAGACCCTTTCACACCAAAAGGCTTAACGTTTTCCCCATCCAAGTAGGTTAAACGGTGTATGGCTTCAAGCCGTATAAATTTGAGAATGTTCTCAAAACCATAGCTTACTTCTACATAGGGTTTTCCGGATGAAAAGGTTTTATAATCTTTTGTCACAGATCGACCCTCGGAATTAACATCCGGAATATATTGATCATTGCCGGAATGATAGCCACCAAGGGCTGCTTTGGCAGAACCAACCAAACGCAGGTTGAGTTCTTTAACCAAAGGCACACGGTTAAGTAGAAACCCATCGAAATGTTGGGTATAGGATACTTCAATGGAACGGTCTGCCACAAATTCATAAAAATTCATGAGGTTGTAGGTATTGTCACTCCGAACAAAAGTTTCGTTACCCGGAAAAACATTCAGAAGGGGGTAAGGCAAACGATTAAAAATCTTGGTACCCTGAACCCGGTAAAAGCCTCTTCCAACAGGGCCCAGATTTAAATCCTGTTCCAAATCAAGGGATAATTTGTGGTAATCAAAATCCCCTCCCAAAAAATCATTAATACCCATAGTGTACCGTAAAGTCACAACAGGCGCTTTTCCCGTCCTGAGCCGAACCCGCTCATTCCCGTTAATAATATTTTTCTCTTTCGGGGCATAACGGGATTCAAGGGAAAACTCGGTAGTACGGAACTTGTTGCTTTTGGCCTTATCCTTTTGAGGATCCTGGTAAGAAAAGGTATAATTTCCTTTCGGTTGATAATACTTGGTAAGGAAGAATGCCCTTTGGGAAAACCCCTTAAAAAGGTCCGTTTCAAACCAAAGCCTGTTAAGGCGTATTTGATTAAAACGCTCTACCAAACCTATTTGACTGGAAAATTGGAAGAGGGTGTTTGTTTGGAAGAAATCATCATAAACGCCCAAACCTTCCAGATCGTACTTGTGCTGAAACCCTATTTTGGACCAATTCTCCCTTGATAAAAATTTCTCTGCCTGGATGTTGTATTTAAAATTCCGGTCTTTGGTTCCATAAGCCAGATAACCATTTAAGATCCAATCTTTGCTGAATCTACTATTGGTTTTTGCCCCTATTCTGAATCGGTGTCCTTCTACCGGATTATTACCATAAAGCAGAATGTAAGGGCCGAGGTCTACTTTTCCCAAATCCAAATGGCCACTTACAAGGGTTTCAGCAACCTCTACATACGATTTAACAACAGGCACATTACGGATGGAATCCACAGTGTTGAAAACTTTCTTATCCTTATCGGAAAGTTTGCCGTGTCTGTTTTCCTCCCAGTAATCACTGCTGTGGTCTTGGTAATCAGATTTTTTTTCAATATCCTTTTCATAAAATTCGATATCTTTGGGTTTGTTAACCACAAAGTTTTTGTTGGAGGCATAATATTTCCCAATCATGCCAAAAGCTTTGTCTGAGATCTCCGCCACATCTGTTGTAACCCTGGTTTTAGAGGGTAGCCAGGGGCCTGCTTTTGTAGGTTCCAAGTCCTGATGAATTTTAAACTTATCGATGAAATTGAGGTTAGCATTCCCGGTCGTTTCAGCTTTAATACGTTTTAAGGCATAGGTGGTATCATGGATCCAAAATTTTCCGGAGAAAGCAAGATCCTCTTCCCTCTTGGGTTTATATTGCACTTCAAAACAATAAAAGCCAT
This sequence comes from uncultured Sphingobacteriales bacterium, assembly GCA_964549595.1. Taxonomy (GTDB): domain Bacteria; phylum Bacteroidota; class Bacteroidia; order CAILMK01; family CAYYUA01; genus CAZQQN01. The sequence continues at coordinate 27,250 of CAZJWK010000023.1, read as the reverse complement.
TCAATACCTGTGTATCGACCAGGCGGTACTCGTAAAAATTAAGCCCGCTTTCCCCGATCGGGGATACAAAATTTTTATTCAGAATCGTTAACCAATTCTCATAAAAATTATACTGTTGAAAGGATGCTCCTACGAATTGACTGACAAAGCTACCATCCTCTAAACCAACGCCGGTTACATTGCTGGCCTCGATAAATTCTTTTTGCCGGTTCGGTTTATTCAATTCATAAACTTTGGAAATGGTCTCTGAAACAAAAACCGGTAGAACTTCCTCTCCGTCCTTTCCGGCGGATATTTGCATACTATCCAAAACCGGTTTAAGCTTTTCCATGTATTTCCGCTTTTTAAAGTCCTCACTCATGTTATTCACTGATATAGTAGTGCGCGAATAACTCTCATATTCATAGGCTTTCAAAGTGGCTTTATTGTTTGTTGCCTTATTCTTCCAGACATTTTCCAATAAAATGGTAGAAGGGTATTTTCCGGGTGTTACAGTAACCTCTTCCATTTTATAGGACGTACTTGACAACTGAAAATTTATTTTCTGTTTTTCACCCTGTTTCACTGGTTTCTTTTCTGTTTCATAGCCCATTATGGATACCTTGATTGAATCTATACCGGACTTTGTGGTAAGTTTATAAAACCCTTCGAAATCACTTGCTGTACCTTCGGTTGGTTGATTGATAAAAATTATCTCTGCATAAGGAATGGGGTCACCGGTGGTAGAATCTGTAACCCGCCCCTGTACAATGGTTTTATCTTGCCCCATTAAAGCAGGGATGAATACCCAAAAACTAATTAATAAGGTGATTAAATGGATCGAAATACGCAAGATATTAGCCTTATATTAATAACTTTTCAAAACCAATTCCAATGCAAATTAACTTTAAGCATCCTAAATAAAAGCCCAATCCGAAAATTAATTGAAAAGGTTTTGTTCTTCAAAATACTTAACAATGTGTTCTTTTAACAACGCTTCTTGTTGATCCAATTCCAGCCTCGGGAAAGCCTTTTTTTGTTCCCAATCCGGCCAACCGTTTTCATCAATCCCTTTAAACTCAAAATAGCCGGAAATACTTAAAATACGGCATATGGCAAGATTCATAAAATCTTCTTTTTGTTCTTTTGTATACTCCTTTTTTCCCGACCCGGTTTCCCTTAAGCCAATTAAAAATAAAACCCCTTTTAAATCAGGTTCCATATAAAATTGGTCCTTCACTTTTTCCACCACTTTTTCCCATTTATCTTGCATGACTTTGTCCATATCCATTTACGTTTTCAACCTTCCCAGCAAAATGAAAAGTTACTTTTTCAATACAATATATGCAAATTAAGGGGCTTTAAATTACTCTTCATTGTGATTAAAAATAAAAATTTGTTAAGGGGTTAGCGCGGCTTTTTAAAAGCCCTTTTTCTTTATTAAAAATGGCTTCATAAAGAGCAAACGGAAAAACCTGAACACTTATGGCTACCACACCCCCATTAAAATTATCAGTCCTTAACAAATCAGGAATTATGGATTTACGGTAGCCCAAGCCAGCGCCCACACCTAACCAAGGTATAATCTTGTAGGCCCCGCTGACATGTGGCTCGACCAAAAGCACAAATTCTTTCTTGATCCTGTCAGGCAGTGCCGGTTTGTTATTTGGCTTAAAAAAACTTTGACCCATGCCCAAATGAAAAGTGCCATTTAAATGAAATTTTTGATTATCAAAAAATTGCTTTTCCCCAAAGGCACTAATGTACCAGAAATGGAACCGGCCTTTAAATGAGTTTTGAACCGACTTATAATTAATGTTTTCCTTAAAATGGGTATTTAAATTGTAGTAGCCAAAGCCCAGCCTGTATTTTTCCGCCCATTGCAATCCCAATTTAATCCCGAACATTCGAATTGGGGTCTCTTTCAAAGTGGAATTCCTGGAATCCAAAGCTGAAAAAGGAACAGGAGAAGTATTGGCAATAACCGAATCAAGCGGTTGGGCCTTTGGGCTCATAAAGGGTAGCAACAGTAAAAATAATCCGGTTAGAAGGACTTTCATAAGTTTCCTCTTCCTTTTCTTAAAAGTATCTCAGGGTTACTTATCCAAGCCAGAATATAAGGACTTTTTGTAGGTTTTGGTTTGTAGAAAAATAAAAACGGTTTGTCAAACCAAACTTTTTTTCTGTTTGGCGGAGTTTCTGGGGTATTTAAAACGCTGAATTCGGTATTCATACCAATACTTACCTTGGTTAAAATTGTCAATGCCTTTTCCTGATCCAAAACAGGCTTCTTTTTTAGCAAATGAAAATCCATTATCGGAATAACCAAATGGTGGGACTTTGATAGCGTTTCCCCTTTGTTTTGCTGTATCTTTTTACTCACTTCTTGATATGCCTGGTAAAGCGTATTTTTTCCCCGGATTCCGGCAAAAACCATTTTCTCCCCCTCTTCCAATTGAAGCACCACTATTTGGTTTTGACCTTCTCTATATAATTTAATTCCGCGCAATACCCCTTTAGAAACATTGCCAAAGGTCTCTATGGCTTTTACAGTGTCTTCTTTGAAAACAAGGCCCGGATTAAACAAACGAAAGCTATTATTGAACATCACCTTCTTGTAAGTATGCGTGAAAATATAGGGTGTCTGTTTTTCCAAATCCGTTTGAAGGACAAACTTATTACCAAACCATCTTTTTTGAAGCCCTTTAATGACTTCGGAAGTGGAATCGGAATAACGGCCATGCCGATAGATAAAATTATTATTGGGTATTTCCCCAAGGTTAAAATGGGCTTGGGTTTTAGATAACGTAATACTCACATTGGTATCAGAAAGCTGTTTACCTTTATAACGGATATACCGCTTTAAGGCCAAGTTACTCCCGGGAGAATAAATAATATTGAGCTGTTTAAGGCTATCTTTCCAGGGATTAAAAGTCATACCGCTTTTATTTAAATCCTTCATCTGATTGATCACAGGTGAATTCGGAACCCGATAATTGGAATAATAATACACGGAATAGAAAACAAAAAAAACAACCAAAATCAAGACCAAAAAATAAAGCTGTTTCTGCATTCCGGAAGCTTTTTTATTCCGTTTTTTCTGATGGATATTCGGGTGAGGAAGCCAATAAAGTTACTTTTACACGCCTGACTTTTTTCCGATCGGAGGATTCCGTAGTGAAGCGAATGTTCTTATAATCAATTGATTCCCTGGGTTGAGGGATTCTGCTGAACAATTCTATCAACAGACCCCCAATACTTTCAACCTCTTTTTTATGTTCCTCAAAAGTGGTTTCATCCAATTCTAAGATCCTTGTAAGATCATGAAGGGGGGTTTTACCGTCAAACACAAAATTCTCCTCATCCAATTTAGAATAATAAAGCTCATCATCGTCAAATTCATCTTGTATTTCGCCCACAATTTCCTCTAAAATATCTTCCATGGTGATTATTCCGGAAGAACCCCCATATTCGTCAACCACAACAGCCATGTGAACCTTTTTGGCCTGAAATTCCCTTAGAAGGTCATCAATTTTCTTACTTTCCGGCACAAAATAGGGTTTGTGCAAAAGGGTTAACCAGTTAAAATCATCATTTTCATGAATATAGGGAGCCAAATCCTTGATGTATAAAATGCCAATCACATTGTCAAAAGTTTCCCTATAAACCGGTATCCTGGAATAACGGTGGTAATTTATATCCTTAATTAAATCCGAAAGTTTAGCCTGAGTACTATAAGCGACCGTATCTACACGGAATGTCATGATTTGTTTGACGGTAATGTTGCTAAAATTGACAATTCCCCTAAGCATCTTTTTATCACTAAAATCTGTTTTTTCATTGGCTGTTAGCTCAATGGCCTCTTTCAAATCTTCCAGGGAAACATCAGGTTTTTTGGAAGAAACCCTTTTCTCAAGCACAGAAATTAATTTAACCAAAAAAGCGGCAAGGGGGTAAACCACCTTCCGCATGAATAACATGGGGTAGGCCATAAAAGCGGCAAAGCTTAAATTGGCCTGATTGGCATAAACCTTAGGGATCACTTCTCCCAACAAAACCAGTATAAATGTAATGGCAACCACATTGATCAAAAAAGCAATCACCGGGTGGTTCTGAAAATCAAAAACCTGGTTGGAAAGAATAGTGAAAAGGATAACAATGGCAATATTGATCAGGTTGTTAACGATCAATATGGTACCAAGAAGCAAACGAGGGGTTTTAAGCAAATTGATAATCACCTGATGGTAGCGGTAATTGCTTTCCCGAATGGTGAAGTACTGACTACCCTTAATGGAAAAAAAAGCCACCTCAGAACCGGATACCAACCCTGAGCACAGTATAAGGAAAACCAAACCCACCAATGGCCAAAGAATTTCCCAGGAAAGGTCATTGCTTACAAAGGCCTCAAGAAAGACCACCCCATTTGAAATGGTACTAATTAAATTTACCAAAGCCTACTTTAGATTCCTTCTGACACAAAGGTAGCTATATGCCTCCATTATTCCTAACACCTCCTTTCCCATTTCTGAAACCGGGAAACTAAAAAGGTAAGTCATCGTCCACTTCATCAGCTCCGGGCTCTGGGCTCTCCTGGCTATTTTGCTGATTTTGGGATTGTGGTTCTTGGGCTACGCTTTGGCCCCCTTGTGATTGACCATCGCCACGACCACCCAACATATTTAAAGTATTCGCGATAATTTCGGTGGTATACTTGGTATTGCCATCTTTATCCTCCCATTGACGTGTTTGAAGTCGCCCTTCTATATAAACCAACCTACCTTTGCCTAAATAATTTTCCGCAATTTCAGCCAACTTATTAAATGCCACAACCCGGTGCCATTCGGTATTTTCCTGATTATTGCCATCCTTATCACGATAAGTCGTATTGGTGGCAAGGCTAAGGTTAGCCACGGGTACATTGTTATTGGTATAACGAATTTCAGGATCAGCCCCCAAACGACCAATCAACATTGCCTTATTAAGAGAATTTTTGTCCATAGCCATAACAATATCTTTTTGGTTTTACAATGCGTATTTTAATCGAAAAAATTGTCAATAAAACGCTCGATTAAGCGCGGCAATGGATAGTTTTCCAACTGCGCCCATGGAACAAATATAAAATTTTTATTTTTTTTGGCTGAAAAAATACCATCTGAGTAATAAAAATATGCTTTAATATTCTGATGGGTTAATACGTGGTCCAATTGCTTTTTATAGACCAGCCTTTTAAAGGGTAAATTTAGCCAATCAGCCAAATCGGATTTATTAATTACTTCGCCATTTTTTGCTTCCCACAATGGAAAATCAAACATGTTTCGCCAGATATCCTCATCTCCCCTTTTCCGGAGTAACAAGCCATAAGTATCACACATCACTACGTAATGAAAATAACGAGTCTTCTTTTTTACCCTTTTTGATTTCAGAGGCAGTTTTTCCACTTCATTATGGTGAAAGGCATAACAATATTGCTGAACCGGGCAAATTGCACATTTTGGGGATGCCGATTTACATTGAATAGCACCGAAATCCATCAAAGCCTCGTTAAAAGTACCCGGTTGATTCCGGTCCAGTAACGTTTCGGCTTTTTGTTTGAAGACCTTTTTCCCTTGCGCAGTATTAACAGCTTCCCGAATACCAAAAATTCTGGCTAATACCCGGTATACATTGCCATCTACTACCGCATGAGGTTTGTCAAAAGCCATAGAACTTATGGCTGAAGCAGTATAATCGCCAATACCTTTAAGCTTTTTCAGGTCTTCCGGGCTTTCAGGAAATACTCCGTTGTACTCCGTAGCGATAACTTTTGCCGTATGATGCATGTTACGGGCCCTATTGTAATAACCAAGGCCTTGCCACAAGTTGAGCACTTCTTCCTCATTAGCCTCAGCCAATTGAAAAACATCAGGAAAACGTTCTACGAATTTCTTGTAATAAGGAAGTCCCTGCTCAATACGGGTCTGTTGTAAGATTATTTCCGATAGCCAAATCAGGTAAGGATCATGTGTTCGGCGCCATGGTAAATCCCGCTTATATTTACCAAACCACTTATTTAACGCTTCTCTCAGCTCCTTCATTAGGGTGCGAAAATAAGGTTAAAATCGTAATAGAATGGCTAAGAGGTAAACAATCAGCCTTGAATAAACATTTACCAAAGAAAGTAAATTACTTTGTTGATTCGGAAAAATGGGTAAAGTTTTCTAACTCAATTTTTTGTTTTAGTGCAAAAGATTATATTTGCACTCGCTTTTCAAAGAAACTTTGTTGAACCTAAAAAGTATAAAAGCCTTGACAAAAGCAGATGTAGTTTCCGAAATTGCCTCTCAAACCGGGCTAGAAAAGGTAGACGTGCAAGAAGTACTGGAAAGCTTTTTTAAAGTTGTTAAAGACAACATGAGTGAGGGGAACAATATCTATTTCAGGGGGTTCGGCAGCTTTATTGTTAAAAAACGAGCCAGAAAAGTTGCCCGAAACATTGCTAAAAATACCTCCATTGTAATCCCTCCTCATTACGTGCCATCATTCAAGCCTTCCAAAGCTTTCTCGGAACGCGTAAAAAACAAGGTAAAAGATTCTGAAACCCAGAACGCTTAAAATTGAAAGTGAATGCGGCCAACCTTTTTGTTACAAATAACCCTCATTCTTATTATGGCTGGGTTGACCGCATTCATTTTTTTCCATGGTAAAGATAAAAGTGAAGCCCTTACCAAAGAAGACCGGTTTGTAACCAAAGACACAACAAACCAATCAGCCCCAGAAAAAGCCGCTGCCACTGATTTTCAATTCAGTAGTTATAAGGATAAGGTAATTAAAACCCTTCCTGATACTCAAGCCCAACGGATTAAGGAATTAGAAAAAGCCTTGAATAAAGGTTCGAGGGATAGCACCCTGATTCCTAAAATATCTCATTTTTGGTCTCACCAAGACCGGCCTTTAATTGCTGCCGAGTATCATAAAAAATGGGCTCAAAGAAAAAATGATACCCAATCCTGGTTTAAGGTGGGGCAGCAATACCAAAAAGCCCGTGAAATCAGGCGCGATACCAATATTAGCAAGTATGCAACAGAAAACGCTGTTAAAGCCTTTAAGCGTGTTTTAGAAATAGATCCGAATCACCTCAATGCCAAAGCAGGTCTGGCTTTGGCTTATATAAAAGAGAGAAGGCAAGTGATGAAAGGGGTAGGCTTATTAAAGGAAGTCCTAAAGGTGAATCCCGAACATAGAAAGGCTTTATTTTATCTCGGCGTTTTATCTATTAGGTCAGGCCAATTTGATAAAGCATTGGAACGTTTTCAAAAGTTAGTACGTATTCAACCTAAAAATGCTTTTAACCATCGTTACCTGGGTATAATACAGGAACAGCTGGGCAATACTAAAAAAGCCATAGATGCTTATTCTACCTACAAGGAAATGGTGGAACAGCCCAAATTAAAAGAAAGGGCTAAGTCAAAAATTAATACTTTGAAGAAAAAATAAAAAAAATTACTATGCCAAGCGGTAAAAAGAGAAAAAAGCAAAAGATCAATACCCACAAACGGAAGAAACGTTTAAGGCAAAATCGCCACAAAAAGCGTAAGTAGTCATTTTTTACTTACGATTCTGCACCATTTTCTCACCTTTTTTAAAAGCCTCTTTGCTTTTTATTTTCCTATGGTATGAAGAAACCAAGGGATATTGCCATTGAATCTGGTGCTAATCCTCTTACATCCAACCAAGACTTAACCTCAAAAGCGGGAGGTGGCGTGTGAACCGTGAACTTATAATAGAATCGGACTCTAATAAATCCCAGATTGCCCTTCTGGAAGACCAAAAACTTATTGAATTCCACCAAGAGGAACTCAGTGAGGATTTTCTCGTGGGTGATATTTACCTGGGTCGTGTTAAAAAAATCCTATCCGGCCTCAATGCAGCCTTTGTGGACATAGGCCACGAAAAAGATGCTTTCCTTCATTACCTTGACTTAGGGCCCAACTTTCCCACCTTAATGGATTTCGTGGACAAGACTTATCGTAAAAAACTAAATACCAGTAGCTTAAAACGTTTTCATTTCAAGCCTGAACTGGATAAAAAGGGTAAAATTACTGATGTCCTGAAAGCCAACCAACCTATTGTGGTACAGCTCATGAAGGAGCCTATATCTTCCAAAGGGCCCCGTTTAAGTTGTGAGCTTAGCCTTGCGGGCCGTTTAATCATCCTGATGCCTTTCAAGGATAATATCTCAATTTCTAAGCAGATCAAAAGTAAAAATGAACGAGACCGCCTTGAAAAAGTAATTTCCGGTATAAAGCCCAAAAATTTTGGCGTTATCATTCGTACCGTTGCCGAAGGTAAAACGGTCCAGGATCTGGAGGATGACTTGAATGAGCTGATCAATAAATGGGACCGGATTTTTCAAAACCTTAAAGCGCATAAGAAAAAACTTCACGGGGAAGCTGACAGGGCATCTACTATGTTAAGGGACCTCCTTAATGAATCCTTTAATAAAATAATGGTCGATGACAAAAGTGTCTACAACCAGCTTAAAAATTACATCCATCAAATTTCCCCGGAACAAGTCAAAATCTTAAAACACTACAACGGCAAAGAACCATTATTTCAAAGCTTAACCATTGATAAGCAGATCAAATCCCTATTTGGTAAAACGGTCAATATTGGCGGAGGGGCGTATTTAGTGATAGAGCATACAGAAGCCATGCATGTTATTGATGTAAACAGTGGAAGTAAGCGTACCAAAAATCTAACCCAAGAGGAAAACGCTGTTAAAACCAATCAGGAAGCAGCCGAAGAAATTGCCCGTCAATTACGCTTAAGGGATATGGGAGGCATTATTGTCTTAGACTTTATTGACATGCGCCAGGCCGAGAACCGGAAGCAGATCAATGATTACATGCGTAAAATGCTTAAGAATGACAGGGCTAAGCATTCTATTTTACCCATTTCCAAATTCGGGATAATGCAAATTACCCGGCAACGGGTAAGGCCGGAAATTGCAATTTCAACGGCGGAAAAATGCCCTGTTTGCCATGGTAGCGGCGAAGTAAACCCCACCATCCTGATAGTAGACGAGATAGAAAGGGAATTGCAATACTTTTCCGGAGAAGAACATTATAAATACGTCAAAATGATTGTGCATCCCTATTTGTATGCATACATTACTCAAGGAATTATTTCCAAACGAATCAAATGGTTTTTTAAATACAGGACTTGGCTTGCTTTAGAACCGGCTGAAAATTATTATCTGAATCAGTATAAAATCCTTAATTGGCAAGGTGATACCTTAAGTTTTCACTCGTAATAAAAGTCGACCGGGAAATTCAGTGTGAAATAGCCTTTCGCTTGGGTCCGCTTACCTTTCCTTATTCTCAGTAACATGACCTTTGACGTATAGGATTTGAAGGGGCTGCTTAGGCAAATTGGTGTGAACTTGAATGGATTTAAAAAAATCGCCTTTTTGCGTAGGGAAAAAATCTACATTAATAGAAGCCGTATCACCAGGCTGAACGAGCTTTTGAGGCCAATCCGGTGTTAAACAATTACATGCTGTTTTAACCCGTTCCACATGAAGAGGGGCTTCCCCTTCATTTACGAAGGGAAATTCATGGGAATAAGAACCATCCTGTTTTACTTTACCGAAATCATGGGTCCTTTTGAAAAATTTGATTTCTGGTTCAGGGGATACATTGAATCCCCCTAAAAACAAAATTAAACCGGAAAGCAAAAGGGATTTACTAACCATCCTCGAATCCCGTTTTATGCATTAGTCCTAAACAAAAAATCCGCCTATTAAGCGCTTAACAGGCGGATTTTCATGAAATTGCCAACCAAAAATTAATTATTCTTTTTCACGCGCCCTTTAATGCTAAGGACTTTAGTGCCATTGTTTTCCATGTTGGTTTTCACCGTAATGGATTTGTGAAAACGACCCGGAGAACCGGCATCATAAACAGCTTTTATTTTGGCGCTTTCGCCGGGGCGAATAGGTTTTTTGGGCCAATGAGGGGTGGTACACCCACAAGAGGGCTTTACATTTTTTAATTGTAAAGGGGCATTACCAGTGTTAGTAAATTTAAAGCTATAACTGGCATTTTTGCCTTGGGGGATCTTACCGAAATCGTGGGACGTTTTTTCGAATTTAATTTTGGGTTGACCTTTTTGTTCTTCTTTACCTTGTTGGGCTTTAACATCTTGTAAACCAAAAGCTAAACCAAATAAAAAGAGAACGCTCAAAAACTTTTTTACCATCATATTTTTCTTTTTTAGTTTTCTATTTCAAATAAACAAAATTTTAGCCATTTAATTTCAAAACCTTTAAAATCTTAAACTTAAAAAGAAAGACTGGTTTGGCAGGGGTTCGAGTTTTTATAAATCAACCCTTTTTCCACCATGCCCTGATTCCCTGACCAACCATTGCTAAAACCAATATGCCGGCCACCATGGTTCCAAAATAACCCAAATAATCCCCGTAAACGGCATAAAACGTTTGACCCTTGCGAACGGGAACTTTCATTTTTATTACATCCGCTACCCAATATTTCGTTTTGTGGTGCATTTTCCCTTCAGCGGTAATAAAGCCTGAGATTCCCGTATTGGCTGACCGGGCAATACTCCTGCGCATTTCAATAGCCCTTAAAACGGCATATTTAAAATGTTGCTTATACCCCGCTGTTTTACCCCACCAACCATCATTAGTAATCACAGTAATAACATCCGCACCCTTTCGCACGAAATCCCCCACATAACTTCCAAAAACCGATTCATAACAAATAACCGGCGCAATTTTAAATGAGTCATTAATCTTGAATAAGGAGGCCTCTTTTTGACTACCCAAACTACCAGACGTTCCACCCATATTTATTGCCAACTCCTGCAGAAAACCCAGAACCCCGGGATAAGGCATTTTTTCAACACCCGGGACAAGCTTCGATTTGTGATAGAATTGGGTCTGATCGTTGGTATCAATTAAAGCAGCAGCATTGAACATATCATAATATTGATCACTTCTTCCTTTTTTCCTTGCAGTGGGTGTAGCCTTTTCATCATAAATCAGGTAAGTATTGACACCACACATCAATTTTACATCCTGATATTGCCTTAAATGATCTTTAATCTTTTTTATCCTTTCAGCCCGGGAAAAATACGCCTGATGAAAATTTCCCGGGATAGAAGTCTCAGGCCACACCAGCAAATCAGTTGTGGAATCCGTTTTTTGAGCACTTAAGCGGAAAAAATGTTTTAATTGCTTATCATATTTATCTTCATCAAATTTCTCCGAATAAGGATCCAGATTAGGTTGGATAAGCACGGCCTCAATATGGTAATCCACTTTTTCATCGATATCAATTGAATAGCTCCAAAAGATGGGAATACTAATAATCAATACAAATAAAGCACCCAGTATACCAACCCTTTGCCGATTTGAATTTGAGCTGGAAATATGAAATGCCCTCAGTAAATAAAAACCAATAATATTGGCCAACCATATCCAAAGTGTGCCTCCAAAAGTGCCTGTGTATTCATACCATTGCACCCAATTTGCTTTTTCAGCAAACACATTCCCCAGATTTAACCAAGGCCAAGCTAATTGCCAGTTAAGGTGAAGCAACTCCAATGAAAACCAAAGCCCCGAAAGAAGCATCAAAGCAGGTCCAGAATCCCATTTAAGGTTCTTTCTGGCCCAATGGTAAAACCCAAAAGGAATGGTCATTAAAATGGCATTGGCAAATAAAGCCATTAAACCACCTCCCACGGTGGCAAATGTAACCCAATAAGTGGTTAGGGCATTCCAGGCCAATAAGCCTAAGTATATCCACCCTATAAATTCTCTGAAGTTCCGATTAGGATTTTTGGTAAACTGCTCTTCAAGGAATAACCATGGCACAAAACCTACAAATACCAGCCAAGTAAATGGAAAAGGGGGCCAAGCCATCCAAAGTAATAATGGGGAGCCCAAACTTAAGGCAAGGTGGTAATAAAATTTAGGTTTTCCCATTAATGATAAGAACAAATTCTCCCTTTATGGTTTTTAATTCAAAATGCGTCTTAAGCTCGCCAAGAGTCCCTTTTTTATTTTCCTCATGAACTTTTGTCAATTCTCTGCTAATGAATGCCTGCCTTTCCCGGCCAAAATGTTCTATCAATTGGTCTAATGTTTTAATTAAACGATGAGGGGACAAGTAAAGCACAATTGTCCGGGTTTCTTCAGCAAGTTGGCCCAGCCTTTTTTGCCTTCCTTTTTTATGCGGCAGGAAACCTTCAAACACAAATCTATCCATAGGCAATCCGGATTGTACTAAGGCAGGGATAAAAGCTGTGGGACCGGGTAAACATTCCACGCCAATACCCTCTTCCCGACATTTTCGAACCAACATAAAGCCTGGATCGGAAATCCCCGGAGTACCAGCATCAGAAACCAATGCATAGCTCCTTTCAACGTGTTTTAATGTCGCTACCAATTTATCCGTCAACTGATGTTCATTGTTTTGATGATAGGCTTTTAATGAATTGTCTATAGCGTAATGTTGCAATAATTTTTTGGTTTGTCTTGTATCCTCCGCCAAAATAAGGTCAACTTCGCGCAAAATCCGTACCCCTCTGTAGGTTATATCTTCAAGATTTCCAACCGGGGTAGGCACTAAGAAAAGACAACTCATTCCATTAACTTTCGATTAGGCTAACAGATAACCCATTACAAAATTGCAGAATTATTAATAGCCACTTTTCCATTAAAGCAGGGAATTTTCTTAATTGATAAAAGGTTTATAAAATGGCTTACTATGCTTTTGTCGTTAAAATAACAATAGATATTATGGTAGCCTGCTATTTTTGACAAATGGTTTTAAGCCTTAAAAGCAGTTTTTCATTGTTGGCTATTACACAATATAAATGAAGCATCTTATGAAAAAGTTTTTCCTTAAAATAACGTTAATCGGTTTTGGCGCCATTTTCATGATCGGATTTGTGGCTTGTGCACAAAATGCCCAATCCTTTGAAGAAAAGCTTGAACAACTTTATAGTCACGAAGTAACCTTGATCAAGCCTGACAACCTCCATGATAAATTAAAGAAAAATGACTCGGTATATTTACTGGATACCCGACAAAAAAAGGAATACCAAGTCAGCCATTTGAAAGATGCGATTTGGATAGGGTATGACAATTACCAAAAAAGCAAATTGAAAAATATCCCTAAAAATGCCACAGTTGTGACTTACTGTACCGTAGGTTATCGAAGTGAAAAAATCGGGGCCCGATTAGAAGCAAAAGGTTTTAAAAACGTTTATAATCTTTACGGCAGCATCATTGGTTGGGTAAATGCCGGCTACCCAGTGTATAATAACCAAAGCCAAAAGACCAAAAAAGTCCACACTTATTCGAAAGATTGGGGAAGATGGCTTAAAAAAGGAGAACCGGTTTATGAATGAGGAAGGCGTACTTATGATCTTCGTCAAAAACCCGGTTGAAGGGCAAGTAAAAACCCGCCTGGCTGAAGAAATTGGAGATCATAAGGCCTTATGGCTTTATAAAACCTTAATAAACCACACGGCTAAAGTCACTAAAGACCTGCCATATCCCAAAAAAGTCTTTTACAGTAACTTTATTGACTCAAGTGATGAATGGACCTTACCGGGTTTCAGAAAAGATCTACAATCCCGTGGCGATTTGGGAGAAAAAATGGGTGCTGCCTTTATTGAAAACCTTAAATATTACCAAAAAGCAGTAATCATTGGTAGTGATTGTCCCGGCTTAGGCACCCATCATTTGAAAACGGCTTTCCAGAAACTTGATGAATATGACTTTGTAATCGGTCCGGCTATGGACGGAGGGTATTATCTGCTGGGGATGAAAGCTTATTTACCGGCAATTTTTTCCGGAAAAAGCTGGAGTACAAGCAATTTGCTTACAGAAACCCTCGAAACATTAAAAAAGCACGATAAAAACTATTTTTTATTAGAGGAGCTTAATGACATCGATACTTTAGGTGACCTAATGGAAAGTCCTTTATATAAAGAAATCAAGCAAGAGTAAGAGAGGCCCCCGGAAAAAACATATACCCGTAAGCTTTCTACTCATTTTTATCCTTTATCTTTAACGGGATTTTTCCAAAAGCGCAATTAATATCGCTTTACCAGCAATTGATTGTCTAACCTTTTGAATTAAAGGGTCACCCGATTCAATCATTTCTTTGCCCGAAACCTTAATTTTGCACCCTATAAAACAAATGGAAATCCTAATGAAAACCGTTTATTTCATTCGTCATGCAAAAGCAGAAGAAAAAGTACCAGGGCAAGAGGATTTCAACCGGGATTTAGCCACAAAGGGCAGGCAGGATGCTCAATTAATGGGTAAAAAACAGAAAATGCAAGCCATTAATCCGGATCTGATTCTTAGCAGTAGTGCATTAAGAGCATTAAACACGGCAAGAATTTTTGCCGATGCTTTTGAATACCCGGAAGATAAAATCCAAACCCGGGATAAACTTTACAATGCCGAACCCGAAACCATCCAGGAAAAAATATTTGAATTAGATGATAACATCGACACGGTCTTAATATTCGGTCATAATCCTGCCATTAGCGAATTGGCCATAGAGTTGAGTAATGAGAAGGCGGATATCCTTCCTACTTGCGGCATCGCTTGCTTTCAATTTAAAATAGATAAGTGGCAAGAAGCTACCCAGGAAAATGCTGAGATGGTATATCAAGACTTCCCCGCCAAAGGAATTAGTGGGTAAGGGCTAATTAAACCCCAAAGTATCGCATTTACCAGTTTTTAACCCCTTGACATACAGAAATTTTATTCATATTGTAAGACCCTGTTAGCAACCCATTAGATTACTATTCAGCCAAAAAAAAATTCTAATACTCGTTTACAAGACTGATTTCGTAACTTTCGAGGGCTTTTAAAACATTTTTACCTTGGCCTTTACTACGAAAGCCTCAATGAAGTTCCGCTCTATGGCAGCGGTACTTTTTTTTACCTTACTGCTCGGAGGCCTAAAATTCCTGGCCTACTTCCTGACCAATTCCAATGCCATTCTGACGGATGCGTTGGAATCCCTCATCAATATGGCAGCCGGAGCTTTCGCCTTATTCAGTATTTACTTTTCTTCCCTTCCCCGGGACGAAAATCATCCTTATGGTCACGGTAAAATAGAATTTATTTCAGCAGGTTTTGAAGGGGGGCTGATTTTCATTGCCGGGCTTACCATGATCGGGAAAGCCATCTATGGCTTCTTTTTTCCTAAGGTGCTAAACCAGCTAAGCATTGGTATTCTTCTAACGGGGATAGGCGGTATGGTAAACTGGGGCTTAGGCTACTTTTTAATAAAGCAAGGCAGAAAACATAGTTCCCCCACCTTAACGGCTGACGGGAAACATTTACTAACGGATACTTATTCCAGTATCGCTTTAATCATTGGTTTAGGGATCATTTATTGGACAAAAATCTATTGGTTGGATAATGTTTTAACCGTATTATTCGGGTTTTTTATCCTTTTTACCGGCTTCAAGCTGATCAGAAGTTCCATAGCAGGGTTGCTGGATGAAGCCGATTATGAAACATTGGAATCCATCATTAACGTCCTGAATGAAAAAAGGCGGGATAAATGGATAGACATTCACAACCTCCGGGTTCAGAAATACGGAAGCCAACTCCATATTGATTGCCACTTAACCCTTCCATGGTACGATCAATTAGAAGAGGTTCATGAAGAGGTGGAATCGTTGGAGACTTTGGTAAACCATGAAATGGGTAATACGGTAGAATTTTTCGTCCATGCAGACCCTTGCAGGCCTTCTTCCTGCCCCATTTGTACGATATCAGATTGCCCGGTTCGTCAGTATGATTTCCGGGAAAGGGTACCCTGGAAATTGGCCAACTTGTTGCCTAATAAGCAGCACCAATTTCCAACCATTTTCAGGGATAAAACGGGTTCAAAAGAAAATGGCTGAAAGTGTCCAATTAGGGACGGAAAACAGGCTATTATTCATGGTATATCAGTAAGGGGACCTTGGCATGAAAAGCCAGTTTGTGAGTTATGCTGCGATGAAAAAGGCTATTAAAAATCCCTCGTTTCTTTTTCATCATAGCAATAAGATTCACATTATGTTCATTGATGTAATGATTAATTCCCTCAGCCACATCATCATCTTCGCACACTTCAAATTCAAGTTTGGCATAATCAATTTCTGAACTAATCTTCGCCTTAAAGTTTTCTTCTTCCTGCTTTTCAATGTCCTTCCCTTCTTTGTTGACATGAACTACTTTAATATTAGCATTGAAGAGCGCACTAAAATTTACCAACCTCTTCAAAGCCACCAAATCAGAGTCGTCATAACTGGTCGTGAAAGCAATGTTATCCAGTCCTTTATATTCAGAATTTTCAGGAATCGCTAAAACCGGACAATTTGCTTTATCAATCACACTTGAGGTGATGCTACCAAAAATGACATCAGCCACACCATTAATACCCTGAGTTCCCATGAGAATCATATCCACTGATTGCTCCTCTGCCTCATTGAGGATTTCCTCAACAGCAAAACCCAATTTGGCTTGATAAGCATAGGACACTTCATCCCCGGTTCCTTTTATCAAAACTTCGGAGGCCAATTTTTCCATATTTTGGTAAGCTTCCTGCTCAGCCTCATTAATGGCTGTTTGATACATCCCGGCAGGCATTTCCGCATGGATGTATGGGATGTGATAGGCATGGAATAAATGAATTTTGGCATTTAATGCTTTAGCCAAGTGAAAACCAAAGGCCAATGCATTTTTCGAGTTTTCTGAGAAATCAGTGGGTACTAATATGTTATTCATAAACCGGCATTTATGGCAAAAATCAAAAATTTTCCCAACAATTGGAAAAGAAAAAGGCTTTAACCCAAAAAAATCAGGAGGAATGGCCATTCAGGTTCCCCTAAAAAGCCATAAATATTTCAAAAGGCCTTAAAAAACAAGCATCCAACTAATTTCAAACCATTTTCAAAAGCTTCCAAAAAGAGATTCTTATCTTTGCGCCCATTTTTAAAGCTATAATACCATGAGTGAGAAATATTTTGTTATCGACTTCGACAGTACATTCATTAGGTTTGAGGCTTTGGATGAGTTAGCCGCAATTGCACTTCAGAATGATCCTGAACAGGATAAGCGGCTAAACAAAATCAAAGAATACACAAGCCTCGCCATGGAAGGCAAACTATCTTTCCCTGAATCCCTGGGTAAGCGCCTTCAGATGCTTGAGGCAGATAAAGACGACATCGAGCAACTTGTCCGGGTTTTAAAGCGCAATATTTCCACTTCAATCAAACGCAATGAAAACTTCTTTAAAAAATACGCGGATAAAATTTACATCATTTCCGGGGGTTTTAAAGAATATATCGCCCCCATTGTAGGGGAATATAACATTCGTGAAGATCACATTTTCGCCAATTCATTCAAGTTTGACAATAGCGGTAAAATCAACGGATTTGATGAAAACAATTACCTGGCCCAGGAAAACGGAAAGGTTAAGCAGCTTGAAAACCTTGACTTAGAAGGAGATATCTACGTAATCGGAGATGGATACACTGATTTCCAAATTCGCGAATCTGGGCTGGCCCAGCGCTTTTTTGCTTTTACAGAAAATATAGAAAGGGCCAATTTACTGGAAAAAGCCGACCATGTGACACCAAGCTTTGACGAATTCCTGTTTAAGAATAAGCTTCCGATGGCCATTTCTTATCCCAAGAACAGGATTAAGTTATTGATTATGAATGACATTCCTAATCAAGCTTCTGAATTATTTGATTCAGAGGGATATGATGTGGAATTCATTCATCCCCATATAAGCAAAAAAGAATTTCAGGAAAAGATAAAGGAAGCTTCTATCCTGGCTATCAATTCAAAAACCAGCATTTCTGATGAAACACTGAATCAAGCCTCCCGTTTACTTGCGGTTGGTATCTATGGGGGAGAAAGGGTAAACATGAATTATGACCTTTGCCGGGAAAAGGGCATTGTGGTGTTTCATGCACCCCATACGAATACCCGTAGTGTGGCAGAATTGGCTTTGGGAGAAATGATCATGCTAACCCGCCAGGTACCGGACCAAAGCAGAGATCTCCACCAAGGGATGGTACATCAGGTTCGAAAAGGTTCTTATGAATTGTTTGGGAAAAAATTAGGCATTATTG
The DNA here is from genome assembly GCA_964549595.1 of uncultured Sphingobacteriales bacterium. Lineage (GTDB taxonomy): Bacteria > Bacteroidota > Bacteroidia > CAILMK01 > CAYYUA01 > CAZQQN01. The sequence goes on along the minus strand of CAZJWK010000023.1, from coordinate 9,106 downwards.
GTTATGGCAATGTAGGTAGCCAATTGAGTACCCTGGCCGAATCCATGGGAATGCAGGTTTATTATTACGATAAAGTGCATAAAGAAGGTTTGGGCAATGCCAAACAGTGCCTGGATTTACAAGAGCTCCTGGAAGTGTCGGATGTAATATCCCTTCACATTTCTGATCTGGACGAAAACCGTAATTTCATTAATGAACAGGCCTTCGAGTGGATGAAGGAAGGTGCTATTTTCCTGAACCTAAGTTGCGAAAAAGTGGTGGATAATGGGGCCCTTGCCATTCATTTAAAAAGTGGTAAGCTTGGCGGAGCTGGTATTGACAGATTCCCCGAAGAAGATAACCTGAAAACCCATGAACAGGATTTCCAATCCAACCTCCAGAAATTACCCAATGTTATTTTAACACCCCATATCAGTGGTACTACGGTTGAATCAAAGTTCAAAGCAGCGACTTTTGTCACCCAAAACATCATTGATTTTATTAACTCAGGCTCGATCAATACAAGTGTGAATTTCCCGGACGTTCAATTGCCTTCTTTTGAAGATGCTCACCGGCTAATCCATATCCACCAGGATCATCCGGGCATGATGGCAAAGATTGCCAACATCTTTGCAGACCACGGTATCAACATCTTAGCCCAATACTTAAAAACCGTATCCGGAGTCGGTTATTTAATAACGGATATTTCAAGGGACTATGACGATAACGTTGTGGAAGCCATAAAAGAGATCCCTTATGCCATCCGCTTAAGAATCCTCTATTAACGGGATATATGTGATTTCAGATGGTCCCAAAAGGCCTGCCCCCAAAGACCCATAGGGCCCCTGTGTTTTTTAACAAATTGCTTAATCCCTGAGGGTTCATAAATGGCGTAATCGACTCCCGTTATGTAGCCAGGCCTGGCAATAAAAAAGGATTTCAGGAAAATATTGTTGATCAGGGGATCATCCGTCATTTGGTAATCCACCGTGAAATCTCGATCCATGGTTGTTATTTCAAGGTCAGCGGCCTGAAAACAATTGATATGAATGACCTTTCCGATTTTAAAGCCTGCTTCGTAAAAACCCTTTGTGGCCCCCTCAGCAAATGCACAACCCATACTATGGGCTATAAAATGAAGCGTTTGAGAATTATCCGGAACGGCTTTCAAATTTTTTAGACTCCACTTATAGCCAGCATTTAAACGGGCTTTAGATCCACTCCAAAAGAAAAAATCAACGGGTAAAAACCAAGGTTTATCATCCTTACAAAAATCATAAGCCCCTTGAATAAAATCTTCTTTATGCAACCTTTTTGGCATCCAATACATCTTGCCCTTTGGAGGAGAGTCCAAACCGATTTTACCATTAACAAAAAATATCATGAGATATTAAGAGGTATTTTTGGTTTACAGCAAAGAAAAATGGGATTTTTTTAAATTCGCAGCTTAACATTATATTAATATAAAAAAGAAAATCATTATGAGACAAATTACCAAAATTTTAGCAGCAGCATTTCTCTTATCAGTGGCTTTTACCGGGAGTTTAAAGGCTCAGGATATTACGCCCACTTTAATTCAACCTTCACCATCACTTAACAATGATACCGCCTATTGGGAGACCATTTATGGTGTGGGCACTCAACTACTCAATGAAGGTGGTTCCAGCTTTAATTCAGGCGATCAGATCACGGTTAAATATGTCGTATCCGATTCAATCACCAACACCTTAAACCTGGACGTGAATCAGCAAATTGATTCGGGCATAAGAATTAATCTTTCTCCCGCGACAGTCCTATACCGGATAACCTCGCCTACTTTTGAAATTGGGGAAAATGATATGTGTATTATTGCGGAATCCGGGGCTGATACCAATAAAAGCAATGATACCTTTTGCCAGACTTTCAATGTTAAAAAAGAAGTATGGGATATAGGGGTTTCAGAAATAATGTCCCCTGACCCTTCAAAGGATCTGGACACCAATGGTGGCGTAGAATTTCAATACGTGGTAAAAAATTACGGGAATAAGGATGTACCCAATGGGGTAGGAATCCTCAACAGTAGAAGGTTAGTAGGAGACAGTACAGCTGACGACTGGAGTGGCTCCTTAATTGGTTTGGCAGATGGTTTACCAATGGGGGACACTTCAATCGTTACCACAACCCTTGATGCTGATGACATTCCTGATACCGGAAATCACGATGTTTGCTTCGAAACTTTTAACTGGCTTTCTGGCATAGATACCATTAAAAAGAACGATAAGGCTTGTAACAATTACAATTTTGTGGATGAAGGAGGATCAGGCTTTGCCAATAACCATCAGGTTGAGGGCCTTGAAGTTTACCCCAACCCGTTCACCAATAAGACCAAAATTAAATACAGGCTGAATACCAATTCCATGGTCAGCCTAAAGATTTATAACGTAAATGGACAGGCTATCAAAACCGTAGTGGATGGCCAACAAAAAGCGGGTCAGCACAGAATCACCATTAACCGTGGTGACCTGAACCCCGGGACTTACATTTACCGTCTCAAGACTGAAAAAGGGGTTTCAAACGGAAGATTGCTTGTAAAATAAAATCCGTAAATCCCGAGAATAATTGAAGGGCCGGATTTTTCCGGCCCTTTTTTTATGGATAGGTGTGGATAAAGCGCTTTACCCATGTGCTTGTCCGGGTAATTAATTCTACTAAATTTGCAAAAAAAATCCCAATATGACTGAACACCGAAATGATTGGACCTTTGAAGAAATACAGGAAATCTACAATAAACCTCTAATTGATTTGGTTTATCATGGTGCTCAGATCCATAGGGCTAACCATGACCAACACAAATGCCAGATTGCTTCCCTTTTATCCATTAAAACAGGAGGGTGCCCGGAGGATTGCGCCTATTGCCCCCAAGCTGCCCGGTACAATACCGGCGTTGATGTACACAAGCTATTGGATGTCGATACCGTGGTAAATGCCGCACAAAAAGCCAAAGAGGGCGGAGCATCCCGTTTTTGCATGGGTGCGGCCTGGCGGGAGGTCCGGAGTAACAGGGATTTTGATAAGGTGCTGGACATGGTAAGCCAGGTGAATGATATGGGCCTGGAAGTTTGCTGCACTTTGGGAATGCTTAACGATGAACAAGCCCAAAAGCTGAAGGAGGCCGGATGTTATGCGTACAATCACAATGTGGACACTTCCGATGATTACTACAATGAGATCATCTCAACACGGGGTTACACAGACCGCTTGAACACCCTTGAATCTGTCACAGATGCCGGTATAACTGTCTGTTCCGGTGGTATAATTGGCATGGGCGAATCCGATGATGACCGGATTGATATGCTTAAAACCCTGGCAAACCTGAAAAAACAGCCTGAATCCGTTCCCATTAACAAATTGGTAAAAATACCGGGCACTCCGTTAGAAGACCAACCCGATGTACCTATGGAATCTATGGTTCGTATGGTAGCCACAGCCAGAATCTTAATGCCCAAATCCATGGTAAGGTTGTCAGCCGGCCGGAATGACATGAGCCGAACGGAACAGTTCTTGTGTTTCCTTGCAGGGGCCAATTCAATTCACTCTGGTAATCAATTATTAACCACACCCACAGCCGGGTTCGATGAAGACCTTGAGATGTTAAAAGCTTTCGGTATGGAACCCTTACCCCTTGAAAGCAATGGACATCCCCAGTCTAAGAAAAAGCGTAATCCTAAACAAAAGGCCCAGCAGTAAATAGTTCATTTTTATCTTCGCAACACCCCGGGTTTTGATAGCCAAGGGTGTATAAATTCCCCTTTATGGATTTGACGGGAAGGTTAAAGCAAGCCCTGAATAAAAGGAAAGCTGAGAATGCCCTTCGTACATTAAGCCAAAATACAGGCTTAGTGGATTTTGTTTCCAATGATTACCTGGGATTAAGCCAATCGCTTTTCATTCAACAAAGCCTACTAAAACAACTTCATGAACAACCTCTGGGCACGGGCTCCACAGGCTCCAGGCTTTTACGCGGAAACAGTGACTTTATCGAATCCCTTGAAAACAGAATAGCCTATTTTCATGAGGCTGAATCGGCATTGGTGTTCAATTCCGGTTATCAAGCCAATTTAGGCCTTTTGAGTTGTTTATTGGGAAAAGATGATACCATCCTTTTTGACCAATATATCCATGCATCCCTTCGGCAAGGAATCCAATTGAGTTATGCTGAAACATTCGGGTTCCGGCACAATGATTTGGAAAGCCTGGAGAAGAAACTTCAATTTGCAAAAGGACATGTTGTGGTTTTGGTAGAGTCCCTTTATTCCATGGATGGGGATGAGGCCCCTTTAAAGGAATTGGTTGATTTTTGTGAGTCAAATGAATGCGTTTTAATAGTGGATGAAGCCCATGCAACGGGAATAAGGGGGTCAAAAGGAGCCGGCATTGTTCAGGAAAAAGGTATACAGGATAAAGTCTTTTCCCGTATTCATACTTTTGGTAAAGCCATTGGAAACCAAGGCGCTGCCATTTTGGGTACTAGTACCTTAAAAGATTATTTGATCAATTTTGCCAAACCTTTTATTTATACCACCGCTTTGCCACCCCTGAACATTTTTGCCATTGACCAGGCTTACCAAGTTTTCCCCGAACTTAAGGATCAGAGGGAAAAAGTCTTAAGGTTAGGGCATCAATTTGAAGAATTACTAAAAGAAAAAGGTTACGAAATAATTCCCGGGACGGGTCCAATACGATCAGTAATCATACCCGGCAACAATACTGTTAAAAATTTGTCAGGATTTGTTCAGAAATCCGGCTATGATGTCCGACCAATTTTGGCACCAACAATCCCTAAAGGCAGTGAACGGTTAAGGGTTAGTTTCCATAGTTACAATACTGAAGAAGAGGTAAATGGGTTGGTAGAAGCCATCCAAAAAGGTCCAAAAAATTGATAAACCATTTCTCATGCACAAAACTTTCATAGCAGGTACGGGAACAGGTATTGGTAAAACCCTGGCATCAGCTGTATTGGCGGAAACATTAGGGGCAGATTATTGGAAGCCCATTCAAGCCGGTAATTTAGCCGATTCAGACAGTATGGAAGTAGCCCGCTTAACAAGCGGCAACATAAACATACACCCGGAGACATACAAACTTCAAACCCCTGCCTCACCCCATGATGCCGCTAAAAAGGATGGTAAGGCCATAAGCCTTGAAGCCTTTAAGATCCCTGAAACAACGAAAAATGAATTATTAATTGAAGGCGCGGGAGGCCTTATGGTTCCGTTGAATAACCAAAGCCTGGTGATTGATCTAATCCCAAAATTGGCAGATTCCGTCATTCTTGTTTCCCAAAATTACCTGGGCAGTATTAACCATACCCTGCTTTCCATTGAAGCCCTGAAAAACCGCAAAATACCTATAGAAGGACTGATAATAAACGGCCGGCATTATCCCGAAGGAGAAGATTGGATTTTAAATTATGCCCAAACCCCCAAAATTGGCCACCTGAATCCTGAAAACTTTTTTGACCATTCAGTCATTCAAAGATACGCCGGCAAATGGCGATCAAAAATTAAAAGATCATGAGCTTAGCCGATAGGGACTTTCAATCAATTTGGCATCCTTTTACCCAAATGAAAACAGCGCCAATGAGTGTCCCCATTGTCAAAGGGGAGGGTGCCTGGCTTTACGATGAAAACGGCAAAGCCTACCTTGATGGTATATCCTCGTGGTGGGTAAACCTCCATGGGCACGGGCATCCCTACATTGCCGAAAAGGTTGCTGAGCAATTTAAAACGCTTGAGCACGTTATCTTTGCTGGTTTTACACATCCCCCGGCCGTTCAATTAAGTGAGCATTTATTGGATAGCCTGCCGGATAATCAGGCCAAAATTTTCTTTTCCGATAATGGCTCGACAGCGGTGGAAGTCGGCCTAAAGATGGCCATCCAATATTGGTACAATTTGGGCTACACTCACAAAAAAAAGGTTATCGCATTTAACAACAGTTACCATGGGGATACTTTCGGAGCAATGGCTGTAAGCGCACGGGATGCTTTCACAGAACCTTTCCATAACCATTTGTTTGAGGTGGAATATATTGATCCGCCCTATCCCGGACAGGAAAATGAATCCCTTAGCCAGCTAAAACATCTGCTAAACCAAAAAGATGAATTAGCCGGATTCATTTTCGAACCTTTGGTACAAGGGGTAGGAGGTATGCAAATGTACGAAGCGGAGGCACTGGAACCCCTGATCGAATTATCCCGGAGCAATAATTTGATTACGATTGCAGATGAAGTCATGGTTGGCTTTGGTAGGGCAGGGACCCATTTTGCTTCTGATCAACTTTCCGTGAAACCTGATGTAATCTGTCTTTCCAAAGGATTAACCGGTGGGACAATGGCACTTGGTATCACAAGCGCACCCCAATTTATTTACGATGCCTTTTATGACTCGGATAAAATGAAAACTTTATTCCACGGGCATTCTTTCACAGCCAACCCTGTAGCTTGTGCGGCATCCCTCGCCAGTTGGGAAATACTTCAGAAAACAGAAACCCAGGAAAACATTACGGAAATCACCCGAAAACACAAGCATTTTAAGGAAAAAGTCAGTGATCATCCGGCTGTCAAAGAGGTTCGCTATACGGGAACGATTTTGGCAGTGGAAGTTGATAGCGGTAAAGAAACCGGCTACTTCAGTAATATTTCGGATTACCTAAAACCCTTTTTCCTGGAAAAAGGCCTCCTTATCAGGCCCTTAGGCAATGTCATCTATTTGATGCCGCCCTATTGTATTTTAGCGGACGAATTAGAACAGCTTTACCGGGGAATTGAAAAAGGCCTCAATGCCATCCGGAAAAGTAAGCAGGGTTGAACGGCTATTTGGCTAAATTTTGTTAAAAAGTAAGCAATCAAGTTTTTAAGACCAAAACCTTGCCCGAAAAACAACACATAGGAATTCGCCAAATGGGCTCATTAGGTCCATGGGGTACCAATGAAGAAATGAGTAATTTATTGGGTCCTAAAGCCTATATTACTCACCAGCAAATTGATGGGGATACCTTCCCGGTGGCAGCTCTCCCGAAGAAATTAGATGAGGACATTGATAACCTTAAGCAATCGCACAACGCTTATAAACAGCTGGATAGGAGCGTTTTGCTTAGCATCTTGGCAAGCCGGAAAGCCATAAAAAAAAACGAATTTCCTCCCGGTACCAAGGTAGGCATTAACATAGGCTCCTCCAGGGGAGCAACCGCTACCTTTGAAAAGCACTACCATGATTACATGAATACCGGTAAGGGTAAAGCCTCACCTTATGCCTCTCCTACCACTACCCTTGGCAACCTTTCGAGTTGGGTCATGGCTGATCTGGCTTTGAATGGTCCTGTCCTGAGCCATTCAATTACCTGCAGCACTGCCATTCAGGCTTTAGGAAATGGAATGGCCTGGTTAAAATCCGGTATGGCAGACTTGTTTTTGGCAGGGGGCAGTGAAGCACCCCTCACCCCTTTTACCTTAGCCCAAATGCAGGCTTTAAAAATTTATAGCACTGATTCAGATGCTGATTATCCATCCAGGCCATTAGCCAATAACCCTCGAAACGGAATGATTTTGGGAGAAGGCGCTGCCTCATTCCTCCTGGAACCTTTAAGCCGGCAAAATTTTGCAGGAGAAAAAACCAATATTTTATTGGAAGCAGTGGGTTTTGGCAATGAACCGCTCCAAGGTTTTACAGGTATTTCCTTAGAAGGGACTTGTTTTAAAAGAGCCATGGAAATGGCTTTAGAGGATGCCGATACCGGTTTTGATGTAGACCTTATCCTTATGCATGCGCCTGGCACGGTAAAGGGTGATCAGGCTGAAGCCAAAGCAGTCAGGGATGTTTTTGGGAGCAACTTACCCATGCTTTACAGCAATAAATGGCAAATCGGCCACACATTTGGTGCATCAGCCGCCTTATCCCTGGTTCAAGCCTTATCTATCCTGAATACCCAGCAAATTCCTGAATTCCCATACCCCATTAAAAATAATACGTGTCAAACCCCTGTTAGAAAGATAATGATCAATGCAGCAGGATTTGGCGGGAATGCCGGATCCGTCATTGTTTCAAAACCGTTTTAGCCATAACCCTTGATATTGAATTTTTATGCGTTTGCTGTCCTTTACTTTTCTACTACTGCTGTTGGCTTCTTCTTCCACAGGGCAGAAACACAAGCAAGTAAGTTTCATCAGTGACACTTTGGTGCTAAAAGGCACAATGACTTACCCGGAAGGCAAAGGTCCTTTCCCCGGGATGGTTTTTGTGCATGGTTCAGGACCTAATGACCGGAATCAACGCATTGTTTTGAAAAATTCCCGAAGTCGCTGTCTTTATCCGGATTTACATGGCGATACCATTCAAAATTTCCAAGCCCTTGCGGACACCTTAGCAGATGCAGGCGTAGCCACATTACGTTATGACAAAAGAACTTATACCTATAAAAACAGCTTAAGATTAAATGCCATAAAAGCAAGTCATTTTATCAATGATGTCCATGCCGCATTGGACTTTCTTAAAAAAAGACCCTTAATTGATACATCCCGTTTAATGCTTTTGGGCCATAGTCAGGGAGGCAATTTTCTGCCTCTGGTAGCTAACCAAAGAAATGACCTGAAAGGCCTTATTGCTTTGGCCACCCCCTCTGAATCCATAGATACTCTATTGGCTTCTCAGGTAAGAACCTTTTATGAAAAATGTCAGGACTCAACAACAGCCATTGTTAAGTACGAAAAAATTTTACATGTTTTCGGGAAGCTAAGGAAAGGAAATTGGTCAAAACAAAAACCCATAATGAATGCCTATCCAAATTTCTGGAAAGATTGGATAAAAATAACAGATTCAACGATTAAGGCCTTTCGCCGGATTGACATCCCAACTTACTTTATTTCCGGAACTAAAGATTTTAATGTGCCCCCAGCCCATTTAAATCGTTTCAGAAGGAAAGTTCAAAGGGAAAATGCGGATTTTAAAGCTTTACCGGGTATAAACCATTATCTTACCCCTATGGATAAGCCTGAATTGTCCCCTAAAGTTTCATCCCCCATTATAAACTGGCTCAAAAGGCAACAATTCATTGATTAGTCCTTGAACCATTTCCAATCAAATAGATATTT
>CAZJWK010000022.1:0-32005 GCA_964549595.1 uncultured Sphingobacteriales bacterium | reverse complement strand
CAAAGTTTCTTTAAGCTGTAAGCCTTTTGATTAGGCAGAATTGCCTTAGAAAGCCTCACGGTGCACAACTGTTTCCTGAAAAAGGATATGCCTGACCGCTTAAATTCATTCCGCAGAAAGCCATAATCAAACCTCACATTGTGGGCTACAAAAACACGCCGGCTGGTAATGGCTTGCAAGTCTTCCCGGATATCCTTAAAATAAGGGGCAGACGCCACCATTTCATTTGAAATACCGGTGAAAGCTTGAATAAAGGGAGAAATTTCAATGCCCGGGTTTACCAGGCTGGTGTATTGGCCAATGACCCGCTTGCCGTTGTGAATAAAAACAGCCACCTCAATGATACGGTCTCTTGATGGATTACCACCTGTGGTTTCCAAATCAACAATTGCATACATGGATTGATAATTTTCTTCTAAATCCAGTTCACAAGGCTATCCTTGGCCAACTTGATGGCGATGGAAAGCAAAATGATACCAAAAACCCGCCTGATTATTTCTATACCACTGCTCCCGAGTTTTTGTTCAATCCAATTGGTGGATTTTAAGACAATGTAGATAATCACCATGTTAATAAGAATACCCACGATAATATTCGGATGGGAATAAGCGGCTCTAAGGGATATGATGGTGGTAAGCGAGCCCGATCCTGCCAGCAAAGGAAATGCAATGGGAACAATACTTCCGGATTCCGGACTTTGCCCGGTTTGAAAAAATTCTACACCCAGTACCATTTCAAGACCGATGATAAAAATCACAATGGCACCTGCTAAAGAAAAGGAAAGCACGTCAATGCCTATTAATTTAAGGATTTCTTCCCCAAGGAAAAGGAATGCGATCATTAAAATCCCGGCAATAATGGTTGCCTTACCCGACTGAATATGCCCTATTTTCCTTCTAAGGGAAATGATCACTGGTATATTGCCCAAAGTATCTATAACCGCAAAAAGGGTTAAAGTGATGGTTACTACATGTCCTAATTGGAGTTGATTGAAAAACCACATTTGTAGCGCTTTTTAGCCATATCCATTAGTTAAATACGGGTACAAATTTACGGAATTTAATGGCTTTATTCGGTTAAATTGCCGGCAGTTCCGATAAAAACTATAATTTTATCCCTTTTAAAACGGATAATTAATCCCTTGTTCAATGACTCAATGAATAAGCCTATGTACGATATAAGGTCAAAAACCAAAATATTGAAACACAATAAGTTAAGCAATTTAATGGGCTCCTTTTTCAGACGAACATAATACCTAAAAGCTTAGATAAACGATTAACATTTTATGGGAACCAAAGGATCGAAAAGCGTTATTTTCCTTTTGGTAATAATGCCTGTTTGGTTATGGAGCCAGGGCCATAAGAACTTTTCTCCGGTTTACCGGTATAAACCAACCGGGTTAAAAATAATTGGCAAGTTTGATAACCATTATTACACTTTAAGAGGCCTGCATAACCCTTGGCAGAGGGTAGTGAATAATGACAAAAATCTTTACCAGAATCACCGTAACTTATATCCGCAAAAGAAAATAAAATTTTTTAACAACTTAAAGAACCTTTATTTAACCAAGTATAATCAGGGTTTAGAAAAAAAATGGGATAAAAAGTTATCCTGTACGGATAGTCTGATTCAACCCTCTGCGTGTTTTACTTACCAGGGTGTTATTTGGTTGTATTACGTCCATAAAAAAGGACAAAGGGGGGTACTGAAGTTGCAAAAATTTGATTTATCCGGAAGAGCCATTTCTCAAGCCCAACATTTAATGACCATCAAGCTGGATGATAAAAATAAAGCTTACCCTTTCTTTATACAACTCAGCGGTGATTCCCAGCGTTTTTTGGTCTTGCATGGGGGAAATTTTCGGCTGTTCAATACCCGATGCCGTAAGATTTACAGCGGCAAATTGCCTTACCGGAAAATAAGGCAATTGCATTTGTATGGGGAAAAAACCATTTTTTACATCGATGAAAAAAGCAAGGAAGGGAAAACCGTTTATGATTTTGTTAAATTTTTTCCCAGAATTGAATATGCCAACAGGCAACAAATAGAAGCCAAGAATAACCAAGTTTATGATGCCTTTTTTGAGCATTCATCGATAAGGAAACGCATTAAGCTTTATGGCATAACCGGAGACGCTTTTGATGAATATTTTGTCCAAACATTTGATATATCCACTTTCAAATTGATAGATCAAAAATCCGGTGAGTTTAATTCCAGGGTTTTAAAAGCGCTTGACTTTTCAGGCAAGGAAAAGCATTACCGATTGGGCATGCCCAAAAAGATCTATGATGAGCCGGTTTTGGTGGTAGAAGAAACTTTGAATAAAACAAAACCCGCTGAAGGTGGTAGCGGTGACTTAATACTTCATATGCTCAATGTTCCGGATGATAAAGACATCCAAACCCGCTTAGTAGAAAAATCCCACTTCACCCCTTCCCTTCCTGATTACCGGGGTTATCGCTTATTTGGCCAAAATGACAAAATATATTGTTTCTTTAACCAATTCAACGCCCAAAAACATAAAGGCCTATACATGGCAAAATTTCCCGTTAAAAGCAATATTCGCGTTAAACGCCTATTGAAGCCCAAAGAAGGAGGGGTTATCACCTGTCCGGGTCTATTCGAGCGTACAGGAAAAAACGAGTTATTGTTTTACGGCTTTGAAGATGATGAATACCGCCTGATCCGGTATAGATTCAAATGAGTTATTGGAAATCTTAATTTGCTTAATGAATACCATGCATCCATTTTCGGAGCACGGGTACCAGCAGGAATAAGAATAACCCCGCTCCTATGGCCACAAAACATAACATTTGGAAAACATTGGAATAAATATTCAATGTTTTTGAAGGCGTTAATCGTCTGTGGACACTTTCTTTAATCTCTGCAAAGCCATTGTTAGAACGCTGAACCACATTAACACTGAGCTTATCCCCGTCAGAATCGTTAAAATTTTTAAGGACATCTATTCGCCTGCTTGACTTAGGTTCCGTTGCGATGAACAGCGTATCCTTTTCGGCCTGTGGAGGATGATTGCTTATTTCGGACACTGTAATGACCATTCTTACGGTGTCGGTATAGCCTTCATCGGGGTTATTCACCTCGTAAAGCAAAGAATCTTTTCCTTTAAAATCCTTTGGCCCTTGATAAATGGCGGAATCTTTGCCGGACGCTTTATTTATTTCCCCTTTTAAACCTTTGGTTTCGATCAAATTAATTTTCGCTTCTCCCGTTGGGTCTATCATATCTACATTCAAATCAAACGCTTTTCTCTGGCCCGGTTGAACACTTGCATAGCGGGTATAATATCCACCTAAGGGCTTACCTGGTTTTTTCAGGGTTTGATCAGGCTCCTTGTTTCCATGAACGTTTACAACGACAAAGGTGGAATCACAGGCTTTGTTTTGATCACAAGCTTTTAGCAAAAAGGCATCCTTACCGGTAAACCCCTTGTCGGGTTTGTACGAAGCATAAGGGATCAAATATTGGGAAACGGAAGTCTGGGAAGCAATTTGACCGGCTATGTGTTGTGCAAAAGATATGGACAAAAACCATGAACCCATCACGAAACCCACTATCTTTGCCGGCGAAAGCTTAGTAATCATGGATAAGCCTACGGGAGAAAGACACAATTCCCCTGTAGTATGGAAAAAGTATCCCAAAAACAAGAAAACCAAGGGTACCAATCCTTCATTCGTTGCAAACCATTCGGCACCAACCACGAACATGCCAAATCCTAATCCCAACTGGATTAAGCCTAAAGCAAATTTGGAAGGGGTAAAAGGATTAGCCCTCATTCCCTGAAGCTTTACCCACAACAGGGAGAACAAGGGAGCAAGCATTATAATGAAAAGCGGATTCACACTTTGAAAAGTAGAAGTTGGAATTTCAGTGCCAAAAATGCTTCGATCCACATTCCTTTCGGTAAAAAGCGTGATTGAGCTGCCGGCTTGTTCAAAAAATGCCCAAAAAAGCATGTGGAAGAAAAACAAAACCAGAATAACGAATATCCGTTCCCGGTAGGTTTTTTCGTTCCTTATGGCCTCATAAAGCAATGAACCAATAATCACAACCCCGACTCCCATTAGAATGTAATCCAGGGTTTCGTTTTCATTCATCATCAAGGCAATAAGAGGAACTGCCAGTAAAGATCCTATTACAATCAACTTTTCCAGGTTAAAACCGGGAATAAGTGGTTTTTTCAATTTTTCAGGATCGGGTGGTAAACCTTCATCCTCCAGTACTGCCCGACCAAAGTAAAACACTGAAAGCCCAGCTAACATACCAATTCCTGCCAGGCCAAAGCCGTAATGCCAGCCGTAAGTCTCACCCAGGTAGCCACAGGTCAGCGGCGCTAAAAACGCGCCTACATTGATCCCCATGTAAAAAATGGAAAAACCGGAGTCCCTCCGGGGGTCTCCTTCCTCATAAAGCCTTCCCAGCAGGCTGGAAATGTTGGGCTTAAAAAAACCGTTACCTACCACCAAAAGGGATAAGGCGGCAAAAAAGAAATACTTATTTTCGATGGCCATCGAAAAATGGCCAAGTGCCATAAGGACCGCACCCAGCATTATGGCCTTTCGAAACCCGTAAAGCTTATCGGCTATCAAACCCCCTAAAATGGGGGCGCCATAAACCAGAGCAGCATAAGCCGCATAAATGCCATAAGCAGATTCATCGGCATACATGAGTTGTTTAATCATGTACAAGGTGAGTAGCGCCCGCATCCCATAGTAACTGAAGCGCTCCCAAAGTTCGGTAAAGAATAAAGTAAAAAGGGCTCTGGGATGGTATTTTTGCTGCCGGGTTATGATGAAATAAACCCAGGCAGCTACTCCAATCCAGGCACTAATCATGATAACCAGCCCAATATCCATAAAAAAGCTTAATTACCAATTCTGAAATGCCAAAACTTACTTTTTAATACCGAGGAAAAACCTGATTAATGATTGCTTTTAACCGATTATTTCGGATAGCATCCGTTGATGTTTGTTTTTTAGCTCATTTTTACAAGTTTTTTAATCGCATACCGTAGCATGGGTCTACCCATACAATAGAAATTAGTGGGTAATCGAAAATGTCAATTACCCACCCATTCCTATCAGTACCCTAATAGAACCGGCATATTGATGCCAATGCAGGTTATCCTGATTTAATACCGGTCACTCTTTTTTATTGCCATTATCCTCATCATCACCCTCATCGGTTTCCCTGTCAGCCACTTCATAAGGTTCCTGTTCTTCGTGATGGGTTCCTTCCATTTCTTCAGCCCCATGGGTTAGTTTTTTCAATTTCCTAAGGAAAATGAGTAACAAAATACCAAATGCTGCCGTAAACCCAAAGATCAATAAGAATGTCCGGAACTCTCGCTTATTGGCTAATTGGAAAATTGATACGTCAATCGTGTATTTCTGGGGCTCATCTTTTTTAAGTTTATGCTCTGGTTTTTTAACAAAGAGCATTTCCGTCTTGGGCTTATCAGCTTCTACCTCCTGGAATCGTTTGATAAATTCCGCTTTCTTGTCATCTTCATCACTTTTCTTGTCCCACGTTGTATCAGCATCAAGCAATCCGGTAAAATCTTTTCCTTTCCGCTCAAACTTAACCTCATCCCCCTCTACAGCGATGTTGGTTGAAAGGCTAAAGCTCTCCTTATCCTTTCTTTCTGCTGTATCCGGGTAGGCTTTCATTTTTTCCTTAGATAGAAGGTACTTGTCTTTCCCTACGTAGGATTTGACTTTATCCGCCTTAACCTCTACCGAAATTGGCGATACCTGGGAGCTTTTGCCCACAATACCTGCCACTTTGTTACCCAGACCGGTAGCAGCAAAATAAAAACCCATCATGATGGATACATATTTAACCGGCGCAATCTTGGTGATAAATGACAGGGCTACCGGTGAAGCACTTAATTCACCCAGGGTATTCAATAAGTAGCAAAGGATCACCCAAATGAGTGCTCCTTTAGCAGCCGGACTCATACCGGCTTCCATGGAAGCAATGGCCATGAATATAAAACCCGATCCCATGATCATTGTCCCAACGGCCATTTTGAAAAGGGATGAGGATTCATAGCCT
The DNA here is from genome assembly GCA_964549595.1 of uncultured Sphingobacteriales bacterium. Taxonomy (GTDB): domain Bacteria; phylum Bacteroidota; class Bacteroidia; order CAILMK01; family CAYYUA01; genus CAZQQN01. The sequence continues at coordinate 25,927 of CAZJWK010000022.1, read as the reverse complement.
TTTTTCTTCCACCAAATCCAGAAAGCGCCTACGGAAGTACCAAAAATGATAATGAAAAAAGGATTCACAGCCTGAAAAACCGCGGCCGGAATCAAATAAGGATCCGTTAACACAAATTTCCAAAGCAGCCCGTAAACAATCCAGGCTAAAAGTCCGCCACCACCGACAATGTAACCGGTTTTGCGGCCTTTCACTAACTTATAAATACCGCCAATGACGCCAACAAGGCCTCCTAAAATAAAGACCCAATTCAATACATCCAGGGAAATGACCCTGTTAAGCTTTTGCTTGGTATAGAGGTTAAGCAAACCTCCGGCTTGCTCAAAAGCACCCCAAAACACTATGACAATTAAAAAGGATAACAAGAGCACAATAAAACGGTCTTTTTCAACCTTGTTGACATCCTGGTAAACCATCATCATCATTCCGGCTGATATGGATAAGAATATGAAAAGGGCACTGTAGGCATATTGAAGGCCTGTGGCATCCAAAAGCGTAAAGCCAAGAATCACACTGGCTATAACCAGGATGATTGTAATAGCAAGATGAAGGGGACTGTACAACAAATTTACGAATAGCTGGCCGAGAGAAGCGGATTCTTCAGATTCACTCTGATTGCTTTTAGAAGGTGCCTCCCCAATCCCTTCAAGGTACTTCTGCCCAAAGACATAAACCAACAAGCCAATCAACATACCGACTCCTGCCATTCCAAATCCCCAATGCCAGCCAATCTTTTCACCAACAAAGCCGACAAAAGTAGAAGCCAGAAATGCGCCAACATTAATACCGATATAAAAGATGGTAAATCCACTATCCCTTCGAATATCCCCTTGCTTATACAAACCTCCCACCATGGTCGATATATTAGGTTTTAGCCCGCCAACACCCAAAACAATCAGGATAAGGCCAGTAGCAAAAGCCCAAATGGTTTCAATGGCCAGAATGGAGTGGCCGGCCACCAATATCAGACCTCCTATTAGCACTGTTTTCTTTTGTCCTATGTATTTATCTGCTATGATACCACCTGGGATAGAAAGCAAATAAACGAGCATTCCATACCAACTGTAAATCTCATAGGAAATGTCTTGCTCCCATCCCATTCCGGGGTTATCACCGGCAACGGTAGCCGTCATATACAGCATAAGGATGGCCCTCATTCCGTAAAAACTAAAACGCTCCCATAGCTCGGTAAAGAAGAGGACATAAAGGCCCACCGGATGGCCAAACACTTCTTTCTGGCCTGGATTTCCTTTGTCAATTGTTTCTGAATCGCTCATAATTTTTCAGGTTAAGGTTTATACAATAATTGTTTTGCAAAATGGAGTTAACCTTGCTGATAAGCTCTTCTACCCACGCGGTAAAGCCAGTAACAGATTCCAAGCACAAGAATCAACCCTGGCCAAACAGGTGAAAATTGATCACTTACTAATTTTAGAATGTCCTTCTCTCCTGAAATAGCAATGGGTAAAGCCAGGAAAATACCGATCAGTGCCTCCCCTGTAATCAGCCCTGAGGCAAACAGTAATCCGCCCCTGTTAGAAGCTAAAACACCCCTGTAATGATAGTCGGAATCCTGATGCCTGGCTTGAGTATTTTGATAGCGGTTTAAGAGCCAGGCAATTATGCCTCCAAGCATAATGGCGCTGTCCAGTTCAAAAGGCAAATAAAGGCCAACCGCAACGGCCAGTACCGGCATTCGGAATTCAGCCCCCTTAGCCTCAAGTATTTTATCCACAATGATGATCAATACTGCTATTCCCATTCCCGTAAACATAATGGGCCAGGGAAGATCACCTCCGAACACACCATTGGCAACACTTTTCATAAGGGTAGCTTGCGGTGCCAGCAATGGGGTTCCGGGCCCAAAACCATAGGAAGTATTCAATAAGTTCATGGTAATGGGTAGAGAGATAGCAGCAGCCAAAACACCTACCATTTGCATAATTTGCTGCTTCATGGGGGTAGCACCAAGGATATGTCCTGCTTTTAGGTCTTGCATGTTATCACCGGCTATTGCCGCTGCACAGCAAACCACTGCACCAACAAGGATAGCCCCCGCAGGCCCCACGCTCGATCCGGTACCCATTAGAGCCAATAAAATCAGTGATGTGGCTAAAATAGTGGCTATAGTGACTCCGGAAATGGGATTATTGGAACTTCCCACTAAGCCTGCCATATATCCGGCTACGGCAGAGAATAAAAACCCGGCAAATATCATCAATACACTCATCAGCACGGAAATATCTACTTGCTGGATTTCCCGGATGTAAATGATGAAAATGGGCACTACTAATACACCGATTCCGATCAATACCCACGAAATGGGCGTGTCCAGCTCTGTCCGTAATTTTTCCTGCATTTGCTGTTTGGTAGCCCTTATCGCACTTAAACCGGATTTAACCGCATGTACAAGGGATTGCCGGATACTAACCAGGGCCCAAATACCTCCGATGACCATCGCCCCAACCCCTAAATACCTAAGCTTGTAACTCCATAGGGATGAGGCAAGTTCATGAGCGGCCACATTGTTGACAGGTCCTTCCAATTGGCCAATGCTAATAAGTTCTTGAACAACAGGCTCATAACCATTGTAAAAAATGTAAGCTGGAATGGCTATTAACCAAGTAATGGCACCACCCACAAAAACGAGCACAGCTATATTGAGGCCGACAATATAACCAACAGCGAGCAAAGCGGGTGACAAATTCATACCAAAATAAGCCATCCCCTGTTTATTGATCATAGTAGCACCGACCATTTTATCTTTCCAGAAATTCAGGCCGGCTTGACAAAATTTGAAAACGGCACTGGCTCCTGCAGCCTGTACCAAATATTTGACAGCCTTACCTCCTTGTTCCCCGGATTTTAGTACCTCAGCTGTTGCCACACCTTCGGGAAATTTCAATCCCTGGCGAACAATCAAAGCATTCCTTAACGGAACGGTAAAAAGCACCCCCAAAACACCCCCTGATCCAATAATGAGGAAGGTTTCCCAAAAAGTAAACTCCGTCCAGTACTCCATTAATATTAATGCGGGTAAAGTAAATACCACACCGGCAGCCAGTGATTCACCAGCCGAAGAGGCGGTTTGTACCATGTTGTTTTCCAGGATATTGGACTTGCGGAATAACCTTAAAATAGCCATGGAAATAACAGAAGCCGGAATAGAAGCCGAAACCGTCATACCGGCAAAAAGCCCGAGGTAAGCATTGGCACCGGAAAGAATCATGGAAAGCACAATACTTAGCAGAATGGCTTTAACAGTGATTTCAGGAAGAATTTGGTTTGACTTGATGTAGGGTTCTTTTTGGTTTTCCTTCATACAAGGTGTTTAGATTTGGCTAAACTTTATTGTCAAGCAATTCGTGACCAATAAAAGCGAAACCACTAATGTCTGCTAAGCACTGATACCCAATAAAAAAAGCCGATTGATCAAGGCTTGAAAGCCTTGAAAAATCGGCTTAAAAATAGCGGTTTTATAAGCTTATGACCAAAATGTCATTTCAATAATTTAGAAAGCTTCTGAATCTCAATTAAAAACATAAGGGCTCATGAGTTAGCTGACTTTATTGTATAAGCAATTTTTGAATACTTTGCCGGTCGGAATGGGTATCCTTAACTTCCAGGAAGTAAACGCCTTCAGATAAGTTTTCAAGATTCAGTGAGTGTTTTTTCACTTCTTTTAATTGATTACTCCGGATTTCCTTTCCCTTTTTGTCATATAGCCTAATCCTAACCTTTGAGAATTGCTGTATAAATCGTATTTCAGTGGACCTATTGAGGGGATTAGGCTGGACTTTAAACCAGGGCGCATTACCCTGGGGTATGCCTGAATCACCGGTATCCAATTCAATAATTCGGTCATCCTTGCCGGCCGGGTTTCCCCTGCCATCACGGTTACTGGTGGCAATGTACACTTTGCCCTCTGGTCCGACCAAAACATCCCGTAACCTTCCGAACCGATCATCCAGGTAAATATGAGATGTGTCTAATTCAGTCCCGTCTTCATTTAATTGAAGTTGGACCAATTTGCTGGCTTTCAAATTGGTCATTAGGATGGAGTTTTTCCATTCGCTAATTCGCGGATGCCCGTAATAATCAATTCCGCAAACAGCCAGGGTCGGTGTCCAGGCCTTTAATGGTTCTACCACATTGGAGTCGCGGCAAAAATCTTTTTCCCAGCTATTGTTACAATATCCCTTGACTTCAGGCCAGCCATAATTCCGGCCCTTTTTGATAATGTGAAATTCATCATTGGATTGCGGGCCATGCTCAGAACTGTACAAAATACCATTGGCCATGACCAAACCCTGGGCATTCCTATGCCCCTTGGACCACATAGGATTTCCATTTATCGGATTATCGGAAGGTATAGAGCCATCCAGGTTTAAGCGCAATACTTTTCCATTGACACTTTTGTTATCCTGGGGGTATTGGTTTTTATTTCCGGCATCACCGGTTGTGATAAACAATTTTCGATCCGGTGAAATAATTAACCGGCAACCATCATGAATATTGTCCCCTTCTATATCATCAATAATGGTTTTTTTATTGGTTAGCCCCCCTTGGCTGTACCGAAATCGTACTACTTTTACTTCATAATTGCCACCGCCATTTAAATAATTATAAGCCAGAAATACCTGAGGGGTATCATTAAAATTCGGATGGATGGTCATGCCCATTAAACCTCCTTCTCCCCTTTCGTTAACCTCGCTCAGATCCGAAATTTTTTGGACATTACCGGTCTCGGGATTCACCTTTTTCACATTTCCTTTTCTTTCGGTAAACCATATCCAATCATCCGGGCCCCATACCAAGTCCCAGGGTGTATCCTGGCCTGTAGCCACGTTACGGCTTTCAAGCTTAACTTGCGCCTGGAGATGGGGAAAATTCAAAAAAGAAAATACGAATAGCCCCAGTAAAACTTTAATGACTGCCAGGTTTTTCATTTTCCTCTATAGTTTTAAGGTTTTCATTTATGAATTCTGTGACCCGGTTAAACAAGTGGTAACGTGTCCATCCGCCACCGATGCTATGCGTTTTATTGGGGTAAAACTCAGAATTAAAAGGTTTATTATGCTTAACCAACCTTTTCATTAATTCCATGGAATTCTGGGGATGGACATTATCGTCATACATGCCGTGAATCAATAAAAATTTGTCCTCAAAGGAATCGACATAATTCAATACTGAGCTTTTCCTGTATCCCTCCTGATTTTCTGAGGGTTTGCGCATGTACCTTTCGGTGTAAATGTTGTCATAAAATCGCCAATCGGTTACAGGTGCTACTGCAACCCCGGTTTGAAAAACATCCGCTCCTTTGGCCAGCGATAGTAGTGTTAAATAACCGCCGTAACTCCAGCCGAATATTCCTATACGGTTCTCGTCAATGTAATCTTTATCTGCTAAATATTTTGCAGCTTCTATTTGGTCTATGCTTTCATAATGGCCGAGGTTTTGATAAGTCATTTTTTTAAATTGGGTACCCCGAGCAATTGTACCGCGATTGTCAACAGAAACCACAATGTATCCATTTTGGGCCAAATATTGGTAGTAATTATAATTCCGCCATCCCCAATCTTTGGTTACAGTTTGAACGCCCGGCCCGCCATAACAAGTCATAAAAACCGGGTATTCCTTATTTGGATTAAAATTTTTCGGTTTTAGCATCCAACCGTTTAAACTTGTGCCATCCCGGGTTTTAAACTTAAAAAAGGTTTTACCGGAAAAGTTATAGGCATTCATGAGTTTTTTAACAGCCTGGTTTGTAATTGGTTCTCTTATTTTTTCTCCATCTTCATTATAAACGGATGTTTTGGGAGGTTTATCGGCACTTGTATGGGTTCCGATGTAGTAAGAATAATCGCTACTAAAGTTTACATTGTTCGTCCCTTCTTTACCCACTAATTTTTGTTTTTCCTTGCCTTCAATGGATATGGAATAAACATGCCTTTCAAGGGGAGACACTTCAGTAGATTGGTAATAAATCGTCTCTTCTTCAGGGTCGTACCCAATAAATTTTGTAACCACCCATTCTCCGTTAGTAACCTGGCGAATTTTTTCGCCATCCTCATTAAACAAGTAAATATGGCGATAACCATCCTTTTCAGAGGTCCACAAAAATTGATTATCTTCCAGGAAGGTCAGGTTGTCATTGATTTCCAGGTAAGTGTCACTGTTTTTCGTCAATACTTTTCTTGATTGGCCGTTACCAGCTTCGGCAAAATGAAGATTAAGGGTATTCTGGTGTCGGTTCATTTCCTGAAAGGCCAAAACATCCGGATTATTGGTCCATTTAATTCTCGGATAATATTCCAATTTCTTTTCCCCTTTGTCTACTTTTACTTTTCTTTGATCATCAAGGTGGTAGATGTGTAAAGATACATCTGAATTAGGCTCTCCGGCTTTGGGATATTTGTAAGTGTATTGCATGGGGTAATTCGAGTCAATGTAACGTTTAAGGGTATAATTTTTAAGTTTGATTTGTTTAAACTTGTAATAAGCTATTTTCTCCCCGTCAGGGGACCATTCAAAGGCTTGGACCAATTCAAATTCTTCCTCATATACCCAATCCGATTTGCCATTCAAAATTTTGTTTTTTTCACCGTCAGTAGTGATTTGCTGAATTTTTCCGGTTTTCAAACTTTGGGTATAAACATTGTTTTTATGGACAAAAGCCAAATGTTTTTCATTCGGAGAAATGGAAGCATACATGACATGACGCCCTTCATGAACGGGTGTGATTTTGGCTTTTTCAATGTCATAAACATAAAAAACAGCGCGGGTGGAATAACGGTAAATACGTTGGGTTTGTGTTTTCAGTAAGAGGTAATTTTCCTGACTTGAAAAACGGTAGTCATTAATTCTGAGGTCCCATTTTTCCAAATTTCCTGTATTCAAGATGGTATCCTTTGGTTCACCGGATTTATAGTGATATTTCAATAAGTATTGATCATTGGTTTTAGGATTTTTTTTTAGCCTGGAAAAATGACTACCATCTTTTAAGTGATTAACCTGAGAAAATGTAGAGGGAATAAAACGACCAGACCCCCATACATCCATAAGGGATAATGTTTTTTCCTGTCCTTGACTTAACAATGGGAAAACGCTGAATAGGAGTAAAATGGCAATAGAATAGAATGGCTTTATCATAATAAATCAATTTTAGGACTATAAGGCAATCAGTTCAATCGTTAACAAAATTTTAACAAGGCCTTCAAATATAAAGGTGTAAGAGATTTTTTCGCACAACAATGTGGGGGTTAATTTTTTGACTTGTCGTTTACCTTTCATTAAAACCTCTGAAATTTGTTTATCATTAAAACCAAGTCAGTTTGTAATTTAGACAGTGCTTTATTGGTAAAAACCTTTCCCTATGCATTATAAAACGATGACTGAGGAAGATGTAATGGCTTTTAAAAAAGCAATCGGTGATAGCCATGTTTCTACATTAAACGAAGATAAAAAAAACTATGGCCATGATTATACGGAGGATTTACAATTTGATCCGGAGGTCGTTTTAAAACCCGGCGGACCTGAAGAAATCAGTCAAATCCTCAGGTATTGTCAGGACAATGCAATCCCCATTACGCCCAGGGGTGGTGGTACTGGTTTAAGTGGTGGTGCATTGCCTGTTTTTGGGGGGATTTTACTATCAACCGAAAGGTTAAACCGGATTATTGAAATAGATGAGGCCAATTTTCAGGCTACTGTTGAACCGGGTGTAGTCAACGAGGTTTTACAAGAGGCCTTGGAAACCAAAGGTTTATTTTATCCTCCAGACCCTGCCAGTAAAGGCTCCTGTTACATTGGTGGCAACCTGGCCGAAAATGCCGGTGGCCCAAAAGCCATCAAATACGGTGTTACCGAGGATTATGTATTGAACCTCGAGGTGGTTTTGCCAACCGGTGAGGTCATTTGGACAGGTGCCAATACACTGAAAAACGCCACAGGGTACAACCTAACCCAACTAATTGTAGGCAGTGAGGGTACTTTAGGTGTTATTACCAAGATCGTTTTGAAGTTGACGACCAAGCCTAAGGAATCTTTGTTGATGTTGGCAGCTTTTAATTCCGCTGATCAGGCATGCAAGGCCGTGAACGGAATTCTTAGAGCCGGCATAGTGCCTTCTGCCCTGGAGTTTATGGAAAGGAATGCCATTGATTGGGTAATGGCGTTAATGAATATCCATTTCCCGGTAGCAGAAGAAGTGCAAGCCCATTTGCTTATTGAGGTGGACGGCAATGACCAGGAAATCCTTTTTAAGGAAAGCGAGCAAATTTACGAGGTCCTGGAAACCTTTGAAACCGGGGAGGTATACTTTGCCGACAATGAAAACGACAAGGAAAAGCTATGGAAACTTCGCCGGAATGTCGCAGAAGCTGTTCATGCCAATTCAGTTTATAAAGAGGAAGATACCGTTGTACCCCGGTCTTGTTTACCAGCTTTGCTAAAAGGTGTTAAAAGTGTTGGTGAGAGGTATGGTTTCCAGACCGTGTGCTATGGCCATGCCGGTGATGGTAATCTTCACGTCAATATTGTAAAAGGGGATTTGGATGAACATGCCTGGGATGTAACGGTTAAGGAAGGAATTCGGGAAATTTTCCGTTTATGTACTGACATGGGCGGGACTATTTCCGGAGAACATGGTATTGGTTATGTACAAAAAAATTACATGGATATTCCCTTTAATGAAGTCCAGTTAAACTTAATGCGGGCCATAAAACATGTTTTTGATCCAAAGGATATTTTAAATCCCGGGAAGATTTTCAAGGATTAATTAAACTTTAATAGCAAAAAAAATCCGCCCGGATTGGGCGGATTTTTATGAATGACACAATGAAGTGTTTCCAAATTATTGCTTAATAATTCTTCGGGATTTTATTTTGTCCCCAATGCTAACCTTTAAGAAATAAACGCCTTTACTCAGATTAGCCGTATTTAGTTTAAAATGGTTTTCCCCTTTGCTTACCAATCCCAGGTCTTTACTTGTTTTGACTTTACCCATTATATCGTAAAGCTTAACCTGGGCATCACTCTGCCTTTCGGCTTTAAGGTTCACATTGATTTCATTGGAAAAGGGATTCGGATAAGTATTAACGGATACATGGTAAGTTTCCGCGGGATTTACATTGACCGAACTATTGTGATTCCTTTGAATAACACTATCAATATCCAAAGCCCCGTAATAAATGGAGTTACGGCTAACTTCGTTTTGAAAAGAACCTTGTCCAAAAGCTACACCTTGCAGCCTGTCTTCCATCCAGGTAAAATGGATTTTACCGTTTACAACTTTTGGGTTTGCACTGGGGAATGCAGATTCCGAAAAACCCTGAGCAGTTTGAGAAACATTTAAGGGCTTAGACCAGGTTTGACCATTATCCGTTGAATAGGTAACGAATATATCACGATAATTGGGTTGGTTACTGGTAAGCACTGCTCCATAGTCATATGATTGATAAAGAAGGAAAAGCGTATCCTCCCCTCCATGTACTAAACTGGGCTGAGAGGAAATAGGTGCATTTCCGTAAGGATTTAAGCGAGTATCAGAAGGTTCCGGGTAGACGACCTTTGAATCTTCAATGGAGTCCAGGTTAATCACGCCGGTTGAAAGGGGATTATTATCGTTACCTGGCATATAGCCTGCCTCTATCGGATCATTCGCATAGATTTTCTCATTTTTAAAAACGCTGTCTATTTCATCCACAACCTGTATGGTGGTAGAATCCAAATAAAGCGTATCCGAAACAACCAATGTTGAGTCGGTTTTATTCCCGCTATTGTCATATTCATATCGCTTGTATACCGGCCAGATGGTGGTATCCATGGTAGGTACAAAAGGATCCATAGCGGGTTTATTGTAATTGCCAAACATTTTAAGGTTCATCCCGGCAATTTTGGTAGAATCAGCTGAATTGTTATTGCTATTGTAGGAATATTTATAAGCGGTATCCTTGTTGTAATAAAGGGTATCATCAGAAGGCCTTTTTCCATCTATACGGAAACTATAAGCCACGCTGTCCTTGTAATTGGTATCAACCCTGTCCAATACCATGCTATCTTTGTGCTGGTCATTCCAGTAATGAATACCATTGGCAATCGTGCTAAACTGGATGTTACCCTGTACGTCTCTTTCGGTAAACAACCTTACGCCATAGCTTAAATGAGCCACCCCATCCTTATCAAGTACGATAGATAGTGTTTCATCATTGGTCCAGAAAGGTTGATTAAAAGGAGGGTCCTGGTTTTCCTCTTCTTCATAATTAAAAGGATATTCAAAAACCTTATGCATGTCCCAGGTCTTACCGGAATCAGTAGATTTCCAAAAAGTAACATCCGGTACTGGCAGATCTGATGCCAAAGCAATAACGACTATACTGTCTCGGGCATCAATGGCATAATTATCGGCCCTGCCATGTCTTCTCCTGGATGAGTCGGCATAACCCGGGAGTAATTTCTGGTTCACTTCCCAGCTTTCACCATAATCATCAGACCGGTAGTAAACCATTGGGTCCCACATACCTTTTTTCCAAACCGTATCTTCATCACCGGTAAAATAATTTCCAATCATGTGAAATTTACCACCTCCCTGGGCTGTCCGATACCAAATAGGTCCTTGACCCACATCTCGGTACTTTGTGGTAAAATTATTTGCAGCGGGTTCTCCTTTACTAAAGGCGTGTCCACCACTTGTACTATTCAAGGGCGCCAAATGCCCTATCATAAATACCTCTTTATTATTCCCGCTTTTATCCACATTAATGTTGGGCCAACCAACCCTTCTATCTTCTAAATTTTCAATAGTATCCGGGCCTTTAAGCCATTCATTGCCGTCAAAATAATTAAAGCCCGTTCCTCGCTCTGCAAAACTGGGATCACTTGATGAAGAGCTATGCGTCCAGACAGCCGAAATGGTTCCATCGTCATGGACGAATATTTTTCGACCTACGGCGTCATTTGATTGAAGGTCGTAATAAGAAACACCAATAAGGGTAAAATCCAAACTGGTTTGCGATTTTTTCAACAATTGAGAAGCTGGCTTCCTTTCAACTTTTCGGGAAGTTAAAGTTTGATAGTCCTTCTCCATTGAACTTCCTGAATTAACAGCTTTTTGGTGAGGAACTAAATCCTTCTCACCAAACTGCTGATCCACATCCTGGTTAATTCCCTGGCCAAAACCCAATAAGGGAGCAAAGGAAAGTAGCCATAAAATTCTTTTCATAACTTGACTTTTTGTTTAACAATTTTTGAATTAATAATCAGCAAATTTGCAATTTAATATTGGCAATTTAAAATTTTTTAACTTGGATTCAAACCTGTTTTAAGCTTTATGCCTACCTATTTTCCTTTATTAAAATCCCACTCTATTCTACAAAATCAATTTTTTTTCAGATTTGCATAGGCAGGTGGTTTTTTTCTAAACCAATCTTCGTTTGGGAACAGGTTAAGCATTGATCATAAAAAATTTCATTTTGTATGGAAGACGACAAAATCCAATCTTTAATAGAATCACTTAAAAACCTTTATGGACAACATGGTGAAGATTTTACTGACTACCTTGAAGGCCTGAAACACCAAAAATACCTGGATTATTGGGAATACATAAACTTAAACACGCTTTTAAACCTTCAACAGCCACGTACTAATCTCAAAGATGAAATGGTATTCATCATTTATCATCAAATTACGGAATTGTTCTTTAAGTTGGTAATCTGGGAATTACAGCAAATTAGCCATGAGGTTACGCCGGGAAAATCATTTCTCTATAATCGGTTGAGCAGGATTAATAATTATTTCCGTGTTTTAACCCAGTCTTTTTCCATTATGCGGGAAGGTATGGAAGAAGAACAATTCACCAAATTCCGTATGGCATTAATTCCCGCTTCAGGGTTTCAATCCGTTCAATACCGAATGATTGAAATTGCCTGCACGCCGTTAAAGAATTTAATACATCGTGATCACCGGGAACGGTTAAAAGACGCTTCTATTGAAGAACAATTTAGTGAACTTTACTGGAAACGGGGCGCTACCCAGGCCGATACAGGAGAGAAAACCCTTACCCTTTCACGGTTTGAGGCTCAATACGAGGATTTCCTTATTTACTACGCCAGGCACTGGCAAGGAATGACCCTTTGGGATAAATATTATAATCTGCCGGAGGATATTAAAGAAGACGAAGAAATCATCAAACAAATGCGCCAGATTGATAAATTCATCAACGTTTATTGGCCAAAATCCCATTTCAAGACAGCCAAACATTACTTAGAAAGTGAATATTCTGAAAAAGGAGAAGGAACCGGCGGAACCAATTATCAGGAATACCTCCCTCCTCAGCTACAACAGCGGATTTTTTTCCCCGAATTATGGAGTGAACAGGAGAAAGCCCAATGGGGAAAAGGTAATGCCCACGAAGAAACCTGAGTTATACCCTTCGGAAATCGTTCAATAAACCAATGCTTTAAAGGTAAACCGACACCTTTCCCCGCTTGGTTTTTCGAGCACAAGTAATCCATTGCTTTCAACGCCAATAAGTTTTGCCCTGAATGGGCCGGATTGGTTATCCTTAAACGTATGCCACTGGTCTTTTAAGTAAAGATGAGATTCATAATGGGTTTTTATCAGGTCATATGCGCTTTGCTCAAACATATCGTACCAATCACCTATTTTATCTGAAATTTGGTTTAATAAAACCCTTAAATTCTTTTCTTTACCCAGTATAGTAGCCAATGAAGCCGGATGGGGTACATCATCTGGAAAAACCTTTTGGTTGATGTTCAATCCAATGCCGGCAATGGCATTTTGAATTTTATTTCCTTCCAGGGCATTTTCAATTAAAATTCCTCCGATTTTTCGGGTTTTATGGTAAATGTCATTAGGCCATTTGATATACCAATTTTCAGGATGATCATAAATTTTCAGGGCGTCAATAATCCCAAGGGTGATTACCTGGTTAAGGAAAAACTGGTATTCAGCTTTAATATTAGGTTTCAGAACAAGGGAAAATGTCAAATTCTTCCCGGGCTCACTTAACCAATAGGTACCCCTTTGGCCCCTCCCTTGTACCTGATTAAATGTGAGAATGACTTCCCCTTCTCTTACTTCATCTCTTTGAACCAACTCCCCGGCTTTGTCATTGGTGGAGGTCAAACTTTCAAATTCCCTGATTTTTCCCCATTTTTGTTTATCCATATATGAGAAGCCTTTAAAGCAAATTTCCCAAAAATCATTAAAAAGCTTTTTTTGTTAAACCTTCAAATAGCTAAATCGGCTCATCTAAGTTTAAAAAAGTGAAGATTTTGAATAAATTTATATCCTGCTTAATCCTTTTTTCACTCCTTTGCAGTACTCATCTGGTAAAGGGTCAGGCAAGCATAAAAGATTCTACCATTCAAATTTTTCTCATTTCTGCCAATTACTCTCTTGAAAAACCGGGCGGAGACCTTGGTGAGCGATTCGGCCTTAGCAACTTCCTGGGACCGGCTGCGAGTCTCAAAAATCAAAATAACTGGCTTTTTACCCTTGAACACGATTTCCTTTTCGGGAATGACGTAAAAGAAAATCCATTGACCAACCTGGAGACCGAAAGTGGTAGTATCATAAATGGTCAAGGGACCAAAGAGCCTTTGGTAGTAAATGAAAGGGGGTTTCGAACAGAGGTCAAAGCAGGAAAAATTTTTCCCTGGTTCGGTCCGAATCCTAATTCCGGGCCTTTTTTTCAGATAGGTTTAGGCCTGCTTCAACATAAAATTCATTTTAAAACGCGAGCCGGCTCAATAGCCCAGCTTCAGGGAGAATATGAAAAAGGGTATGACCGGCTTACCAATGGCCTTTCCATTACGGAAACGCTGGGTTATATTCACCTCTCTAACTCAAGGCTTGTTAATTTTTCTGCCGCATTTCAATTAACCCAAGCCTTTACCCGGAATCGAAGAAGCTTTAACTTCAATACCCAGGAATCCGTAGATGAGCAGCGATTAGACCTGCTTTTCGGTGTCCGGGTCGAGTGGACTTTTCCGATTTATAAACAAGCAAGCAAAGGGTATTATATTCAATAATTATTGCACCTCAGCAATTAAAAAACCCTTCAAAAAAAGATCAGTGCCTCTTAAGTAAATGCTTTATTACCTTTGCCTGAATATGAAAAGTGCAGAAAAGTGTGATAAGCCTCAATAAATTCTTACATTTTCTTTTACCCATCGGAATCCAAAGGGTTATTTATACAGGAGCCATTCATATTTATGGCTTCTTGATTTACTTAGGGGCCTTTAAAAATCAAAAGGCCAAGCAATTCCTAAAAGGCAGAAAGCATATTTTCCAGCGCCTTAAGGAGGACATTGTGCTCAATGAAAATTACATTTGGTTTCATTGCGCTTCTTTAGGGGAATTTGAACAAGGCAGGCCGCTTATCGAAAAAATCCGGAGTGAATTACCCCACATGCGGATCGTTCTGACGTTTTTTTCGCCATCAGGCTATGAGGTAAGGAAAGATTATGAATATGCCGATGAAATTTACTATCTACCATTAGACACAAAGCGGAATGCATACCAGTTTGTCAATATTCTGCGCCCCAAATTGACGATATTCGTAAAATATGATTTCTGGTATCACTACCTTAAAAACCTGGCATTTTTTAATGTACCCACCCTATTAATTTCCGCATCTTTCAAGCCTGATCATGTGTTTTTTCGTAATTGGGCGAAATTACCAAGGGAAATGCTATATTGCTTCACCCATATTTTTGTTCAGGATGAGCTTTCCAAATCATTGCTGGAAGGAACAGGTTACTCCGAAGTAACAAAAATCCCGGATACACGGATTGATCGTGCTTATGAAATAACATTGAATGTTTCCTCCTTTAATTCCATTGAACAATTTTTAGATGGAAATAAAACCTTTGTGGGTGGCTCTACCTACGAGGAAGAAGAAGAATGGTTAAATCAATTCGTGAAAGATTATGATGAACCTTTAAAAGTAATTTTGGCCCCTCATGATACCCATGAAGAAAGAATAAAAGCAATACAAAACAACCTTGAATTCAGGGCTGTCCGCTTTTCGGAAATTGATAAAGTTCCAATAGACGGGACAGAAACATTTCTGATTATTGACCAGGTAGGCCTGCTGTCCAGCCTATACCAATATGGCGACCTTGCATTGATTGGCGGTGGGTTCCGCAAAAGTATTCACAATATTCTGGAGCCAGCCACTTTTGGGCTTCCAATCCTATTCGGACCACGTTTCGACAAATTTAATGAAGCCGTTGATTTGGTGAAGTTAGGCGGTGCATTCTCAATGGGTTCCTATGAAGAATTTCGTGAGAAAGCCAGTCAATTATTACAGGAGTCCAATAACCAACAGGGCGGAAAAATTTGCAGGAATTATATAGAAAATAATAGAGGTGGGACTGACAAAATTTTCCAATTCATCACAGAAGGATTAAATATACCTGAAATAAGAAATTCACCGAAAAAAAGATTGGATGATTTACAACGTTAACGCCTTATTTTCATGAACCAATAAAAAGGAATGAGCTTGCACGGTTTTTGAGCTTTTAAAAGAAAAAACTGAAGCTATGTTAAAAGAAGACCTCAAAGCGTTGCACCAAAAGCAAGATGATCCTTGTGTATCCATCATTATACCAACCCATCGGGTATCAGCCCATTCGGATGTAGATTATATCCGATTAAAAAATGCCATAAAAAGGGCCACTGAATCCCTTCATGAACAATACGACAAGGAAAAGGTGGCGCCCTTGATTGACCGGATGGAAGCCCTTTTAGAAAGGGACTTGGATTATTCCAACCTGCTGGAGGGGTTAGGCCTTTTCATTTCATCGAATATGGAGAAAGTGGTCCATTTACCTTTTGAAGTAGATGAAAAGGTAATAGTGGATACTTCCTTCGAGGTCAGGGATTTAATGCTTTCCCTAAACCGTGAGCTGGATTATTACTTGTTACTCTTGTCTGAAGACCATATCCGTTTTTTTGAGGGAAAAGGACGAAATTTAATAGAAATCAAAGATGACAATTTTCCCGACCACCATGACAAAAATGAATTCGAATATCAAAAAGCCCATTTCGTGAATCCGGGAACAGGTTCTCTCCAGGGTACAACGGAAAAACCCAATGAAGAGCAGAAAAAGGTTCAGGAACATTTAAAACACGTTGACAATAAATTAAGCCAATATTTGACCAATCAAAATCCTTTATTCCTGGTAGGTGATAAGCAAATGTTAGGGGATTTTGAAACCGTTACCCATTTTCGGGAGAATATTCAAGGTAAAATAGCCGGTAATTTCCAACACTTAGCCAAACATGAACTGGCGGATAAGATCCATACGGAAGTGAAACGGTATATCCATGAACAACAAGAGCGGGCTCTCCGGTTGCTGGAAGAAGAAGTCGGCTATGATCGGGTGACTTCCGGGCTAAGCAAAATTTACCGGGATGCCTTTGAAGGAAAAGGCGCTATACTCCTGGTAGAAGAAGGTTATTCTGAGCCGGCTTACCTGGACAAGAGCAATTACCAATTGTACTTAACCCCTGAAAAAACCGATGGACTAAAGCGGTTAGATGATGCCGTGGATGACATCATTGAGGAGGTACTGGATAAAAATGGAGAAGTCAGGTTTGTGGAAAATGGTAAGCTTGAGAAATACGGTAGAATGGCAATGATTTTACGGTTTAATGAATAACCTTCTATGAAAATTGGTCTTCGCGGAAGAAAGCTATAATTCTAAAACCTTTTGGCTTTTTTGTTATTTCGCATGGATCTTTAAAACAAATTGGTTTTACCAGCTTAACTTTGCCCTTAAGCGATATTAATTAATTAGGTTAATGGGTTGGATTATAGCATTGATTGCGATTGGTTTTCTCATCATTTTGGCGGAAATTTTCTTTATTCCGGGTACAGTGGTAGGTATTCTCGGGGTTATCATATATGGATTTGGCATTTACCTGGTTTACCGGGACTATGGCTTAACTGAGGGGCATTTAACCTTATCCGTTTCCCTTCTGGCTTTAATCTTTGTGATCATATTGGCTTTTAGAAATCGTGTCTGGGAAAAATATTCCAATAAAGATGCCTTGCAAGGGAAAACCAATGTCATAAAAGAAGAAGAGGTTAAAGTAGGAGATAAGGGAAAAGCCATTTCTGCGATTAAACCCATTGGTAAGGCCCGGATAAACGAGAAAAATTTTGAAGTGCAATCGTTCAGTGACTTTATTGACTCAGGAGGACAAGTGGAAGTCACGAAAATTGTCGGCAAAACCATCTATGTGAAACGAGATGAAAGTCAACCCCAAACTTAAATACCTGTGCCCTGCTGAATACCCACCCATTTTGGCCTTTTGAGCGCCAATAAGTAAGAAACCCAAAAAGCCTCATAGCCATTATTTAAAACAAAAATATCATCAAAATTGGGCATTGGTTTTTATCCATTAAATACGGACGAAAAATTAGGCTTTGATTCCATAGTTAGCCATCTGGAAGCCCTTTGCTTAAGTACTTTAGGCCAACAGCGGGTGAGGGCATTAGAATTTTCGGATAATCCCGAAACAATTCAACAGCGGCTTAACCAAACCACTGAGTTCACCGAAATTTTGGAAAAGAAGGAAAACTTTCCCACAGATCATTATTACAGCCTGGATGAAGCATTGGAAATGCTTGAAATTCCGAATTCGGTTCTTTCCACAGAAGCACTTTTTAGAATAGGGCTGGTTACCCAAACAGTTCACACCCTTTTTGATTTTTTTACCAAGGAAAAGGGAGCTTATCCGGAACTGGAGAATTTGGTTGATCAAGTAGGTTATGAAAAATCCATTAAAGAAGAGATCGAGCAAGTCCTGGACAAGGAAGGTGAAATCAAATCCGGTGTCAGTAGGTATCTAAGGGATATCCGAAAATCTATTTCATCCAAGGAAGGGGAGCTTGATCAAAAATTCCAGCAAATCCTCAAACAAGCCAGGGATAAAGGCTTGCTTAGCGAAGAAGGCGAGAGTATACGGCATGGCAGGCGAGTCTTAGCCGTTTCCTCAATGCATAAAAAGCAGGTTAAAGGGATCATCCATGACGAGTCATCAACGGGTAAAACCCTTTTTATTGAGCCCAAAGAAACTTCAGACATTACCAATGAGATTTTTGAGCTGAAGCAAGAAGAGAAGCGGGAGATTCACCGTATACTTCGCGAATTGACGGAAAAAATCCGCCCCTTTACCGATCACATAGCTCAATATCAAACTTTGCTTGCCAAAATGGATTTTATCCGGGCCAAAGCTTTATTGGCCGGAAAACTCAATGCCGTTCAGCCCACTATTATTTCCAGGCCGGAGCTCCATTTAGAAGATGCTTTACACCCCTTACTTTACCTTCACCATAAAGCCAATAATCAGTATACAGTGCCCTTATCCTTCTCTTTGACAGACCAAAAGGGGATTTTGGTGATAAGCGGCCCTAATGCCGGAGGTAAATCGGTCGCTATGAAAACCGTTGGTTTGCTGCAAATGATGGTACAGGCCGGCTTACTCATTCCCGCTAAATCAAGCGCCCAGGTCGGTGTTTTCGATAAAATCTTTGTGGACATTGGGGATGACCAATCCATCGAAAACGACTTAAGTACTTATAGCTCTCACCTTAGTAACATGCATTATTTCACGGAGAATGCCAATGACCGAACCCTATTCTTAGTGGATGAGCTTGGTACAGGCACCGATCCGGAATTGGGAGGCCCCATTGCTGAAGCCATTCTGGAATACCTTAACAAGCTTGGGGCTTTTGGCATAGTCACCACTCACTACACCAACCTTAAGCTATTTGCCACTGAACAAGAAAGACTGGAAAATGGCTCGATGGTCTTTGATAAAGAAAACCTTGCGCCAACTTATCAATTGGCTGTAGGGGTACCGGGCAGCTCTTATTCTTTTGAAGTAGCCCGCAATATTGGCTTTAAGCAGGAGGTCATTGAATTAGCACAACAAAAAGTCAAAAAAGAATACCAGGAACTTGACGAATTGTTAGGGGAGCTGGAAAAATCCAAGCAAGCGACCTGGGAGAAGGATCAACAACTTCACCGAAAGCAAAAACAACTGGATGAAACCCTCAAAAAACAAAAGCAATTATCCCATAAACTGGAGCAAAGCCAAAAGCAATATTTGCTCGAAAGCAAGCAAAGTGCCCTGGATTACCTGAATCAGCTTAACCGTCAATTTGAAAACCTGGTTAAAGACTGGAAAGAAAGTGAAAAAGCAGAAAAGGAAGAGAAACGAAAGGAAATTAGTAAAAAGCTTCAGCAACAACGTAAACACCTGCAAAAGGATGTTGATACCCTACAGGAAAAAATTCACGGCCAGGAAGAAACCGTTCAAACAGAACAGGATGTCATTGAAGCCGGGAGCCATGTGAAGCTAAAAGGTGGTAAACAAACCGGCGTAGTCCAGGAAATAAAAGGGAAAAAAGCGCTGGTTATCTTTGATAACCTAAAAACAGAAACCCAAATTAAAGAACTGCAAAAGACCACGGCCTCCCGTTCGGAGGGTAAAAAAAGCCAACACAATTTCAACTGGCAGGAAAAAGCCGGTGCCTTCAAGCCTACTATTGATGTACGGGGAAAAAGTAAGAATGATGCCCTTCGTGTAGTCGAAACCTGGCTTGACAAGGCTGTTCTCCTGAACGAAAGTCAACTAAAGATCCTTCATGGAAAAGGGGATGGCGTACTTCGTCAAGCCATTCGTAAAAAGCTTAAGGAATTCGACTTCGTAAAAAATTTTTACAGCGATTACCCGGAACAAGGGGGTGACGGGGTTACCCTGATTGAAATTGGTTGATCTCCTGTCATTTTTTAGGTAGTCATCTTAAGCGTAAGCGCAGGGAACCCCTGGTTTCAACATTGACCAAAGGCTTTTTTCGATAGAAAATTAGGGAAAAATAGAAAATTGATGGTCAATAAGATAAATCATTGATGGAAGGACTTCTTTCAAAGCTACATAAGTAATGAATCATCGATTGAAAGTTTCAGAAAAGCCTATCTAACCTTTACCTTTGTCGGACACTGAAAAACCCTTCCAAAATATTCATTATGCAAGAGCCTTTAGCAATTGAAAAACTTCGAAAAGAAGCCCAGGTAGAAGAAGTCGATTGTCAATCCAGTGAAGAATTAAGTCCCATATCAACCATTATTGGCCAGGATCGTGCTGTCAAAGCCTTGCAATTCGGCTTAGGCATAAAAGGACAAGGATTCAACATCTTTATTTCAGGTGAGGATGGGACTGGCAAAACGTCAGCAGCCAACCGGTTTATTAACCAAATAGCCAAAGAAAAAGATTCCCCTTATGATTGGGTTTACGTCAACAATTTTAAGGATACTTACTGTCCTAACGCTATCAAATTTCCCCCAGGCCAGGCGAAGGTTTTCCAGCAAAGTATGAAAGCATTAATGGAAAATGTTTCGGATAAAATTGCTGAGGCATTTGACAGTGATGAATATGCCAACAAAAAAGATGAGATCACCCAACGTTATCAGGAAGAAAAAGATCAGTTATTCCGGCAGGTGAGTGAATATGCCCAGCGAAATAATTTTGCCATCCAACAGTCTCCCAAAGGTTTTGAAACAGTGCCCATTAATGACCAGGGTAAGCCTATACAGGGCCAGGAATATAACCAACTAAGCGAAGAACAACGAAAAGCCATTGAGGAGAAAGGCAAAGAAATTCAGCAAAACCTGAAAGACACGGTCCGAAAGATACAGAAGCTGGAGCGCCAACTTACCCAGGAAATCCAGGATTTGGATCAGGAAGTGGCAAGGTATCACATTGAGCCTATGTTTGATGAATTGAAAGATCAATACGAAAATCTGGACCGGGTTCAAAAATATTTGGATGAGGTTTTGGAGGAAATCCTGGCTAATCTGAATTTTTTCCGTAAAGGGAATAATCAACAACAAGCCCAGGATCCCTACTATGCCTTACAGGTAGAGCGTTTCATGAAGCAATTCCGGGTGAATGTTTTGGTGGATAATAAGAATTTAGAAGGTGCACCGGTAATCATGGAGCACAACCCTACCTACAATAACCTTTTCGGAAAAATCGAAAAGGAATCCAGTTTCGGTGCTATGGAAACCGATTTTACCCTTATCAGGCAGGGTTCTATACACCAGGCTAATGGCGGATACATCATTATTCCCATTGTAGACCTGATGCGGCACATGTTGTCCTGGGAAAGCCTGATCCATGCCCTGAAAAATGAAACAATCACTATTGAAGACGCCACTGAAAAATTAGGTTTCATGGCTACCAAAAGTTTAAGGCCGGAAGCCATTCCGCTGGATATCAAAGTGATCCTGATAGGGCAACCTATGCAATATCAGCTCCTTTACAACATGGTTGATGATTTCCGTAGGCTGTTCAAGGTAAAATCTGATTTTGATTCCCAGATGGATCGTAACAACCAAAATGTCAATGATTTTCTGGGCTTTATTTGCATGGTATGCCAGGAAACCGAGCCCCTTCACCACATCGATCAATCAGGCCTGCGAAAAATGGTGGAACATGCATCGCGCTTAGCGGGCCATCAGGATAAATTGTCTACCCGTTTTCGCCAGATCCAGGATATCATTAGCGAAGCCAACTACTACACGGAACAAAATGGCAACAGCAAAATCACCGAAAAAGAAATTAAAAAAGCCATTGAGGAGAAACTTTACCGCTCCAACCTTATCCAGGAAAAACTCCAGGAAATGATACAGGAAGGTACCGTAATAATTGACGTGAAAGGTGAAAAAACGGGTGAACTTAACGGTTTGGCAGTACTGGACCTTGGGGACATTACCTTTGGCCGCCCCAATAAAATCACCGCCAGTATAGGGCTGGGTAAAGGAAATATCCTGGACATTGAGAGGGAGGCCAAAATGGGGGGTCCGATTCATACGAAAGGTGTACTGATCCTTTCCGGCTATTTGACGGAAAAATACGGAATCGAGCAACCCATGAACCTTTCGATTCGGTTGGTTTTTGAACAGAATTACTCGGGTGTGGACGGTGACAGTGCTTCAAGTGCAGAAGCTTATGTGGCTATGTCAGAAATTTCCGGATTACCATTGAAACAAAATATTGCCGTTACAGGGTCTATGAACCAAAAAGGAGAAATTCAGGCCATTGGCGGTGTGAATGAAAAAATTGAAGGTTTTTTCGAAGTGTGCAAACAAGATGGCTTATCGGGTGACCAAGGGGTTTTAATCCCTGCTTCAAATGTCAAGAACCTAATGCTGAAAGAAGAAGTAATAGAAGAGGCGAAAAAAGGAAATTTTCACATTTGGGCCATTAATCACATCGATGAAGGCTTCAGCATCCTTACCGGTAAAAACCCGGGAGAACCGGACAAAAACGGAGAATACCCCGAAGGCACTTTTAACCGGACCATGGTAGAGCAGCTACAAACATTTCATAAAAAGTATAAAAAACAGAACGAATCAGACGAAGCGGACCATTAAACCAAACCTGCTAAAGGTACCAACCGACCAACCACGCCATACCACCCCAAAGCGGGGTTTTGAGGCTGGCACGGTAAAGGCCCTCATTAACCCAGTTGTTGCAATTGTAAATCAAATGGTAAGAAGGGTTTGCCCGGTAAAAACCCGAAGTGCCATACAGCCCTTCATCCAAATAAATGTAACTTCCGTCTTGGTCTCTTGCAAAGCTTTTTTCGATAAAGGTTAACAATTGCTCAAATTCGGCCGAACACACTTTTTTGAAGTATAAGGTACTATTCGGAAAATATTTAGCAGGTTTTCCATCCACTTTTGCTACATGAATAACGGAATTTGTGGGCCAAATTAAAGCTTTGGCCCCATTCATCAAGCCCCCATGCTGGTAATAGCCGGAATCTCCCCATGCCAATTCCATGTATTTTCCCGTATTTAATTGGTCCCATTGACCCCGCCAGTCATGTATTGGAGTTTTCGTAGGGATCACAAAGCTCAAATGGTAACCATGGTTAACCACGAAAAACCGTATGCTGTCAGATTCACCGGCTTTGTTCGTTGTATCGGTAATTTCTTTGGGAATGCAGGCTGCCAGTAGGAGCAGCAAAATGAAAAACGGGACCAGACCAATTTTTAAAAAAAACGATGCTTTTCTGATGATCATAAACCAAGATTAGACGATGGGAAGCAGCATTGCCCGGAACAAGCTCAAAACCGTGGTTTTGAGTCCCCGGCTCCGGGCGCAGAATTAACGATAGCACTAATCTCCTACCGTAACAAAACCTTGCTAACTTTCGTACTTTTCCGGCCAACAACCTTAAGCTCATAGACACCTGAGGGGAATTGACCCGTTGACAAATGAATGGCTTTGTCTTTACTTCTCACAATCCGTTCCCGCATTACCTGACCTTTCAGGTTCAGCAAAATCAACTTTTCCGCTTTAAAATTGCGATTGTTTAGCTTCACTACCAATTTTTCACGGGCGGGAATGGGGTATAGCCGTACAGTTTCATTCCAAATGTCTTTAATACCGCTGCTCCCGGTATCAAGCGTATTAATGGTTTTAGCATCTGAAAGGGGAGATAAACACCCGTTTTGAGCCACTACCGCCACCCTATAATCGCCTGTATCTTTAATCCGGATCATTTGCTTTTCTTTACCAAGCCTACCCCCATCCAGGTACCAGATATACCTTTCTCCCGATAAACTGCTCCGCAGGCTG
Source organism: uncultured Sphingobacteriales bacterium (assembly GCA_964549595.1). Taxonomy (GTDB): domain Bacteria; phylum Bacteroidota; class Bacteroidia; order CAILMK01; family CAYYUA01; genus CAZQQN01. The sequence continues at coordinate 2,236 of CAZJWK010000022.1, read as the reverse complement.
TCTTCAGCAATGCGTTCGACCTCAGGCTTGGCAGGGGAAGGACGGCTGCTTACCCGGACGCTATCACGGCCACTGCAACCATGCTGATCAATCACCAGGACATGATAAATACCGGGCGTGTTAACCCTATAGGTAGAATTTTGAACAGTGTCCTGCCAGTAATGATCCGCCCGGGGGTAATCTGTACGCAAAACAAGGCTCTTACCCTCACAAAAGGAAGTATCCCTCCCCAAATCAACCCTTGGGTTGGTATGGGTATCTACATTAATGGTATCACTTCCCAGGCAGCCACCGTCATCCACTTCTACGTAATATTGACCGCTGTCAACCACTTCAATAGTCCTGGAGGTGGCATTGGTATTCCAATCGTATTTGGCTCCCGGATTGCCGGCATTCAGGGTCAGGGTATCGCCATAACAAAGGCCGGTATCCCGCTGCAGGTCCACAATGCTGCTAATATGGGCCGTATCGGAAGCCTGGCAATTGTTTGAATCCGTAACCGTCACCGAATACCGCCCATACTCACGCACGGTTATGGTTTGCGTGGTATCGCCTGTACTCCATTGATGAGAAGCCTTTGGATTACCGGCATCCAGTTGAATGGAATCACGGCGGCATAAGGATGTATCCTTTAATTTCATTGAGGGTTTGGGTAGATTGGGATCGTAGGAATAAATTTCATTTAACGCAAAAAAATATCCCTTACTATCAAAAGTTAAACCCAAATTAGGCGTAATAATTCCTAAGGGCATTTTTTCATAGGCTGTAATTTCTTCTGAGCCCGGATTAAACTGTAAAATCGGATCCTGGAAAATATAAACTTTTCCTCCCAGGACAAAAGAGGCTCCTCTTGTCGGTTCATGATATTCTAAAACTTTTTCAAAAGTATCTGCTTGAGGTAAGTATTCCCAGATGTCTTTTGCTTCAGTTAAATCATCCTTTTGTCCTCCTAAAATGAAAAAACGGTCGTTAACTACTATGCAATTAACAAGAGCTCTACTTTGATTATCAGGGAAATTATCCTTTTTAATAAATGTATCTTTAATAGGATCATAAGACCACCAGGATTTATTACCGCTATTCAATCCAAAATACATTTTACCATCAAAACTACAACCACAACCAGCACCTAAATCAGAGCCTGGGTAAATTGCTTTTTTAGACCACGTATCCAATTTAGGATCATAAGCTAAAGCACCTTTATGATTACCATTTATTGTTACGGATCTGATTAAGTAAGCTTTCCCATTTAAGGTGTCCAAAACCCCATTCGTTGGATATTTTCCAGGAATATCGGCTTTAGGAACCAGAGAGTCTTTTTTGATATCGTACCGGTAAAAATTGTTTAAAGTATCACTTACCCCCAGGTAAAGTTTTCCCTTAAGGGAAAAAGCCACTTTAATTCCATTTTTCAAAGGATTGTCAAATTGAAAACGGGTTACACTGTCCCAACGGCATTGGGCTGATAAAATACAGGACACTCCTAATAAAGCAATTAAAAAGCAAGTTGATTTACTCATTGATACTTAGTTACGTTACTGAGAGGATCTTAAGAGGGGTAACTTCAATTGCAACAATCAATACCGGTTCCACAATGATCATTACAACCCGGATTGTATTTTAAACAGGTGCCGTTAATTTCATCATAGCCTACAAAAAAATCCGGACAGGTTCCAGAATGAGAGATACATTTTGGGTTGTCTCCTGGGTTGAAAGTGGTTCCTTCAATTTCCAAAACTACCTCACAATCTTGACAATCCGGAAAATCACAACATTTTTGGGTGGGTGCAGCAGAACAGGTGCTAGGACCTAAATCAAAGTTGCAAGAATCTTCTAAATTCCCATTGCAATAAACTTTAATGGTTCCTTTAATACTTGAGCAATCAATCTCTTTGTTTGTCACGCAATAAACGGGCGCATCACATTGACCATTGCAGCCACTCTGGGCTTGAAGGTTACTTACCCCCCCCAAAGAAAGGAGGATTACCGCCATGAATAATTTTTTAAGGTGTCCTATATTCATCGCTTTTTTGATTAGCTTTGCTAATTTAAATAAAAAATTTGGGAAATCAAAAAATGAAATTTTTGCCGGCACTGCTCCTAAGCCTAAGATTTATGCGTTTGAATGGCTTTTCCACAAAAATCTCCCACTAACCCAAGTCAAGCTTGGTTAGGTAAATACAGGTATAAAATTTAAGATTTAGGGAAGCTCCCAAGCCACGGGTTTCATACCCGT
>CAZJWK010000021.1:0-33247 GCA_964549595.1 uncultured Sphingobacteriales bacterium | reverse complement strand
AAAGTTTGAAAGCGGGAACCTATTATTACAAAATTCGACAGACTGATTTTGATGGCAGCCAATCCTCTTCTTCTGTGAAAGCCATTACTGTTCAGGAAAATCAAACCCTTGAATTACACCACTTAAAGACGACTCCAAATGCCTTATACCTTGAATTGAAAGGGGTTACAAAGGGGTATTACGTAATTCGCGCTTATAATTCAAAGGGAATCCATTTAGGAAAACAAGAAGTAAGACACCCAGAAAGCGGTGGAACTTTCCGATTTGAAAAGTCCAATCATTCCGGGAACCTTATGTATTTAAACGTCATCGATAAAAAAACCGGAGAACAGGTTTTAGGTAAGAAAGTGCTTCTGACCCGATAATGCTTTTTCTATAGGCAGTCTTAAGCAAAAGTCCCTTGAAAAAAATTAACTTTCTAAAAGTTTAGGTTTCAGTTAGAGAAGGTTCTCATTAGTTTTTGATTAACTTTTGGATAGTTGGTAGTCTGCTATCAATTAATGATCAGATTGTGATTGCGCTAAATTTTTTATGAAAAGTTGTCGGGTTTGGCTGGATAGGATATTCCCTTTTTAGCAAGTCCGGTTTAAAGATGCTTTCACTGAAATTGGGTCAAACCCTGAACCTCAGGTTACTTTGACGACCACCTTACCCCTTGTTTTCCCGGTTTCCACTTGCTGATGAGCTTTATCAATTTCCTCCAAAGGGAAAGTATGCTCTGAATAGGTTTTAATCTGCCCGGAAGCCAGTAAATTAGCCAAACTATTCATGGCTTTTCCGGAGGGTTGTACCATCATCACTTCTCCAGTTTTACTTTGTGCAGTGGCTTTATTAGACAAATCCTGCGCACCCGGGGAAAGTGATACCACATGACCTCCATCCTTCAATGCTTTCAAGGCTCGATAACTATTGGTACCACCCACCGCATCCAAAACAAAATCGGCATCGGTTACCACATCCTCGAAATTAACAGCTTGGTAATCAATGAATTCATCGGCACCCAAACCAATCACTAAGCCTTCATTGCTTCCTGAAGCCATGCCAATAACGTAAGCACCCAATGAATGGGCTATCTGAACAGCATAATGCCCTACACCCCCTGAAGCTCCTAATATCAAAACTTTGTTACCCTTCTGTACCTGGCCATATTGGACAATGCCCTGCCATGCAGTCAAACCGGCCAAACAGGCTCCAGCTGCCTCAACCCATGTAATGTTAGAAGGCTTTTTAGCGAGATATTGAATAGGGGAGGCCACATATTCTGCATAAGCATTACCCGGTTCGGGGAAATTAATCATCCCAAACACCTCATCGCCCTGTTTGAAATTTTCCACATTATTCCCAACCCGAACAACGGTGCCTGCAATATCCCACCCTAAAATCCTGGGATTTAGCCCTTCAAAATACTCCGTAAACCCTTTACCGGCTCGGATGAAAGCTTCGACCGGGTTAATGGCAAAGGCTTTCACCTCCACAAGGACTTCTTTATCCTTTAAAGAAGGATTAGGCACATTAACAATTTCAAACTGATCAGTGGAACCAAAAGCAGAAAGATGAACAGCCTTCATTAAAAAGATTTTTTGCTAAAAGCCCTTTAAAAAGAGGCGAGGAGGGTTAAAAGAAAGGTTAAAAACAATTAATTCAAACCGCTCATCATAGTATGGATCAAATCAATCATGCCGGTAGGATAAACCCCGTACCAGAGTACCAATACGCCTAAAAGCGCCAAAACCAAAGAATTGACAAAATTTAATTTAGGCTCATTTATGGATTCTTCCTCGGGGGCGGAACGAAACATCGTGGCCACAATTCTGAGGTAATAATACAACCCGATAACACTACTTATAACCAATAAAATGACCAGGTACCAAAATTCAGACTGAATACCGGAAGCCACAACAAAGTACTTTCCAATAAAACCAGCCGTAAGCGGTATGCCGGCTAAGGACAGCAACATAGCCGTAAAAACCACAGCCAATAAAGGCCTTCTCCAAAATAGTCCCTGATAATGAGACAGGTCCTCTGCATCCTGATTTTCGTTTGACAAAACCGAAATAATACCAAAACTACCCAAAGTAGTGATGAAATAGGCCACCAAATAAAACGTGGAAGCCTCTGCTCCTGAAAAGACATTATTACCATCTCCCGGAATACCGGCAGCCATAAACGCTATTAACAAATAGCCCAAATGGGCAATGGAAGAGTAAGCCAATATCCTTTTCACATTATCCTGTAGAAGGGCAAGCAAATTACCAAGCAACATGGAAGCAATAGCAACAACGCTAAAAATCGTAATCAATTCCGGGTATTGTCCCCCTTTCATGATCATGTAAAAATGAAGCCAGACCCCAAACATGCTCCCCTTGGAAATGGTAGCCACCAAAGCGGTCACCGGGGCGGGTGCACCCTGGTAAACGTCCGGCGTCCAAAGGTGGAAAGGAACAATGGCAAGCTTAAAACCCACACCAACTATCAGGATAGCCAATCCCCCGATAAAAAGCGGTGGAACTGCCTGCATACTTTCCAGCCTTGATCCGATTAGGCCAAATTCCATGGTACCCAGCTCATTGTAAATCAGAGCCATCCCAAACAAAAGGAAAGCGGAGGAAGCAGCCGCCATTACCAAATATTTGGTACCGGCCTCCAAAGCACTATTTCGGTCCCGAAGATAAGCTATAAGCACATAAAGGGAAACGCTAAGTATTTCAAGCCCCAGGAATAAAGAGATGAAATGATTACTATTTACCAAAACGCCTGCGCCAAAAGTAGCCAGCATTATTAAGACATAATATTCCTCTTTTTGATCCTGGTAATTTTCCAGGTAACCATAAGAAAGTAAAGTTACCGCTAAGCTACAACCTAAAATAAGGCCGGTGTAGAATAAAGAAAAACCATTAATATCCAGGATATTCCAGATATGCTCTGGGATGGCACTGTTTGCTGCAAACAAGGATAAAAAAGATCCAGCCAGAATTACTCCGGTTAAGCCATTCATTAAAGCATGATTACGAATAAAAGCCGTAATAAGCATGGCTAAAATAGAACCACCGCCGGTAATCAATAAGGGTAAAAGTGCCGTATATTCTCCTGGTGACATAACCGCTTTTTATTGGTTAACAGATTCGACTTTCCTTTTCATAGATTGCTCAGCTTCCCTGAAATCTATGGTTTTATCTTTTTTCCTGTGATCTTTTGAAACTTCACTTGTAGGCTGTGGAAGGTACTCCCTAACCTGGTGAAGGCTTTCCTTTGAAGTATTCAGGACTGGTTGAGGGTAAAAGCCCAGCCAAACAATGGCAGCGGTCAGGGTGCCTAAGATAATGCCTTCCCTCAAATTCAAATCTTTTAAGCCCCATTCCTCCTGCTTTTCTCCATAAAATACCCGCTGCATGATCCGCAACGAATAAATGGTAGAAAATATCAGTCCTAAAGAAGCCAAAACGGCCATTAGCACATCGGCTTTATAAGCACCGACCAAAGTCAGGAATTCGGCAATGAAGTTTCCTAAGCCCGGTAGTCCTAAGGAAGCCATTACGAACACTAAGCCCATTCCCCCCATCCAGGGAACTTGAGCCCAAAGGCCTCCCATTCGGTTTACATCCCTTGTATGAATCCTCTCCTGTAAAATCCCAACGATTATGAATAAAGCTCCCGTACTAATGCCATGGGTGATCATTTGCATAACGACCCCTTGTAATGCCAGTTGATTAAAGGCAAATGCCCCTAAAAGCACAAAACCCATGTGACTGACACTGGAATAAGCAACGAGGCGTTTCAGGTCATCCTGTGCAAAGGCCAGTTTTGCCCCGTATAAAATACCGATCACACCCAACACCATGGCCACAGGGGCAAAATCCATAGCCACTTCGGGAAATACAGGAATAACAAACCTTAGAATACCGTAGGCACCTGTTTTCAAAAGTAAACCGGCTAATATGACACTTCCTGCTGTAGGCGCTTCGGTGTGTGCATCCGGTAACCAACTGTGAAAAGGAAATGCAGGTAATTTGACAACAAATGCGATTAAAAACCCAAGCATCAGAGGATATGCTAAGGCTTGGTTCATTTGGGTACCTAAAAGGGCGTTGTAATCGAAGGTATGAACCCCTGTAGCCTGAAAATGAACAAAATGTAAACCAAGTATGGCTAATAACATCAACAAACCACTGGCCTGAGTAAAAATGAAGAATTTATAAGCCGCGTAGAGCCTGTTTTCATGGCCCCAAATTCCTATTAAAAAGTACATGGGAATTAACATGACTTCCCAAAAGAAATAGAAGAGGAATAGGTCAAGGGCTACAAAAACGCCTACGATACCGGCCAGGATAAACATCAGATTGAAGTAGTAAAAGCCTACCCTCTCTTCAATTTCGGTCCATGATACCAGCACCGATAAAATGCCTAAGAACAGTGTCAGGATAATCATCAATAAACTGAGGCCATCCATTCCCACGTTGAAGCTAATGCCAAAATAGGGAATCCAATCCCCTTTAAATTGCGTAATCCATTGTTGACCGGAAGGACTAATAGGAAATCCTGAACTTACCCAGTAACCGACACTTACCACGAAAGGTACTGCCAAGGCTAAAAGGCAAATCCATTTGGTAGCCTGATCACTCCATTTACTGACTAACCAAGCCAGGAGGCCTCCTCCCATTAAAATGATGATTAACCAAACCAGGATCATAGGTATACGATTATTGTTAGGGTTAGTACTGCTCCAATTGCCAAGCCCATTACATACCACCTGAGCCTGCCTGTTTGGGTCAGGCTAAAGATGTAATGGAAGGCTTTGGCCAAGAAAGCCAAAAATGAATAAATTTTATCTATAATATCGGTTTTGTTAATCCGGGAAATGAAAAGGAGGGGTTTAACAAAGAGCACATGGTAGAGGTTATCGAACATCCATCCTAAATTCCAAAACCGGAATAACCCTGCTCCAAAACCGGATTCGACCAATTTTTCCGACTCCAATATCCTTTTATTGAAGACCAAATGGGCTGCATAGATACTCCCAAGGGCTACAAGAGCAGTTATTACCTGAATTATGACCTCGGTACTCATAGCAGCGTGACCGTGAACCTGGGGTAATACGGGATGTAAAAGATTAGAAAAGAGGGTTATATGGCCCAAAGTGTGGGGTGTTTCAATAAACCCTCCGATCAGGGATAGGATCCCCAAAATGACTAAAGGTACTTTAACAAGGTTCCCGGGTTTATGATGAACTTCCATTTTGGCTTCTCCAAAAAAGGTGACGAAGACCATACGGAAAGTATAAAAGGCGGTTATGATAGCTCCTGCAAAACCGGCTATCCAAAGCCATGTGGAACCTTGATCACTGGAAAAGGCATACCAAAGGATCATGTCCTTACTGTAAAAACCTGCTGTTATCAGAGGCACTGCAGCCAGACAAGCAGAACCAATTAAAAAGGTCCAGAAGGTAACCGGTAATTTATGCCTTAAACCACCCATCTTGAACATATCGTGTTCATCATGCAATGCATGGATAACCACTCCTGCACCAAGGAACAATAAAGCTTTAAAGAAAGCATGAATCATGAAGTGGAATATGGCTGCTGACCAGGCACCAACACCCAGGGCTAAAAACATGTAACCAATTTGACTGATGGTTGAATAGGCCAGTACTCGTTTGATATCACTTTGGGTCAAAGCTGTAAAACCGGCAATTAGCAAGGTTAGTGCACCAATAATCGCTACCACTGTCATTATCGATGGAGCCAAAACAAAGAGAAAATTGGTCCTGGCAATGATATAAACCCCGGCAGTAACCATTGTAGCAGCGTGAATCAAGGCACTGACCGGAGATGGCCCGGCCATAGCGTCCGGAAGCCAGGTTTGTAATGGTAATTGAGCGGATTTACCAACGGCTCCACCTACAATTAGTAAAGAAGCAATAACCGGTAAAAAATCCCCTTTACTCCACTGATTGGCAGCCGCTTCTTCTAAACCGGTAAAGTTCAGGGTTCCTAAGCTTACAAAAAGCAAAAACAAACCAATACCCATGGCCGTGTCGCCTACCCGGGTTACGATGAATGCTTTTTGCGCAGCCATGCCATTCGGGGTCTCCTTATAGTAAAATCCTATTAGCAAATAACTGCATAAGCCGACCCCTTCCCAGCCTAAATAGAGCAATACCAGGTTATTAGCCATTACCAAAATGAGCATGGCACTCACAAAGAGGTTCATGGCCGCAAAGAAACGGCCGTAACCCTCCTCTTCATACATAAACTCAGAGGAAAAGAGGTGAATCAGAAAACCTACGAAAGTGATTACAAATAAAAATACCAGTGTAAGGTTATCCAATTGGAAACCAAACTCAGGGGAAAATTGCCCCACCTGCATCCAGGTCCACAGGTTTTGGTTAAAATGAGCACTGCCGCCGGTTAAAAAATCAACCCCCACTAAGATGGTCAGTAAGGCGGATAAACCCACCGAACCCACACCGAATGCTCCGATGACTTTTTTGGGCATTCTGATACCAAATAAGGAAAGAATCAAGAAACTAATAAATGGAATGGTCGGTATTAACCAAAGCAACGAAACCATAGGTAGATTTTTTTAGGCTTATCCCCGCAATCGGTTCATAGAGTCAGTATCCAAAGAATTAAAATTCTGAAAAACCTTAATAATTAATGCCAAACCGACTGACACTTCAGCCGCTGCTACAGTAAGAATAAAGAGAAACATGATCTGGCCATCGGCTTCCCCATGGTTGGCACTACCTACTACAAAAGCGAGTCCGGCAGCATTTAGCATGATCTCTATGGACATCAGCATGAAAATGATATTCCTTCGAACCAAAACCCCAATAAGACCGAGTAAAAATAATATCCCTGATAAAAGCAAGGCTGAGTTAACGGGAACTTCCATGGCTTATTTCTTCTTTTATGTATCTGTGAACAGCTTTTTTGGGTTTTCGTCCCAGGTGGTAGGCTCCGATAATGCCTGCCATTAGAAGCATGGCAGCCAATTCGACAGCCAATAAATAGGGACCGTATAAATATTCCCCTAAGACATGGGGATCTATCTTTTTAGGTTGAATGGCCTCCGGAGAACCGTTAGTCATTAAAATGACCAATTCCACGAAAAGTACCAGGGAAAAAATAGTAGGACCGATCCACATTGAAGGGTAAAGGAGTTTGCGTTCGGACTGGACCGTTTCCTTTCCCAGGTTAAGCATCATCACTACAAAAATAAAGAGCACCATTATGGCACCGGCGTAAATGATTACTTCAAGCACAGCTAAGAAGGGTGCTCCCAACGTGTAAAAAACAATGGCCACTGATAAAAGGGAAAGAATTAACCATAAGAGGGCATGAACGCCATTGGCCCGGGTTATGACCATAATTGTGGATAAAATGGCAATGGCTGACGCTGAGTAAAAAACGATCTCCAGATCCATGGGTTTAAGCGTGTATTTTTGGATTACCTCATTGAATTAGGGTAATAAACTCTTTGTGTCAATTGGCTCTTCTTCTCTTTCGGCTTCCCCTTTATCTTTACCACCTATAGTCATTCCTGCAACTTTGTAGTAATTGTAGCCATGATGTTTCCCCTGTCCGTTGATTGTCAAATGTTCCTTTTCGTAAACCATATTTTGACGGTTGTATTCGCACATTTCGTAATCAGGGATCAATTGGATGGCGTAAGTAGGGCAAGCCTCCTCACATAATCCACAATATATACATCTTGAAAAATTGATTTGGAAAGTTTCCGGATACCGCCTGCCATTCTCATCTTCAGTAGCTTGTAAGGCAATGCAATCTACAGGGCACGCCACAGCGCAAAGGTAACAACCCACACACCGTTCACCTCCATCCGGATCACGACTTAAAATAATACGACCCCGGTAACGTGGCGCTAAATACGGTTTTGTATCGGGATATTCGATGGTTTCTTTTTTGCTAAATAAATGGGTGAAAACCAACCATAAACTTCTCAAATGGCTAAACATAAATCTACCTATTTAGAGGTTCAAATTTAATCATTAAGGCGCTAGTAAAATAGCACCAGTAATAACAATGTTCAAAAGCGCCAATGGCAACATGATTTTCCACCCGTAAGCAAGTAATTGATCATAACGAGGTCGGGGTATAGCAGCCCTTAAAAGAATGAAAACAAAAATGAAAAAGAAGGTTTTAATCAAGAACCAGGCAATGGGGGGCAGAAAATCAGGTCCTAACCAACCCCCAAAAAACAGGGTGGCTGTGACAGCAGAAATCAGGATTACCCCTACATATTCTGCGGCAAAGAACATCCCGAATTTCATTCCGGAATATTCCGAGTGAAACCCAGCACCTAATTCACTTTCTGCCTCAGGCAAATCAAAGGGTAACCGGTGACTTTCAGCAAGCCCTGCCACAAAGAAAACTATAAACCCCAAAAATTGAGGTATGAAAAACCACCCATCTTTTTGGGCCAGTACAATTTCTTTAAAACTTAGCGAATTCGCCATCATGACTACGCCCATAATGGAGAGCCCCATGAAAACTTCATAGGTGATCATCTGGGATGCCCCACGCATAGCACCTATTAAGGAATATTTATTGTTGGATGCCCAACCACCCAAAACAATGCTGTACGCCCCGAGTGAGGAAAAAGCCAGAAAATAAAGAACTCCGACATTTAAATCCAGCACCAGTAAATTCGGGCTAAAGGGAATGACCATAAAATTCATCAAAATGGTAATGAGGATAATAGCCGGAGCCAAAACAAACACAAACCTATCGGAAAATGGGGGAGTCCAATCTTCTTTGAAAATCAGTTTGATCACATCCGCTACCGGCTGTAAAATACCGAATGGCCCTACCCGATTAGGCCCTTTACGGTCTTGCCAAAAGCCAAGGAAACGTCTTTCAAGCCAAATTAAACCCGGTGCTATAGTTAACACTATGCCTAAAACGAGGGGTATGTTTGTCATGGATTTAAGTTTATTTTTCGGCTAAAGGTGATCATTATGATCTTAAGATTCAACGGCTTCTTTCACCACTTTGATATTTCCAGAACGAGGCAAATTTAAGGTTTGAAGATCAGGTAAACCAACCGGGTAACCTGCTGTGCCCTCAGGCAAATCTTCTTTAATCATGGCCGGTAAATTGATTTGTTTATCATCTACCTCTAAGCTCAGTAGATCTCCTTCCTGAACATCCATTTTATCGGCATCATTCTTATTAATAGCAAGGTAAGGCTCAGGTGCCCTTGAGGCAAGTGCTTCTGATTTCATACTTAGTGCTTCAGAGCCAAAGATATGGTAAAAAGGCTGAATATACCATTGTTTTGATTCCGCTTTAAAGGCTTCCGGCACCTCGGTAAAAAATTCCCGATTATCCCAATCCGCTGGTTCAATTAAGCGCCTACCGGGATCACCGCCATGTAATTTTCCACCCACTTCGATCTGGTATTTATTGACAGATTGAATCGAATTCCAACCCGGAGACCAAAAAAATGGAATATTAGCCGCTGGTGGTTCTCCCCTGAAACCTTCCATGGTGAAAGAAAGTGGAGAATCAGGATCTTCCGGAGGTTTAGGTTCGCTTACATTGATATGGGCATTCATGGCTGTCCTGCCACTATAGCGGTGGGGTTCGCGAGGGATTTTTTGACCATTGATCCTGAAGCCCGGAGGAGGTGCAATATCCTCCATACCACTAAAAATGCTGAAATCATTAATCATGGCATTGGTAAAATCAGCCAGATTATTCAATGCTTCAATCTCATTTTCCCTACCCGCAGACCTGTGAAATTCTCTTAACCAACGCCAACTTTCATGAATATCATCATTAGTGACGAAAACCTGGTAAAAGCGTTGTGCCCTTCCTTCATTATTTACCAAAGTACCATCTGATTCTGCAAAACTGCCAGAAGGCACTACAATATTGGCATTGTTAGTGGTTTCATTCTCATGATAATCCAGTACAACCACATTTTCAGCCTCATTCATGAAATGCTCTATTTTTCCACGCTCGTCCCTTCTATAAAGATCATTTTCCAAAATAATAACCGTATCCGCTTCCTTACTGTCTATCTTGTCAAAAGCATCTTGAAAGCGGTTACCCCCCAACATGGTTAAACCCATGCTGTTGACCTCTGGTAAAGTTAGGGACAAGTCAGCCCTGTTTTCATCAGTAGAGAGGGCATAAGCGATATTCGCGGCTGCTTCCATGACTTTTTCACTTCCAAGGCTTGTTCCTGAGGCGATTAAAGGCTTCTTTGCATTTTTCAAGGATTCAGCAATTTGGCCCGCTAACTCATCCACCTCTTTAGGCAAATCTTTTACGGCCGGAGCATCACTACTGATTTTATGGGCCACAGCAAAACCTAACCTGGCGATGTTTTCTGTAGCATCCTGGTATGTTTCAGTGGCCACATCGTCAAGTTTTGTTTGATGAAGACTGGCAATGTAAAGGGGGCCATACAGCCCTTGAGTGGCATTTTGCAAGCCTGCTTCATGCCATTCGGGGATGCCCGCATAGTTTTTAGCCCAATCCCTTGGTTGATTTTTCACGGTTTGTCTAAGGTAAAGGGCTAACATGGGTGCCGTGTTGGTTAAATCCTCCCCTAAAACTAAAACGGAATCCGCATTCTGGGTTTCCCTGAGGGTCGGTGTGCGTGCCGGGCCGTTTTGAAGAATATCGTAAGCTTTTTGTGTTAAAGCATAATCCTTTTCGGAAACACCTTGATAGAAATCATCTTTCCCTACCAATCGCTGAAGCATATAATTGGACTCCAGCGAAGCCCTTGGTGAGCCTATTCCAATAACACGTTTACTGTTTTTTAAGGCTTCACCAATGTCATTCAAAACATGTTCTTTACGGTAAACTTCTAACTTCCCGGTAGAATTGCTCCTTTCCAGGGTATAACGAATGCGTTCTTCATTATTGACAAATTCATACCCATAACGCCCACGATCACATAGGAAATAGCCATTGACTTCACCGTTATAGCGAGTCGATACCCTTCTCAGTTTGCCATAACGTTCACCCGGAATAATGTTACAACCAAGGCTGCAATGATGACAAACGGAGGGTGCAGTAGTCAAGTCCCATTTACGGGTATAATGTTTTTTCAATGTTTTATCAGTAAAAACGCCGGTTGGACAAACTTCGGCCAAATTACCACTAAATTCATTTTGCAGTGGGCCATCCTCGTGGCGGCCAAAATACGTTCGATTACCGTTGGACTGTTCCATTAAGTCATTGCCACCGGCAAAATCCCGGTAAAATCTGACGCAACGGTAACACGTAATGCAGCGATTCATTTCGTGATTAAGGAAAGGACCTAAATCCTGGTTACGAAAAGTCCTTTTGTCAAACCGAAAGCGCCTGTAGGCCTGACCTGTCATAACAGTCATGTCTTGCAGATGGCATTCACCCCCTTCATCGCAAGTAGGACAATCATGCGGATGACTCGTCATTAATTCTTCAATAATTCGCTGACGGAAATTATGCGCTTCTTCATCTTTAATGGAAATTCTTGTTTGGTCATCTGAAGGAATCATACAAGACATGACCAGCTTACCCTCTGTATCATTTTCATCTTTATATTGCTTCACGGCACATTGCCGACAAGCCCCGACAGACCCCATCTCAGGGTGCCAGCAAAAATAAGGTAAGTCAAACCCATGAGACAAGCATGCTTCAAGCAAATTTTGGTTGTCTTTCACTTCATAGGGTTTATTTTCTATATAAATGGTGGCCATAAGCTTAGCATTTCTTTCTTAAGCAGATTCCTTTATGCATTGTTCAAAATCCTCCCGGAAGTATTTTAAAGCACTATCAAGGGGTTCCATAGCACCAGGCGCAAAAGCGCAGAACGTTTTACCAGGGCCCAGGTAGTCCACATGTTCCTCCAGGACTTCGATATCACCTGGCTTACCCTTTCCTTCGTACATGGCTTGCAAAGTTTTGGATACGAAATTGGTCCCATCACGACAAGGTGTGCACCAACCACAGGATTCCTGTTTAAAAAACCGTTCCAGGTTACCAACGAATCCTACCACAGAAGTTTGATTATCCAAAATAATTAATGTCCCGGTACCTAAACGGCTACCATTCTCACCAACCGTTTGGTAATCCATTTCAGAATCCAGATGATCCGTTGTAAGGAAATCTGTTGAAGCACCACCGGGTAATGCCCCTCTAAATTGGTATCCCTCTTTCATTCCACCAGCATATTCCTCGATAATCTCCCGCATAGTAGTACCCAGGGGTAGCTCCCAACATCCGGGATTCTTTACATTTCCGCTAACCCCATACAATTTGGTGCCTCCTTCTCCGGTAATACTCAGGTTTTTGAACCATTCCGCACCATTATTGACTATGTGGGGTACGCAGCAAAGTGTTTCAATGTTATTGACAATGGTCGGTTTACCAAACAATCCCACAGCAGGAGGGAATGGAGGTTTTGCACGAGGGGTTGCCCTTTTTCCCTCTAAAGCATTCAATAGACCGGTTTCTTCTCCACACATGTACCGTCCAACACTTGTGTGAATATACATATCAAGGTTGTAGCCACTTCCAAGGATATTTTGCCCCAGGTAACCGGCTTCGTAAGCTTCTTTAATGGCATGTTTCAGCCTTTGATGGGATAGTTGATAAGCCCATCTGAGAAATATGTACGAAATGTCTGCCTGAATGGCGTAAGCAGACAAAATCATTCCTTCGATCAATTGATGAGGGTCCCCTTCCAGGAGTAACCGGTCCTTGAAAGTACCCGGCTCCATTTCATCCGCATTGGCAACAAGGTACTTCCTTTTGGGTGCATTTTCGCTGATATCTACGAAACCCCATTTCATTCCAGCCGGAAAGCCGGCACCACCACGTCCTTTTAAGTTGGCATCCTTTACTGTCTGTGTAACCTCAGAGGGTTTCATATCCTTTAGGGCCATTTTTACCGACTGGTATCCCCCGGCTTCTTCATATTCCTTGAGGCTGAGCGGAACCCGGTCGGGCCCGATATTTTTTGTTAAAGGCGTTTCCATACCTTCTTGCTTTATTATTCGTATTGATTTAAAACCTGTTCTACATTTTCTTTTGTAAGGTCTCGATGCAGGTTATTGTTCACCATCATGGCCGGCCCCCGGTCACAAGTACCTAAACAAGGCATTGTCAGTAAAGTGAACCGATTGTCGGAGGTCGTTTCTCCCAAATCGATGCCTAAATGCTCTTTAATTTGATTCAGGACTTCTTCATAACCAATTACCCAGCAACTAATGCTTTCACACATTAAGATGACATTTCGCCCCACGGGTTTCCGAAAAACCAGGTTGTAAAAAGTAGCCACACTCTCTAATTCATCAGGGGACATTTCAAGGTAATCCGCGATTTCCTTCAAAGTCTCATCAGAAATATAGCCTCGGTGGTTCTGAACCAATTGAAGGGCTTCCAAACAAGCATTTTGTTTGGTCGGATACTGTTGAATTTCTTCGTCTATTTCGTGTTTTTCTTGTTCACTCAGCATAGCACCTTTGCTATTAATTCATTTGTTTATCGATCAACATCTGCTAATACATAATCAATACTGCCCAGAATGGTTAACAGGTCCGCCACCGTATAACCCCTTGACATATAGGGTAGCATTTGCATATGGGGGAATGATGGTGCCCTGATGCGGTTTCGGTAAGCGCTTGTGCCACCATCACTAATCAGGTAATAACCATTATTGCCTTTGGTACCTTCTACCCCGACAAAAGATTCCCCTGCAGGAATAACGGGTCCCCAACTTACACCAAGGAAATGGTGAATGAGGGTATCAATATCATGCATGGTATTGTCTTTCAGAGGTGGGGTAGCCAACTTGTGACGGGATTTGTGCTCCCCTGCAGGCATATTATCCAAACATTGTTCAATAATTCGGAGGCTTTGCCTCATTTCTTCTATACGGACTTCAGCTCGGGCAAAAGAGTCACCGTCTTCAGCGATGGGCACATCAAATTCAAATTGATCATAACCTGAATAGGGCCTCATTTTTCGGTAATCCCACTCATAACCGGTAGCTCTTAATCCCGGACCGGTAACACCCCATTCTATCGCTTCTTTTTTGTTGTAAATGCCTACGCCTTTAGTCCGTTCCTTAAATATCCGGTTTTTAACCAACATTTTGTCATAATGTTTCAACCGCTTGGGGAAATAGTTGACAAACCACCGGATTTTTTCGTCCCACCCTTTGGGCAAATCTTGGGCGACACCACCTATTCGGAACCAATTGGGGTGCATCCTTGCACCACAAATGGCTTCAACAATTTCAAGCACTTTTTCCCGGTCACTAAACATGTAAAAAACACCTGAAAAGTGACCAATGTCCTGAACGAAAGTACCATACCAGACTAAGTGGTTGGCAATCCGGAAAAGCTCACACATCATGATCCGGATAACTTTTACCCTATCAGGCACTTCTATACCGCCAAGTTTTTCTACCCCTAAGACATAAGGTAAGTTATTATTGACACCGCTGAGGTAATCCACCCGGTCCGTATAAGGGATGTAGGTATGCCAGGATTGACGTTCGGCCATTTTTTCCGCCCCGCGGTGGTGAAAACCGATTTCGGGAACTGCATCCACAATATCTTCTCCATCCAACTGAAGCACAACCCGCAAGACACCGTGCGTACCAGGGTGCTGTGGGCCTATATTCAAAAACATAAAATCGGAATCCTCACTCTGCCGCTTCAGTCCCCATTCTTCAGGTTTAAATTTCAGGAGTTCCTCTTGTTTTTCATGCTCATCTTCTGGTAAGGTGAAGGGTCCGATTTCAGTACCGCGGGCAGGATGTTCTTTCCTCAAGGGGTGTCCTTCCCAATATTCAGGCATTAAAACCCTTCTTAAATGCGGATGACCATCGAAGGTTACTCCGAACATATCATATATTTCCCGCTCATACCAACTGGCATTATACCATAAGTTCACTATTGACGGGATGGAAGGAAAATCTCCCTTTAAGGCCACTTTTAGGCGGATATCATCATTGCGCTCGAAAGAAGTCAAGTGATAAACAATGGTAAAATCGCTATCGGGCTGACCTTCCCTGTTGGCTCTGGAGCGTTCATCAATAGCCGTCACGTCATAAAGCAGTGTATACGGTTGATCTACTTTTTCTTTCAGGAACCGCAGAACCTCAACAATATTGTTGGCACCTACCCAAAGTGTCGGAAATTCATCAAAAGTTTCCTGGGTTTGAAAGGCATCCGGACCAAATTCTTGTTCTAAACTACTCAGAATTTCCGCACCGGTATCCACAGTTTGCATAAGCTTATGGGCTAAATTTCCGTTTACTAAAAACCATTTTTTGAATTAAACCTCATCGGGGGGTCTTAATTCGGTCATCTGCATCCTTTCTTCGTTCTTTTCATCCCTCAAAGACCTTTCTTCCGGTTTTTGCACCCCTTGAGGGCCAATAAACCAGCTTAAAGGCCTACGCTCTTTTCCCACGGCATCATTTAATAACATAAGCCCTTCCATGAAAGCATTAGGTCTTGGGGGGCAGCCGGGCACATAAACATCTACCGGTAGAATTTTATCTACTCCCTGTACCACGCTGTAAATATCATACATGCCCCCAGAATTGGAGCAAGAACCCATGGAAATAACCCAGCGGGGCTCCATCATCTGCTGGTAAAGACGCTTTATGACAGGCGCCATTTTAATGAAGGGTGTTCCGGCAATGACCATAACATCTGCTTCACGAGGCGTACCTCTTAAAACCTCGGCCCCAAACCGGGCTACATCATATTTACTGGTCACGGTTGTAGCCATCTCCACAAAACAACAAGAAAGCCCAAAGTTAAAGGGCCAAATGCTATTTTTCCTGCCCCAGCTAATTAGGTCTTGCAGGGTAGTAAAAACCACATTTTTCTCAAGCGTCTCTTCAAAAGAACCGGTCCCCTTTACTGAGCTTTCCGGTTCTTGTGCTCTGCTAAGCCACCATTTCATAAAGCGAAATATTTAATTTAGTACTTATGCTCGGGCAAATTTTCATTGCCCAATTTTTTATGTGCTTTTAAAATCCTTTTATTATCGGGACCAAAATCCAGTGCACCGATTTTCCATTCGTAAATCAGAACAGCCACCAGGATCAGTATAAAAAGTAAGGCCCCGTAAAACCCTAACCAACCTGCTTGCTCGTATGAGATGGCCCAGGCAATGATGAAAATTGCCTCAAGGTCAAAAATGACAAAAAACATGGCTACCAGATAAAACTGGGATGAAAACCGTAAGCGGGCAGAACCTGTAATGGGAATCCCAGATTCATAAACTTCATCAGTTCGCTCGTCTTTATGATGTTGCCCAAGTAAAAAAGAGAGTAGTAAAATGGCACCCGCTAAACCAACAGCAACACCGGCATAAATAAAAAAGGTTAGTAGGCCGTCCGGATTTAAATTGCTCTGGGCAGCAAGCAAGTAATTCATAACAGGATCATTGATTCATCGTGCTTATACAAAGTAAAAGTCCTTCTCAATTGGAAGGCAATTTTAGGAAATAATCGCAAATAAAACAAATCCTATAAATCCCAATTTGGCAAAAAAAGCCTCTCTTGAAGCTTTATCATCTATTTAACAAAGGACTTTCCTAAATGTTGAACTGGCAACAAGCAATGAAAAAGTACTATGGGATTTTGGCCATTGCATTATTGTTCGGTCCGAAGTGGTAAGATGTAGAGAAACACGGAGGAAAATCCCCAGGAATTGCCTTAAAGGGGTTGATTTTACTATTAGCAATTATCTTAAACAAGTTTTCGGGCAATTTTGGGATTTATGGCCTTACGGTTAGGACCATTGAAAGCAACTATTTCATGACCTTTTTGGTATCGTTAAATCTTTCATTTCGAAGGGTAATAAGGTAAACACCCTTTGCGAGGTGATTATTGTTTAACTTGTAGGACCGTACATTCCGGATGTTCTTACGGCTTAGCAATTTACCGTTAAGGGTTTGTAAAGTAACGGTGAGGTTATTAACCTGTTGGTTAAGCTGAACGTGGAAGAATTTTCCTTTCTTAAAGGCTTTGGCCTTAACCGGTTCCTTGTTAATTTGATCATTTTTAACGGCCAGCACTTTTTTACTAACCAAGCCTTTGTCTACCAAATGTTTAGCAATTTGGTAATGGTTGTTTTTTCCATTCAACAAGCTATCGGCCTGAAGGTATAGGCGAGCTGCATCATCCATGCTCATGTTAGGGGAAAAGGAATTTAATGCGGATAGCATAATCCGGTCTGTTTTGGTTCGCCCTAAATCCTCCCATACCTCCATAAAAGTGCCGGCCCAAATCTCACCATCATCATACCTATCTTGTCCCATACTATCGGGATAAATTTTATTGGTTGTGCATGAACGATAGGGCCAGTGAGCCCATTTACCGTTGGGTTTGACCCCTGCATCCCAATAAAAAATTTTTTCCCATTGATAAGTATTTAAGTGACGGGAATAAGAACAAGTAAAGTAATCCGCTAATCCTTCTTCAAGGGCTTTGGCTTCATCGGTCGTACTATTGGAATAAGGCGCCACATTGGAAGAAATCGCATGGAGATATTCATGCACAATGGTTTCAGCATCTTCCCCATCATCCACACCACCTTCACCAAAATACAGTTTCCCTTTTTTCGGATTATTAAAATTGGAAGAAAACCAGGAATAGTCCTTATCCGTGGCATGCGCATCCACAGGCACTGGATAATTCCCCATGTTATTGAAGCCCAATGATTGTACATACTCCTGGAATCGGGTTATGTGGTAATAAACGTTTACGTCTTCAAACCATAAACTATCCCTTTTGAACTCAAAGTGATTATCTGTGGAAAAAGGCCTGGGAGTAGTCGGGGCTGAAAGGTTCTTGATTTTCACGTAAGGGCCCTTTAAGTAAAAAGTATCGTTTTTTGGGCGATCGGCCACCATTTGAACCCGATAACGTTCCTGGTTGAGCTCCTTTATGTTCGCATCTTTATTATCGACAAAAGGCTTGTTATAGGGTTTTTTAGCTGTTTTTAATGGATTGGGTAAAAAAACTTTTCCGGTAATGGAAGTATCAGGGCCTCTCAGATAAGCGTTTTTATCTTCCTTGTATAATTCTTCCAACCTTTCATTAAAGATTACTGTATAATCTATTCCGGATTGGGACTTTTTAAACCTTACTTGCTTAGCATAATTGGCTTCCTTCTTACTATAAAAAATAACCGGATGGATAGCCATCTGACCTTTAAAGCCGGTTTTTGACCGTATTAATGCTTTCGGGTTTTCCCATGCAAATTTTTTGACGTCCCAACCTGAAGTGTTTGCTGTTTTCTGAAAAAGGGAAAGGACATTTTGGCTTCGCCCCAAATTGATCTTTACGGAGGATCCAAAAATGGGTATTTTCCGGTAGGTCTGGACAAAGGTCAAATGCTTCCCGACTTGACTTTTTCTTTTCTGGAGCAGTTTCAAACCCGTTTTTGACCCACTTAAGGGACCAATCTTATTATTCAGGTAGTATTTCACCTCCTGGATCAAGGCTTCCCCTTCAGCAGAAAAACTAACGCCTTTCAAATTAAATTGGCTTTTGGCTGATTGGTTCAGCCATTGATTTTCCTGGGCCCTGCCGTATAATGCCAAAGACGAAAACAGGAAAATACCGAATAGAAATTTGAGAAAAAAATCGCTTTTCATCCTATAATTTTAAGGCCTTTAATGGATAACAACCGTTCTTTCCATACTTCCGTTTCATCTTCCGGTAAGTAAACGGTAAAACGACAATTATTATCGAATTCCTGCTCTCCATAGCTTAGCTGGTATTTTTTCATCAAGCCCATGAATGCATTCATTCCTTCAAAGGGCAAACTGACCATTAACGCCTTAGTCAATTGCTCCTCAACCACTTCTGCCTGATCCAGGGCATTTTTGGCAGCGGTTCCATAAGCATTGACCAGGCCACCCTTACCTAATTTGGTACCACCAAAATACCGAACTACGGCAACCAATATGAAAGTAAGGCTTTTACCCGTCAAGTGGTTCATGATAGGCCCCCCGGCTGTGTTCGCTGGTTCTCCGTTGTCGTCAATCTTGATCTTATTTCCTTTTACACCGATCCGGTAGGCGTAGCAAACATGCCGGGCTTTGGGATGATCTTTCCACAATTGCTTAATCAGGGAATTTATTTCCGCCCCGTCATTAACCGGGTAGGCATAAGCCAGGAATTGGCTTCCTTTTTCCCGGTATGCACCGGTTGAAATGGTTTTTATGGTACGATAAGTGGGCATTTCAGGCAAATGTAATGAATAAGATGGCCGCTATACCCAGGATAAAACCGGCTTTATTAAAATGATTTAACCGCTCTTTGAATAGGATATAAGAAGCCAGCGTTGATAAAACCACAATACTCACACTATTAACCGGAAACAACACTGAACCTGCCAATCGGCTTTTGGCCAATGCTAAAAGCAAAAAGTAAATGGCAAAAAAATTGACAATACCGAGTAAAATCCCCCATGGCCAAGTTTTTAATTCAAACCTTGGGGTTTGAAAAATACTGTTAAACCCGATCACTATACTTCCGGTTAAACCTGCCACCCCGAAAAGTATCAGTAAAAAAGCCACATTGGGTACATTCATTAAAAATTCAACCTGGGCTACTTTAAAGAAACTATCAATAATTCCCGTACCCAAAAATCCGCCAATGGGGAATAAAAACAAAAATTTATTCTGACCGACAAGATTCATCCCCTTTCCGCCTTCATCAGGTTTATAAAGGCTTAAGTAGATAGCTGTTAATGCGAATGCAATACCAATTGCCTTGAGTACATTGAAGACTTCATTAAAGGCGAAAATGGAAAAGAAAGCGGGTATTACGAGTGACATACGAGCGGTAATGGTAGCCGGAGCCACTCCGAAAATTTGAGTGGTTTTTCCCATGAACCAAAAATTCAGAACAAATAAAAAGCCTATGGCTAAACCGATTTGGTAAAAAGCAGCCGGGAAATTAAGTAACTCAGAATAAGCTTCGGCGGGTAGTAATGTTAAGCCTAAAATTACGCACACCAAGTAATTTATCACTATTGCGTGGAAAGTATGCACTCGGTATTGGCCAAAGAGGCGAAAAGTGATAAAAACCAAAGTGGTGGAAAGGATACTAAGGAAAAGGTAACCCATTCAGGTTTTATCTTTGAAGGATCCGGGATTTAAACGTTAAATTTTAATCACGGATCGAAATTGCTTTGATAATTTTTTTATTGAATTAGGCGTCTGAATAATACCGCTTTTTAAATAGGCCATTACTCCTTCAGTCCCCTAATGGTTGGGGAAACAGGGTTTAGCTCTAACCTTAATAAATTTACTACCGCAATCTTAACCCACACAAGAGCGAGTAAGTCCGAATTGTCGGATAACTCGCTCTATCCCTCCATTGGAGGGAAATTTTATTGGATATTTCTTAGGTGCCTACTTCTATTTTATGAGAAAAGCGCTTGATTAATGTTCTACATTTTGATTTACATTGATTATCTCACTTTCCTTGTGGATAATAGATCGTTTGCATTCATTGAAGAGTTTCTGCTTATCAATAGGGACCACACCTACTTCCTCACATACTAAACCGCCTGCCAGATTAGCCATTTCTGCAATCAGATCAAGCTCCAGCCCCGAAGCAAGGGTCAAGGCGGCTACACTTATAACGGTATCGCCGGCACCGGAAACATCAAATATATTCCGTAAATGGGCAGGGAAATGATATTCCCGATCGTGGTCCGTGATAAAAACACCTTGTTCGGACAAAGTGATAAAACCAATTTTGTTGTCAATCCTTTCGTTTAACTGCTTAACCGCTTCACGGAGGGAAAGTATATCTACAGGTTGCCCTAAATCCATATCCAAACCATTCTGAAGTTCTTTAAGGTTGGGTTTGAATAACGCGACATCCTTGTATTCGAAAAAATTACGCTTTTTGGGATCGACAATGGTGGGGACCTCCTTATCGTTAGCCATTTGTACCACTTCCCGGATCAAAGGACCTGATAAAACACCCTTGTCATAATCCACAAATAAAACGGCATCAGCCTTTTCAATGGCCTCCTGAACCTTTTCCAACAGACTGCTTTGCTCTTCATTATTTAAGGGTTCTGTGGTTTCATTGTCCAGCCTAAGGAGTTGGTGTTTATCTCCCATAACCCTGGTCTTGACAGTCGTAGGGCGATTATCGGATTGCACTAAGTAGTCAGAATCAATCCCTTCTTCTTTTATTAAGTCACAAAAGGTTTCCCCTTCCTGACCCGTTCCAATGACAGAGCAAAGTAAGGGGGTAGCCCCTAAACGTTTCAGGTTGACTGCTACGTTGGCAGCTCCCCCGAGCCGGTATTCCTTGTTCTGAATATCCACCACCTGGACTGGTGCTTCTGGGGAAATCCGGTTTACACCGCCCCACCAATACGCATCACACATAACATCCCCAATCACGAGAATATTCCTGTGGTTAAATCCATCAAAAATGGCTTTTAATTGTGTGCCATCCACTTGGAAATCGTGTTGCATGCCCTTTTATTTTAAACAGTTCGCTAAGCCATCAAACGGTTATTCAACAACCTTATTGTTTGAATGCTAAAGTGTAAAATCCTTTTATATTGGGATACTCACCCATTGATATGGCGTTTCAAGCCTTATTGGCTACTGATTTAAAACTTTTTTGATCTGCTTTATGGCTTGTAACAAATCTTCCTCAGAAGCCGCAAAAGATATGCGCATGCAATCATCATTGCCAAAAGCCACGCCCGGGACCAGCGAAACCTTGGCATGTTCCAGCATTGCCATGCAGAAATCCTCACTACTTTTGATCGATTTACTCTCTACCTCCTTACCATACAAACCACTGATATCCGGGAACAGGTAAAAAGCCCCATCCGGTTTATTGAACCGTATTTCAGGTATATCTTTTAATTCCTCCATGACAAGATCCCGGCGTTTTTTAAAGGCATCCCGCATTGCGTAGGTGGGCGTTAAATCGGAACTTATAGCGGTTTTAGCTGCCTTTTGAGCAATGGCACTCGCCCCGGAAGTGAATTGCCCCTGAACCTTTACACAACCATCCGCTAACCATTGCGGACCAACCATAAAGCCTATCCGCCAGCCAGTCATGGCAAAACTTTTAGAGACACCGTTTACAATGGTGGTCCTTTCTTTTAGTGCTCCCCATTGAGCAATCGAGTCTAACTCCTCGCTGAACGTCATGTAATCATAAATTTCATCGGAAATTACCTGGACGTGGGGGTATTTTTCCAAAACGTCTGCAATGCCTGCTAATTCATCTTTGGTATATACGCTACCGGTGGGATTAGAAGGAGAGCAAAGCATAAAAACTTTGGTCCTTCCCGTTATGGCTTCTTCAAGTTTTTCCGGTGTAATCTTGTAATCCTCATCCACAGTGGTATCAATCGTTACCATTTCGCCTTCAGCCATTTTTACCATCTCGGGATAGGAGACCCAATAGGGGGAAGGTACAATGACCTCATCACCTGGGTTTACTAATGAAAGCAAAATATTGATCAAACATTGTTTAGCGCCGGTACTGACAACTACCTGGCCTTGATCATAATGCAGATCCAAATCCCGTTTAAATTTTTCTGTGACGGCTTCTCTCAGGTCCGGATAACCAGGGACCGGTGGATAACTGGTAAAGCCCTCTTGGATGGCTTGGATTCCGGCATCTTTTATATGTTGAGGCGTGTCAAAATCCGGCTCACCTAAGCTCAGGTTGATAATTTGCTCACCTTTTTCCTGAAGTTCCCGGCTTAAACGGGCCATTTTCAGGGTGGCAGATTCGGATAAACGGCTTAACCGGTCGGCTAATCGGGGCATAATGATTTGTTTCAGGTTCGAATTTAAGCCCCAAAATTAAAGGAAATTTGGTTGTTGGAAGGGACTAAAACTTTTCTGCTTGAAACTCAAATGGTTTACCTGATTTAAGGCCCTTATTCCATTAGGGATAGGCCGGAAATGAGGTGCTTAACCCTTGCCATAATGGCAAGATAGGATGATTAAAAACCTGGAATACTAAGCATACCAATTTCCCAATTGTTAACCAAAAACTGATGGGAAGCTTCACTAAATAAAAACATAACTTTTGGGAAGTTACCATCTTTCCGCTGAAGAAGTACTTAGGAAAGCACTCTTAGGGTCATGCTACCGTCAGCTCAAAAGTTTAGAATCCCAAACTTTCCAAAAGTTCAACTGGCTTATCTTTCCCTTAAAGCCGATAATGGGTTATTTGGCCTATCTAACGCACGTTTAAGTCGTTTATGAATGTGATTAGCCATGTTGTTCTGGTGGCTTATTATCGATAACCTTCCGAACGATCTAAGCTTAAAATAATAGCGGTATTTTTCGATAAAACCCAAATAAATTTCGGTGAATGGGCAAAAAATTTCGATTAATTTTAAAAAATCTTTGGATACTTACGATTGAAATATGGCGGAAATCCTGAGGAAAGAATTCTATAAATTTCGAAAATTTTTCGATGAATTTCTTTTTATTTTCGATAAAACCTTTATATTTGTAGACGGAAATAAAATGGAAAAGAAATGGAAGCAATTGACTACCCTATCGCGACTTTAGAATTGGAAGAAATTTTTTCCCCTGAATTTTATCTCTTAAATGCCAGAAACACCAAAACCATTTCTGGTAAGATAAGTGATGTAATGCTAAAGGAGTTAAATACTTTTCAAGTTTTTCTTTCTTAACTATCCCACAATCATTAGGAATATTTGATTGGGAGCCGTGGAATTCTCCCACACTCTGAGGAATAAAAAATGGAAAGATGATTAAAGAAAGAAAATATTTAACTTTAGTATTGCTATTATCCTTGATTTGGAGTTTGAGCACTGCTCAGACTCCATCTTCAGGGCCTGATTTCAGGGCTTCTCAAACGAATGATTGCATTCCCTCTATTCTGAAATTTCACTCTGTTAATGTGGATTCATCATCTCAGGTGGACTGGGTTATAAAAAAGGACACTTTTTTTGCTCGTAAGAAGCTCACTAAATTATTTGTCCGGGCAGGGCAATTTGATGTTGAAATGATTGTTCACAAAAACAATGGTAATACTGCTCATGTAAAAAAACAACAATATATCGATATTGGGACAAAACCTAATAACCTAAGCTTAAATCCAAGCCAAAAACTATTATGCGAAGGGCCGGGTAAGGTTACTTTCAATGCAAAGGGTAATTTCATAGAAGAATGGAATTGGGTTGTTGAAAATAAAAGGTATCCTAAAGCCGGCAATCAACTTACCCATAAATTTGAAACATCGGGTTATAAAGATGTCACCATCAGGGTTGTTAACAAATGGGGATGTCAGGGCGTTAAAACCTTTGATAGTGTGGTTTACATAGAAAATCCTGTTAACCCGGATTTTAATGTGTCCAATACCAATGGTTTTGTGCCGTTTAAGCCTTCTTTTAAATCCACCAACAACCGCAACGACATCAATCAATTTAAATGGCAATTTCCCGGCGCCAATAAAAAGCAGGGAAAAGGGAAAAACCCAGGGCAAAGAATTTATCAAAAGGCGGGAAATTACGATGTGAATCTTAAGGTTACCACTGAAAAGGGTTGTCAATTTTCCACCAAGAAATCTGAGTTAATCCGGACCGCAGATAGTATTCCCTTATCCTTTCATGCGGCATCAAAGGAAATTTGTCCGAATGAGACCTTGCGGTTATTCAATGATTCGAAACTCAATGTTCCCGGTTCCTTTAAATGGATTGTGGAAGGACCGGAAAACTACGATACGGTTAATAAAAAAGGGTATAACGTTGTTTTGGAAGAGCCGGGAAAGTATGATGTGTTACTCATTTACAGAGTAAAAGGAGTGAACCAGAAATTGTATAAAAAGGACTTTATAAAGGTCAAGAACTTAAAGGCCGATTTTGAGGCTACTCCCCCCTGCAATTGCAAAGTACCTACTACCATTCAGTTTAAAAATAAAACCCAATCCCCTCATACAGGCAATGTGACCTATGAGTGGACCATGTGGAATAAAAATAATAACCGGGTGCTTAATAAATCGTATAGGAAAAACCCTCAATTTCGCTATTACAAATACGGGGAATACGATGTCAGCCTGATCGCTCATCATCAAAATGGATGTGTAGATACAGCCTATAAAACCGATTTCGTAGAACTTGAGGAGTTTGAAAATAACTTAAAACTTGAACTGGAAACGCAAGCCATTAATACCCCCATCCATTTGGGCTTTCCGGAGGATTCTTTTTGTAGTAAGGATTCATTAAGGATTTATTGGACCATTTTTGATGAATCCGACAACCTTGTTAAAACTTCCCATAAGCGGGATCCCTACGTTACCTTTCAGGATTCCGGAAAGTATGATGTGAGGCTGAAAGTTTCCACTAAAAATGGTTGCAAAGCCACTTCCAGTAACATTGGTAGTAGTGGAGATGTGGGAGTGGTCAAACCTGATGTATCTATTAAGACAGATACCAATGATAAAATCCTACCCTTTAAATCATATTGTGCAGGGGAGCAGATCACTTTAAAAGAAAATACTTCACCGGAAGTGTTAAATTATCGCCATAAATGGACGATAACCCATCAAAAGCAAAAATCGCTTAAATACAGTGGTTGGGGAGAGGAATATAATTTTAAAATCGATACGCCTGGTGTTTATGATGTGTATTACCAGGCTTTTGTGGATTCCGTAAATGCATTTGATACACTAAGAAAAGGGTACTTACGGATTCACGGTTCACAAATTGATTTTAGCAAAAAGGTATTGAATCAGTGTTTACCTTATGAGGCGAAAGTAAAGAGTCAATTTGTTAACCAATACACTTATCCCAGCAATGTGAAAAGGAATTACCATTGGGAAACCTCATCAGGTAACGCTATTCTGAGGGATACGCAAAAGAAAACCACTTTTCTAAAATTAAATAAAGCAGGATCCCATAATCTTCATCTTACCGTTGAGGACACCATGGGCTGTAAAAGTACCCATAGTCAAAAAAGATACATTAAAGGAGGGCTTGATGCGGATTTTGCACTTTCACAAAATGGCTGTTATAAAGAACAAGAAACGGTAAACAACAAATCTTTTGAGAGTGGACGAAAAGCCGAATACCGGTGGTCTACGCCCGATAAATCCATTCAATTTATGGAAGGGTTGAACAGTAAGCACCAAAAGGTTCAATACCATGACAGCGGGGAATTTCAATTAAAGTTAACCATGCAGGATAAATTTGGCTGCCGCGATTCTCAAACCCATAGTGTTAAAGTGGAAAAGGTATTTCTGGATTTCAAAGCCAATGATTCTGTCCATCATTGTGCTCCTTCCATTGTGGATTTTCAGGTCGATGCCAGTGATAATGTCAAGCAATACCATTGGCAATTCGGGGATGGCGTACAACAAAAAACGAAAAAAACCAACATATCCCATGTTTATAACAAAAATTCAGGAGGAAGAAACAGCGGTTTTGATGTCAATCTGAAGGCCAGGACTAAACACGGTTGTAGTAAAAGCCTCCAAAAGCCTGAATACATAACGGTAATTGGACCGGTGCCTGAATTTGAAATGAATACCATAAAAGGTTGTGAACCCCTGAATGTATCCTTCAAAAAGACCGGCAAAAATTACATGCAATCTTTTATGGATTACGATGACCAATCCAATATAGATTCCTCTGATCAATTTCAACACCAATTTAAAGTAAGGGGCAATAGAAAGCCTCACGAATCATTCCGCCCGATTATGGTGGCCATGGATAGTCAAGGTTGCTATGCTTTGAAGAAGGCTGATAAGAAAATTAAAGTAAACCAAAAGCCGGAAGCTAAGCTTTCAATGGATACCAATAAAGGTTGCGAACCGCTTGACATTCAATTTAAAAATGAGACTGCTTTAAAAACCACTGCCGAATGGGATTTAAATGATAATGGCTCTATCGATAGTGAAAACAATACGCCCATCAAAACTTTCCAAAAAGGTGATCACAGCATTGAATTACGCGTAAAATCCAATAAAGGATGCAGAGACACCCTTTTCAAAAAAGATGCCCTTGAAGTGCATGAAACACCCAATGTGGATTTTTCCAGTACCAATAAGCTGATTTGTCCTGAAGAAACCGTCACCTTTAAAGGGAAAGCCAAAACTGAGGATGTTCCTATTAAGGAAAGGGCTTGGTTTTTTGAGAAGGAAAAGAATGGGGATACCGTATTTAACAACCCAAAAACCACACAATCTTATCCCAAAGCAGGTAAGTATCATGTGAACTATAAGGTTACCAACAAAAAAGGCTGCCAAGCCATTGAGGAAAAGCAAAATTATGTGCATAGCCTGGATAAGATTCAGGAAAAGCCATCCTTAAAATTTGTCTCTTTTGGAAAGGCTGATGAACAAACCATGGAGATCAATTGGGAGGCAAGTAAATCAAAAGGCTTCCAGGCTTATCATCTAATACGGGAAGATGGCTTTAGCCATATTAAAAACAAAAAAGTAGTGGTTATTAAGGATAAGGCTAAAACCCAATATAAGCACCTGCTAAACCCAAAAATAGACCAGGTGGGTGCAAGCTACAAGTTGACCATAGAAGGTAAATGCGGGTTTTTTACAGACACTTCGAAAATTCATAGCGTAAGCAAATTACAAGTAAAAACTGATAGCCATTTCACCAATGACTTGAGCTGGAAGGCTTATGAAGGTTGGAATGCCGTTGGTAAATACCGGATTTTAAGGGGTGTTGAAGGCGGTAAGTCATTGAAAACTGTTGCTACAGTGGATGGCGATAAAAATCAATACAGCGATAAAGGCCTGTGCAGCAAGAAGTATAATTACAAGGTGGCAGCTGTCCATGAAAACAGAGGTTACGCCTCCTATTCCAATCAAACAAGTCAAATTCCCGAATATAAATCCCCGGAAATAAACCGGCTGGTTACCCGCTCTACCGTCCAAAACGGGGAAGTACTAACAGAATGGAATGAGCCGAAAGGTTGGAATCCGGACCATTATGTCATCGACAGGAAATCAAAGCACTCCGGGAATTGGGAAATTGGTTTTGCGGAAACTCAAAATACCCATTTCAAAGATGACGAAGCCAAAACAAAACAGAGGGCTTATACTTACCGAATACGTGCTGCCAATCATTGCGGGGACTTTAGTAACTTCTCTAATAAAGGCACTTCTATTCATTTAAAGACTTCCGTTTCTGAAGATAAGATTAATTTAGACTGGAATCCTTACAAAGGGTGGCAAAATGGGGTTAAGCATTATACCATTAAGGTCAAAAAAGGAAATGATGGGTTTAAGAAAATTGCTCAGGTAAACGGCAACCAGACCCAATATGCTGATAAAAACATCCATGACCAAGTAGATACCGCTTATGGATACAAGGTAATCGCAACCGGAAGGGATGATAAGAAATCCGTTTCCAATGCGGCCTGGGCAGTTATGCCGTCCCGCGTTTTTGTGCCCGATGCTTTTAGTCCCAATGATGATGGTTTGAATGATGAATTCAAAATTGTAGGGAATTCACTGGATAATTTCAGCAATGATAACATTCGGGAGTTTGAAATGCAGGTTTATAATAGATGGGGTGAACAGATCTTTAAAACCAATGACATGAAAGTGGGATGGAAAGGCAACTACAAAGATGGTAAAAAGGTACCAAAAGGGTCTTACATTTATAAGGTTAAGGCCTATGCATTGGACGGAAAAGCTTATTTTTTGAAAGGAGAAGTCAAGGTTATTAGGTAATGAAGTTGTATACGATTGAATATAAATGGAATTTGGCAATGATTAAGCTAAAAAAATTTTAGTTCCTTTTTCATTACCCTCGGGTTATAGCCTGGTTTAGGGAAGTAAGGTCACTTAGGTTCTCCCCCCTCATGGGAATAAAAAACCAAGTATGGAAGAAATGACCAGGCTATAACCTTGCTTTTTTCGATTTTCCTCTATGATCAGGGTAATTATTAATGGAAACCCAAATTAAGCGTTACTCCTTCGGTGTATTTGTTGATTTATGATTTTACAATAGTCCTGGGATTTTACTCCACTGGAAAAAGCATTTGAATACCTGTGCCTATCCTTAAAGTAGGCATTAAATGGGCATTTTTGGCCTTTTACGTTATCCTTTTCCAATTCAGTTAATTTTACAATTTTCCCCTGACGGGTTTTATAGATGAGGGATTAATTGCTGAAAGGGTGTTTATTTAAAACCGTTACAAATTACTATTTCAGGAGCTTTTTGAAACCTTTTTTCGGTCTTTTTTATTCTACATATTACAATTGGTTTAAAAATCGGCATGCGCTTTTTTCTAAAAATAGCAGTTTTATTATTGATCGCGAACGCCTTATTTTCCGGTAATACTCATGCATGCCATAATGGTGATCCATCGGAAAAAAAGGCAGAAATGGTAACCCCATCAGGTTATGATCTATTTCTGACTTTTGAGGATTCTGAAGACCCTGTTCAATCTTGTGGAATGGATGATTGTTGTTCGATTTGTAAGGTTTATAACATGTTTGTCAACGCTTATCCCTGCCCACCTTATATAAATTTTATTGTAGATAATTATTACTTGTTTCAAGACGGTGCCTGTAAAAATGCCAACTCCGGCAGATGGCAACCACCTAAATGTGCTTGATCATTTTTCCTAAAGGGAAGTGTATCCGAGTGAATAGATTCAAGCGCAAAGACAAAAGAATCAAAACGCAGAAATAGTACTAAGTATTCAGTACAAAGTACTAAGATTAAGCTATTTAAGGGTCAACGTGTTTCTTGACTTCAGGGACAAGATTAAGGTGATATGGATTAGTACTCCTAATACCGGAGAAATCCTACTTAATACTTAGTACCAAATACTGTGTACTTTACTTAATTATTGGAGCTTTTCTCTTCGGTAGCGCTTCCACCAGCTTTTTCAAAACAAGGATTAAACAAATAAGCAAACTATGATCAAGCAAATTATTGCATTTTCTGTTAACAATAAAATGGTAATCGGGCTCCTCACGATAGCCCTGATTGTGTGGGGCATATTTTCCTTTCAGCGTTTACCGATCAATTCTATACCGGATATTTCAAGTAACCAGGTAAGGGTGATGACTGTTTCACCGGATTTGGCCACCCAGGAAGTTGAGCAGTTCATTACTTACCCCGTAGAGCAGGAAATGGCCAATTTGCCGGGTGTGAAGGAAATACGGTCAGTTTCTAAATTCGGACTCTCAGTAGTTACGGTTGTTTTCAAGGATGATATGGGGACTTACCTGCCCCGTCAATTAATCCAGGAAAAAATCAAAGCGGCCGAGGATAAAATCCCGGAAGGGCTTGGGGAACCGGAAATGGGACCCATAATTTCCGGGCTTGGGGAGATTTACCAATGGGTCGTAACAACCAAACCCGGCTATGATACGGCTTACAACAACAGAGAATTACGGTCTATACAGGATTGGATGATCAAACGGCAAATGTCCGGAATTGAAGGGGTGGTGGAGATCAATAGCTGGGGTGGCTACCTCAAACAATACGAAGTGGCCGTTAATCCCGACAAACTTAAAAGCATGGATATCACCATCGCTGAAGTCTATAAAGCCCTGCAAAAGAACAATGCCAATGCCGGCGGGAGCTATATACAAAAAAATACCAATGCATATTACATCAGGGGTGAAGGATTGGCAAAGTCCCTTGAAGATATAGGTAATATACGAGTGACCAACTATAATGGGCATCCGGTATTTATAGGAGATATTGCCAAGGTACAATTCGGTAATGCTACCCGCCTGGGAGCTTTCACTTACAATGGCAAAGGAGAGGCCGTTGCAGGCCAGGCTATGATGCTCAAAGGGGAAAATTCCTGGCAGGTGATTCAGAAAGTGAAAGAGCGTA
The DNA here is from genome assembly GCA_964549595.1 of uncultured Sphingobacteriales bacterium. Classification (GTDB taxonomy): domain Bacteria; phylum Bacteroidota; class Bacteroidia; order CAILMK01; family CAYYUA01; genus CAZQQN01. The sequence goes on along the minus strand of CAZJWK010000021.1, from coordinate 2,391 downwards.
TGGAAGCAATTAAAAAGACCCTGCCGAAAGGCGTGGAAGTTAAACCTCTTATTGACCGGAGTAAGCTAATCAACAAAACCACCAGTACGGTTTCAGAGAACCTGGCGCTGGGGGGTATTATCGTCATTTTCGTCCTGGTATTGTTATTAGGTAATTGGCGTTCGGGACTCATCGTAGCTTCGGTCATTCCGCTTTCGCTGCTTTTTGCCCTGGCCATGATGAACCTTTTTAATATTAACGCCAACCTCATGAGTCTCGGGGCTATGGATTTTGGGATTATAGTGGATGGTGCGGTTATCATAGTGGAATTTGCCGTGTATCAATTATTCATTAAGAATGATTTGATAAACCGGCTAAAAGGGAAAGAAAGAAGATGGGAAATTGACCAATTGGCTATTGATTCCTCAAGCCGGATGATGCGGACGGCATTTTTCGGCCAGGTGATCATCTTAATCGTTTTTATTCCGATCCTTACGCTGACCGGTGTTGAAGGCAAGATGTTCCGGCCAATGGCCCTTACTTTCGGTTTTGCCCTAATCGGAGCTATGCTCCTGTGCTTAACTTATGTACCGATGATGGCTGCATTGCTGTTAAAGCCTTCCGCTCAAAATAAAACCAACATCTCCGAAAAAATCATGAATGTTGTGAGAGCCCTCTATAAGCCCGTCATTCATTTTGGCCTCAAATTCCGGTATGCAGTACTTGGAGCAGCTATCTTACTTTTGATTTTAGGTGGCATTGTTTTTTCCAGAATGGGTGCGGTTTTTATGCCACAACTGGACGAAGGCAGCATTGTGGTTCACCCAATTTTACAGCCGGGAACATCTCTTGATCAAACCATTAAAACTACTACCCAGGCAGAAAACATTCTCCTTGATGAGTTCCCTGATGAAGTAAAGGAAGTGGCTACCAGGATTGGAACAGGCGAAGTGCCGGCAGATCCGATGTCTCTTGAAATGTCCGATATGTTTGTCACGCTTAAGCCAAAAGAAGGTTGGACAAAAGCCGCTTCCAAAAATGAGCTTATCAACAAGATCCAAAAAGAATTGCAAGTCATACCCGGGGTTAATTATTCTTTTTCTCAACCCATAGAAATGCTGATCAGCCAATTCCTTACCGGTGTAAAAGCAGATATTGCAGTTAAAATCTTTGGTGATGACTTGCAAACTCTACAGGAAAAAGGTGATCGTGCTGAGCAGCTTTTGTCTGATATTGAGGGAATTCAAAGCATGAGTGTGGAAAAGGTAACAGGCTTACCGCAAATGGTTGTAGACTATAACCGCAAGAAAATGGGGGAATACGGAATTGACATTAAGCAGGCCAATCAGGTCCTAAGTGCCGGATTTTCAGGGCAAAAAGCAGGAACTATCTACGAAGGACAACGCAGGTTTGACCTGGTCGTCCGGTTACAGGAAAAGCACCGTCAAAGCCTGGAAGATATCCGTAACCTCTATGTCAAAACCGATAACGGAGGGCAAGTCCCCTTGTCGTCTATCGCTAATATCCGTTATGAAACAGGACCGGCTCAGATTTCCCGTGATCAGATTCAACGCCGGATTGTAGTATCTGTCAATGCAGGAGACCGGGATGTTGCTTCTCTGGTCAACGCCATTCAGCAAAAACTTGATAAGGGTCTTAATTTACCGCCGGGCTACAGTGTTTCCTACGGCGGGGATTTTGAAAACCTGCAAGCCGCAAGAAAACGCTTGATGCTGGTAGTGCCGCTGGCGCTCGGCTTAATACTCGTCTTGCTCTTCATCACTTTTAATTCCATAAAACAAAGCCTTATGGTATTTACAGCGATTCCTCTGGCCTGGATAGGTGGCATCTTTGCACTGTATTTCCGGGATATGCCCTTCAGCATTTCAGCCTCGGTAGGGTTTATTGCCCTGTCAGGGATAGCAGTGTTAAATGGTATTGTTTTGATAAGCTTTTTGAATGAATTGAAAAGGGAAGGGGTCCGGAATGTCTTTAAGCGAATACTTACAGGTACAGACAGGCGGTTAAGGCCTGTATTGCTAACGGCTTCAACAGATGCCCTTGGCTTTCTGCCAATGGCTGTTTCGGCATCCACAGGGGCAGAGGTTCAAAGACCGCTGGCCACCGTGGTAATCGGAGGACTGATTACTGCATCCTTGCTGACGATGGTTATTCTCCCCATTATCTACTCATTGGTTGAAGGGGGTTTTAAAAGGAAAGCCCTTTTATCACCTGTTAAAAATCAATCCCTCATTATCCTGGCAGGATTGTTTTTATTGCCGGGATTGCTTCAAGCCCAATCCGAAGACAAAAAAGAAGGCGTACGTTCCCTAACCCTGGATAAAGCCATAAAAATGGCCGAACAAAATCACCCTTCTCTGGAAACTCGTGAGTATGCCTTACAGGAAAAGC
>CAZJWK010000020.1:1019-33541 GCA_964549595.1 uncultured Sphingobacteriales bacterium | reverse complement strand
GGGCGCCTACCCTTTTCCCGTTGTAGATAGCACCCTGTGCCTGGGCCGCATCCTCCACCAAGTAAAGGTCGTGCTCATCAGCAATATACTTCAGGGCTTCAACGTCACATGGTTGGCCATAAAGGTGTACGCCAATGATGGCTTTGGTCCGGCTGGTGATCTTTTGCCGGATGGCCTCAGGGTCAATATTCCAGGTTTCAGGATCAGAATCCACAAAAACCGGCTTGGCGTTCACGTATGAGGGTGCCCAGGGCGTGGAGATGAACGTATAGGAAGGTATGATCACCTCATCTCCTTCACCTATTCCAAGGGTCCGCATTGCCAAATGAAGCGCAGAAGTTCCATTGTTAACACCGGCTGCATAATGGGCTTCACAATACGGAGCGTAATTTTCTTCAAATTCCTTGACAAAAGGGCCATCTGAAAAAGCAGTATTATCACAAACCTTTTCAATCGCTTCGAATACCTCATCTTTTATTTGATGGTACTGCCTTTTGAGGTCAAGGCAGGGGATCTTATGGGCAACAGTTTCCTGACTCATAGTAGCATGCTAATTATTAATTTTCCAAAACGATTTCTTTGCCTTCATTTCTAAGGGATTCATCGGAAGCCTCCAGAACCTTAACTACCTCCAATCCGCTTTCCCAATTAGAGATGGGTTCTTTACCGTTTTTAATAGCCTGAAGAAAATCCGAGGCTACTCCGGCAAGGGCCTCTTTTTTCTCCACTTTTGGGATGTAAATATCCCCTACCCGGTAATCCACAAGGATTTTTCTGCGATCCTCATCGGAATTTACCTGCACATTATAGCCTGTATCGTAGACTTTTACTTTTTCTGTGGGCTCTACGTCATCGAAAATAACCATTTTCTCATCCCCTCCGATAAGGATCCTCCTTATCTTAACCGGTGAAGTCCATGAACAGTTGAAGTGGGCGATTTTATTGTCATTGTACTTAATGGTCAAATAAGCAATATTTTCCATTCCTGTATTGGTATGAGCAATCCCTGTGGCGATGATACTGTAGGGCTTCACCTCGGTAAGGTGAAACAGGATAGACAAATCATGGGGAGCCAAATCCCAGATCACATTAATATCAGGCTGGAAGAGCCCTAAATTGATCCGGGTTGAGTCAAAATACTGGACATTCCCAATTTCTCCTTGATCCACAAACTCTTTGATTTTATTGACAGCTCCGGTATAAAGGAAAGTATGGTCCACCATTAAAACTTTACCCTTGTTTTGAGCCAATGCAATGAGTTCTTCGGCCTCACGACTCGTAGTAGTCATGGGCTTTTCAATCATCACATGTTTACCCCGTTCAAGGGCTTCTTTACCCAGTTCATAATGCAAAAATACGGGTGTAGCAATGACTATCGCTTCTACCTCTTTGTCTTGCATTAGATCGTTTTTATCTGTAGAAGTATTAATAGCCGGATAAGTCTTACTAACCAGTTCCAACCTTTCAGGCCTGGAGTCAATTATCCACTTTACTTCACAATCCTCTTGATTATGGAAATTTCGGGTAAGATTAGGGCCCCAGTAACCGTATCCAATAATGCCTATTTTCATCATAATTTGGGTGGATCAATAGTTTGTTAAAAGGCTTCAAAATTAGGAATATTTTCTTTTATTCGTGAGCTTAAACAACAAAACCGTATAAGCCAGTTTAAATACATCTCTTGCTGCCTGAAATATGATTTTTCTTGAAGAACCTTTGCTCTCTCCATGTTCTCTGCTATGATACACAGAAGGGTACTCCCTCACTTCGTAGCCAAGATAGATCATTTTAGCACATATTTCACTCTTAATTAACGTACTTTTTAATCGAAGGTTTAATGCTTCAAAAGCATTCCTTTTAAACACAATCGTCCAATTGACATCTTTTAAGTCCAGGCCTATTAATAATTCATTCAACTTTTTATGGACAAAGGAAAGCTTGTTTCGAAAAAAGCTGTAGGTAAGGTTTTCTTTCCTGTAAAAAGCCACAATGGTACCCTGAGGGATGGGTACAACCTTTTTTAATTCTTCGGGGTCAAATTGCCCATCACCGGGTATGGATATCACATTTTCCATTCGAGCCTCAAAATACCCGTTTCTAAGTACTGTACCTAATCCTTTATTGGTTTCATGGTTAAAAACCCGTACTTTCGGAATCTTGCCGGCAATCTCATTCAGAATAGAAAGGGTTTGATCGGTACTCCCATCATTGAACAGAAGAATTTCATAATCCGAAGCTATCTCCTCCAGAACCTGTACCGAATTATTAACCGTCTTACGGATATTGCCTTCCTCATTGTAACAAGGAATGATAATGGACCATGTTTGTTTGACTTCCGCTTTTGTGGGCAATTTTTGTTTTAATCCTTTAAAATTGGCGCAAAAATTTCATTTAATCCCTGCATCTGCGAAGGCTCGAAAAAACTTTTCCAGAGATGCTCACCCTCAAAAGGTTTCCCCGCAATGTTATAATCATTCGTTAAGTAGGGTTCGTAATCAAAGGATCGTACTCCCCATTGATTTGTTAACCCCTCTAAGTAACCATTCGGATCCTTAATTATTTGATTAAAATCCACCCAATTCTCCCCAGGTAAATAATTTTTCAAATAATAGGTTCTTATCGCCACACCTAATGCCATATTCTCAATTTGAGACCTTTCTTTACCAATCCATGGCTTGAAATCCTGGAATAGCTCATAATTCCTCAAGAGCTCATCAATTTTCTCACTGGTTAAATGACCATACCAATTCTTATGAAAATCGTTTCTCACCAGAGATCTCAAAATGGCTCTGGGATCCCGCCAAATACCATACAAAGTAAGGTCGGGAAAATTTTCCCGTAACCATCCTGCTTTAAAATGTAGCTTAGTATCCTTTATCAGGTTTACCTGGTCCGGTTTCAGGTTTAAACTTGAACTATGGTTATAAAACCACTGAGATTGAATCAGCTCATCATTCAAAATCCCTTTTTCCAGGCTACTGAAAAAGTTCAACCACTGTGTATCTCTGAAGGATGGGTCCCATATTTCCCACTGTTTCCTGGTTAATTCCGAGCTGTTAAAGGGTTGAAAAATGAGGTTGATATCCGGGTTTTGGGCAAGTAATTTAGAGATCATGGTAGATCCGGAGCGATCAAACCCGATGAGGATAATGGTCATTGGTTCCGTAGGCATTGTTACTTTAACGCTTTCATCCAATAGTTCCTCAAAATACCGGTCCCGCCAAAATCTTCTTTAAACCGGAATAACCCCCAATTAATGTATTCACCACCGTCCTCGGTTGAAATTCCATAATTCAAAACCGGTACATCCGATTCTTTAGCCAATTTCAACAATCCTCCCAACGCAAAATTCAAAGGCCTGGTTTGCTGGTAATCAAAATTCTGGCAAGCGTAAAAAATATGCCATCCCTGATCATTAATCTCAAGAACCAAATAGCCTCCGATTAACACATCTTCTTTGAAAACGCCGTATATAAAAATTTTATTGGGGAAAAGGTTTAGCAAATGCCTGAGCTCTTCAAAGCTATGAGTCGGATTTTTTTCATAGCGGCTTCTAAGGTTCTCCTCCAAAATCCTGTAAAACTTTTCTACTTCCTCCGGATTATTAAGCACTTTGCAGTTCAGCGATGCTTTCAAACCCTTTTTAAGCTCTTTTTTGCTGGTAGTGGGGAATTGATCAATAAATGCTTCCAAAGAATCAGCATGGTTAAAATCCTCCAGGGAATAGTAGGTGGCTAATTCCTGCTCAAACCTTTTGTAATCATGCTTTGTCAATGAAAAGTCTAATTGATCAAGAAAACAAGCATTGAAAATTTTAGGGGCCAGCCTGAATTCAATCCGTTCTATGGCTTTTTCTTTACAATGGGCATCAAGCAACGCTAAAACCCGGTAAACTTTCCGCAAAGGTATTTTTTGGTTAAAAACAGGGCCGCCGTAAGAAGTTCCGGGATGAGATTTGAGTACTTTTTTGCCCTCTTTTTCAATAATGGCCGCGGGAAAAACCGATACCAACTTATTTTTTTCGTAAAAAAGAAGCGAATGATCCTCAAACCTGTCAGGCGGATGATATCCTAAAAATTTTTGCCGGTGAAAAATAGTGCCGTTTAAGGACTCATCTATAAATTGATCCCAAATGGCTAAATATTCAGGCTTATATTGGGTAATTGTAAGATCGGCCATTTTTTCCGGGACTTATTCGCAAACAAGGCAGCGAAAGTAAGCATAAAATACGCTTTAAAAAAAATATTAAACCCGATTTAAAAATCTTAAACTTCAATAAAACGCCCTGATAGAAATAAATTCACTATCACTGCCTCATCATTTGCCTACACTTTTTGACTAACCTTTGAGCCCGTTTATACAATCTTGGACTTATCTGTCTGAGAACTTTCAAATACTGCAGAGCCCGCCTGGGCTGTCTTTTCTGGTAATAAATTTGCCCCAACTGAAGGTAGGCAGAGGCGTACCCCCGATTGGCACGAATGGCCCTTTCAAAATTCCGGGCCGCTTTATCCAATTGGTTTTGTTGCTTGTAAATATTTCCAAGAATGCCCAAAGTTCTCGGGTTATCGGGATTAATTCTTAAAGCCCTTTTAGCGGTGCCAAAGGCTTTGTTAAGATTTTGAGTTCGTAGATAACTGCGTGAAAGTGCGGTTAACACATTCACATTGGTAGAGTCCTTTTTTAGGTATTTTTCAAAATCCTCGATGGCCTCTTCAAATTGTTGATTGTTTAGGTGTTGAAAACCTTTGTAATCATGGCTGGAAGGCCGCTTAATCACCACGGCAATGGCTTTACCCTCCACTTCAACCTCGTGTATGGTTCCGGTCGGGGGCCAGTAATTGTTCAAAATTTGAGGGGGTATAAACCGGTTCACAAATATGGCATAATCCCAGGATTCCTTTGAGCGGTTTTTAAAAGATACATAGCTCACCCCAAAAGAATCCGAATAACGCTTCAGAACAGGCCTTGTCCCTTCCGTAAAATTGCTTTTTACTGATATTAACGAATCGGGCTTCCCATTACCAGGGAAATTTTTTCCAAGCCAATGAGAAGCTTGTTTCGTGGAATTTCCCCAATAATCCAATTCATAGTTTCCGAATGCACCCTTTACTCCGCCTACAAACTCATTAAAATAAATGTATTGGTTTGGGTGGCTTTTTACCATAAATGTAAGCGGTAAAACCATTAAAACTGTTAAAACAACCCCAAGCCCTATTCGAAAACCTCTCTGAGTGAACTTTTCAAACAAGTGGTTGAAGGATAAAGCGGCCAGTAACACGAAAGGCGGATAAATGAACAAAACCTGCCTGATACCGTCATAAAGGTTCGAGCCCTTGTAAATGATGTAAACAATGGGGAAAACCACTGAAAATAGGATTAAACCATAGTAAAAAGCATTTTTGAACTTTTTAAAAAAAGGAACCCCGGCAATGAAAAAGGCAAAGCCTGCCAAACCAAAAAGGGGAGTCGTGTAAAACAGGTATTTGAAAATGTAGGTCCATGGTATATTCCGGGATTTTATCATTTCTCCTTCAAACAGGATAGAAATATTGACCGGAAAGTCAGCCATTTTTTGAAGGGCATTATAGGGATTTAAGAACGGGTTTTGGTGACCGTAAGGCCAAAAAACCATACCCCCAAGATAGCCCAGAAGAATAACAATTAAACCATAGCGAATTGCCTTCCTGATAAGTGCTGAACGGTCTTGGGCATTGACACTTTGGGTAATAAATCGCCTCAACAAATCAAGGATCACAAAAAGACCAAAATAAGCAATGAGTAAAAGCCCTCCGATCCTAATGCTCAGAGCACAAGCAATGGCCACAATTAACCAAACCATGACCCGTTTCGTGGGTTTAGGAAATTCCTTCAGAAACTTCATCATGAAATAAATACCCATCAAATAAAACGCAGCAAAGGGAATATCCTTGGGATTATTCATAGCATGACCGAAAAAACGGGGCGAAAGGACTAAAAACAATAAAGCCAGTAACCCCCCTCGCCAACCGCCGAAGTATTTTCCAAACAATGCTGTAATTAGGATCGCCAGGAAACCGACAATGGCATTCAAAACATGCCTGGTTTCGTACCGGTAATTTTCATCCGTATAATGCTGAACGATATTGGCAGCACCCGAAGCAAACGTTTCAAACAGCCCCCCATAAAACTTTAGGTCCCGGTATTCAAATAGGCTTTCGTCTTCTCCAAAACTGGTGTAATAATCCACCAATTTTTGCCCGTAAACATCCTGCACCTTTTCGTCACCCGTTACACCATAGTCAAAACTTAAAAGCGGCATGCCCAAAAAAAGAATCACCAATAATACCGTAAAACCCAACCTAAAACCATAATGCGCTGGTTTCAGTACCTCCGGCCTTTGAATGGATTGTTTTTTTAAAATCCCCTTTAGGGGTTGCTTCACCTGGTAATTCCATTTAAAAGCCAGAGCCCTTCCGATTCCTGCTCCTTTTGTGGCTTTTGGCAATGAAGGTGGGTTTTCATTCCCGGAGACCTTGGTTTCAAATCCGGTAATTTCAACACCTTCCATTTCTGCCTGGTGAAGCACTTCTGCTTCAAAAACCGAAGAATTTCCCTTAATTTGATGGAAAAAATATTTCGCAACTGCTTTGGGAAATATTTTTAAGGGGTTGCCAGGGTCTTCTATACGGGTATTTGTAAAGCCCTGAAACCAATAAACCCCTTTACCCTCCTGTTCCCGGACAGCCTTCTTATATGCTTTATCTGTAAAATCCCGCTTACCAAAAAGTATGCTATCGGCGGGGAATCCTTGTTTATATTTATTAACCCAATCGTTAACCAATCTGGGTTTTACCGATAGGTCACCGCTCCAAATTAATAAATGGTCATTTTGAGCCATTTGAGAAGCCCTCTGATAACCGAAGCCAAGGTGATTCACATCTTCTATAAATTGAACCGAACATTTTTCCTTTAGCGTTTCAAAAGCCGATTCCTCTTGAAGCCAAGCCTTGAGGGATTTGGAATCGGTAAGGTCAATGAATAAACATTCAACCTTTTCAGACCAATGTTCACTAAAATCCTTAACAGCTTTTAACCAATTTTCAACCCCGCCTTCCTGGTCATTATATGGCAAAATCAGGGAGATAGACGTGTAAACGGGTTTATTGGCTGTGGTTTTTGATTTCTTTGTCGCCATAAAACAAACGGTATTCTTATTAGTAGGCTTTTGGATAAGGTTTTACAAACATATAAAAATCACTTTGCTTTTAGGATTTCCCGATTTATTCCCAAAGAATGCCTAAAACTCCCTAAATTTGTGGAAAAAACAAGCGATATGCTAAATGAGCAGGATATTCAACAAATTAAAAATCGGGGTAGTGATTTAAATGAGGTGAAAAGGCAACTGAAGGTTTTTCAGGAGGGCTTCCCTTATATGGAGGTCATCAAGCCGGCCACGGGTGGAAATGGTATTTGGCAATTAACGGAAGAAAAAGAAAAGGCTAAAATCAAAGTCTACGAGCAAAGCCTTGCCCATCAAAAACCCTTAAAATTTGTACCTGCTTCAGGTGCTGCCAGCCGAATGTTTAAAGCCTTGTCCAGCTTTATTGACGAATTCGAGGATACTGATCCTGAAGCCCAAAAAGCCGCCATAAGTGACCATCCGGAGGTAGAAAAATTTTTTGAAGAATTAGGGAAATTTCCATTTTTCGAATCCCTTCATAAAAAGATCCATGAAAATGGAGAATCCCTAAATGAACTTATTAAGGAGGGGAAATACACTACCATTTTGCAATATTTACTCAAAGATTCAGGATTAGGTTATGAAAATTTACCCAAAGGGTTATTGGCTTTTCACAAATACCCTGAAAAAACCCGCACCCCATTCGAGGAACACTTGGTAGAAGCAGCCCATTACAGTACTTCGGGTAAAAGAGCGCCTTTGCATTTCACGGTTTCTCCGGAACATGATGCCCTTTTTCAAAATCATCAGAAGGAAATTCAGGGGGATTATGAAGATTGGCTAAAGGTGAAATATGAAATTGATTACTCCCAGCAAGACCCTTCCACTGACACCATAGCTGTGGACCTGAATAACCAGCCTTTTAGGGATGAAAAAGACAATCTGCTATTCAGACCCGGAGGGCACGGTGCTTTGCTTGACAACCTAAACCAACGTGAGGCGGACATCATTTTCATAAAAAATATTGACAATGTGGTGCCGGACCGGATAAAAGCACCCACTTATCAGTACAAAAAACTGCTTGGAGGCATTTTACTGGAAATCCAGGAGCGGATTTTTAGTCATTTGAAACAATTGGAGCAATGTGAAACCATTGATGAACATTTACTTACCGAGGTAAAAGCCTTTCTGGAAAAGGAATTGTGCGTTCTTCCCCCGAAAGGATTCGAAAATTGGACGCTTAAATCGCAATGGGATTATTGCAAGCAAAAACTTAATCGTCCAATTAGGGTGTGTGGCATGGTAAGAAACGAAGGGGAACCGGGAGGAGGACCTTTTTGGGCCAAAAACAGCGATGGTTCTGTTTCCTTACAGGTCGTTGAAAAAGCCCAGATCAATGTGGATAATCCGGACCAAAAAGCCATTTTAGATCAATCCACCCACTTCAATCCGGTAGATATGGCTTGCGCTACCAAAAATTTCAAGGGCGAAAAATTTCATCTACCTAATTACCGGGATGACAACACCGGTTTCATAAGCCAAAAGTATAAAGAGGGGAAACCGCTTAAGGCCCTGGAATTACCGGGTTTATGGAACGGGGGAATGGCGGATTGGAATACCATTTTTGTCGAGGTGCCCATCATTACTTTCAACCCGGTTAAAACCATAGTGGATTTGCTAAGAGAAAACCACCAGACTGAAATGGTAGAAGCGGAAAAAAGTTAGCCAAAGAGGCTATGAGAAAGGCAGCCAAAAGGTTCGATACTTTCCGGGAAACGTGATAAAGAGGGAAATCATGACCCCTAATAAACTTTTTGATAGGCACTGGCTCATTGTCAATCTTTTTCCTAAACCGTAAAAATGTGGAATCCCAATGAAAATTGTAGTTCTGGACGGCTATACACTTAATCCGGGAGATTTGGATTGGGGACCCTTGAAAGCGCTTGGTGATGTCACCATTTACGATCGCACCCCTAACGATTTAATATTAGAACATTCGGAGCAAGCGGATATCCTTTTAACGAACAAAACGCCCTTAAGAAAAGCGGTTTTAACCCAATTGCCCAAATTAAAATGCATCGGGGTATTGGCCACAGGGTATGATGTGATAGATGTAGAAGAAGCAAAAAACCTTAACATTCCTGTTTGTAACGCCTCAGGTTATGCAACGGACTCAGTGGCTCAACACACGTTTGCTCTGATCCTGGAAATGATGAACCAAATCAGCCTTCATGACCAAAAAGTAAAAGCAGGCTATTGGAAATTGGATTTTTCTTTTTTCAGCAAACCCATACGAGAATTAAACGGCAAAACCCTTGGCCTTATTGGTTATGGACGTATAGGGAGGCGTGTCGGAGAAATTGCAAGAGCTTTCGGCCTAAATTTATTGATCAACCGGAAAAATCCGGGCAGGGATGAGGATAAGGGATGTAAAGCAACATTGGATGAAATTGCTCAATTCAGTGATATTGTCAGCCTTCATTGCCCATTGACGGAAGAAAACAAGGGTATGATCAATAAGCAATTTCTTCAGAAAATGAAATCAGAAGGCTTATTAATCAACACTGCCAGAGGTCCTTTAATTGATGAGCAAGCACTGGCTAATGCTTTGGCTAATAAAGAAATAGCCGGAGCCGGCCTTGATGTATTAAGCAATGAACCGCCTAAAGAAGCCAATCCTTTGCTGAAATCAAACAATTGTATAATCACACCCCACAATGCCTGGGCTACGGTAGAGTCCCGGCAAAAACTAATGGACATTGTGGTAGATAACGTGAAGGCTTTTATGGAAGGTAAGCCTCAAAATGTGGTCAATCCATGAAAATCCTCCTGGCTCCGGACAAATTTAAAGAGGCATTGAAGGCTACTGAGGTCTGCCGGGCCATGAGGCAGGGCATTAAAATGGCCGATGAGGGATTTGAAATTCAATCACTCCCATTAGCCGATGGCGGTGAAGGCACTGCTGAAGTGCTTACCACCAATCTTAAAGGCGCATACCAAAAAGTCAAGGTTCATGATCCTTTAGGACGGCCTGTGGAAGCCTCAATAGGCTTGAGTGAAGACCGTAAAACAGCATTTATAGAAATGGCCGAAGCCTCGGGGCTTGCCCTTTTAAATCCCAATGAGCGAAATTGTTACCATACCAGCTCATACGGTACGGGGGAGCTCTTATTATCGGCCATTCAATCCGGAGTAAAAGAAATTATCCTTGGAATAGGTGGTAGTGCTACTTGCGATGGAGGCATTGGAATGGCCAATGCCCTGGGTTATCAGTTCCTTGACAAAGAAGGTAAGCCAGTCGCCAACGCCGGTAAAAATTTACTAAATATCCAAACCATAGATGACCAAAAAGTTTTAGCAAGCTTAGACCAAACCAAAATCTATGTGGCCTGTGATGTAGATAACTATTTGACGGGAACTGCCGGGGCGGCTAAAGTATATGGACCGCAAAAAGGTGCCGACCAAAAACAAGTGGAAAACCTCGAAGAAGGCTTAAAGAACCTGGCAGGGCGTATAGAAGAGGCCCTTAACGTGAACGTTGCCAACACCTCGCATACTGGGGCTGCGGGTGGTTTAGGCGCAGGGGCGAAAGCTTTCCTGGGTGCTTCGCTCCGGACAGGCATTGAATTAATCATGGAAAAATTGGCCTTTAAGCGCAAGCTTAAAAATGCAGACCTGGTTATTACCGGAGAAGGAAAAATTGATAAACAAAGCAGCCATGGTAAGGTAATCAAAGGGGTCGCCCAATCTGCCAGGGAATTCAGGATACCGGTTGCCGGCCTTTGCGGCACGCTTGATGCCCCTCCGGAGGACGTACAAAAGCTGGGCTTAAATTACGCTGCATCCATTATCAATAAACCTTGTTCAAAAGCGGAAGCGTTGAACAATACCTATGAGGACCTCGTTTTAAGTGCTTTTAACCTGGCCGGCTTATTTTATTGCCGGAACATTTAAAAACTCCTCAAATTTGTGCTAAATTACATCACTTGTTATAACCGCTAAAAACACTAAGTTATTGGGTCGGGTAAAAATTGAGCTGCCTGAACACTTTGTTTTTCAAACCACTCTCACGGTCAGGGTTACTGATTTAAACTACGGTGCACACCTGGGTAATGATGCTTTGTTAGGGATGATCCATGAAGCCCGGATGGCTTTTCTCGAATCTTTTGGCTACAGTGAACTTAACCTGGCAGGTGTGGCTCTGATAATGGCTGATTCTGCCATTGAATATAAAAACCAGGCTTATTTCAAGGATCCCCTTGTTTTTAAAATAACGGCAGGCGACTTCTCCAACAAAGGTTTTGATATTTTCTACCGGATAACTCACAAGCTTAATAACAAGTTAATTGCTAAAGCCAAGACGGGAATGGTCTGTTACGATTATGAAACCGCAACGATTCAGAATGTCCCGGAAAATTTCAAGGACAACTTCCATTCCTGAGCCCTTTTCCCTTTTCTTTTAATGATATTCTTTACATTTGAAGGATATGCAATCCCAAGCCACTTTTAAAAACAGCCTCTTTCTACCCCTTGCTTTTGTGCTATTGATCTGGATTATCAAACTTTTGGAAAAAGCTTTTGAGGTCAAATGGGCAGGTGTTTTGGGTATCTTACCCCGAAGTTGGGAAGGTTTAACAGGCATAATAACTTTCCCCTTGGTACATGGGGATTTGAGTCATTTGGCTTCCAACAGCATACCCCTGCTGGTACTGGGCACAGCCATTTTTTATTTCTACAGGCCTATTGCGTTACGCACCATCGGGTTAATCTACCTCATTCATAGCCTGCTTGTTTTTATCGCTGCCAGAGAAGTGACACATATCGGGGCAAGCGGATTGGTTTACGGCTTTGCTTCATTTTTGTTCGTAAGCGGGGTCATTAGGCGGGAAAGATCCCTGATGGCCATTTCCATGCTGGTTATATTTTTATACGGTGGAATGATTTGGGGAGTGCTACCGATAAGGGAGGGAGTCTCCTGGGAAGGTCATCTTTTTGGAGCCTTAGCGGGCGTATTTTGCGCAATCTACTACAAAGATCAGGGGCCGCAAAGGAAAAAATACAGTTGGGAAGAGGAGGATGAACTTCCGGATAAGGGTATTTGGGATTACAACGCCATGTTTCCTCCTCCTGAACATCCCGATAAGGACCAATAAAACAGCCCAGCTTATGGAAAGCCATGAATAAATCCGAAGGTTTATGGAAAAAGCATACCCCTTCCACTCTCACTTCCTGGAAGTCGGGCCGGGTAAAATCCATTACATAGACGAAGGCCAGGGGAAACCTATTTTATTCTTACACGGGAATCCTGATTGGTCTTTTTCCTTCCGGAAAGTAATAAAAGGGTTAAGAACGGATTATCGCTGCATTGCACCTGATCACATAGGGTTCGGACTTTCGGAAAAACCCATTAATTATTCCTATGAACCATGGGATATGGCAAAACACCTGGAAAAATTAATTGATCACTTGGCCTTAAAGCACGTTACCTTGGTTGTCAATGATTGGGGAGGACCCATTGGGTTTGATTATTGTATTAACCATCCGGACCGTGTTTCAAATATTATAATCATGAACACGTGGCTGTGGCCCTTAAACAATTACCCCTTATTTTGGGTCTTTAGTAAATTGATGAGCGGAAAAACCGGTAACCTGTTAACCGGTAAGCTTAACTTGTTTTCTACAATCTTGCTTTGGTTGGCTGTTTATGATAAAAAATCCTTCAGGGGCAAGGTCCATGAATACTACCAATGGCCATTCAAGGCATCTCAACATAGAAAAGCAAGTATTGCTTTACCCCATTACTTGATGGCCGGTAAACATTGGTTTCAAAAACTTTGGGAAAACAGAAACATCATCCAGGCTAAAAATACCCTGTTAATCTGGGGCTTAAAAGACCCGGCCTTTGGGAAACACTTTCTGCGGAAATGGCAAAACCTATTACCCGATTCTCGATCAGTTTCTCTTGTTAAAGCAGGGCATTTTCCCCAGGAATGTCAAAGTGAAATGGTAACAAGCCAGATTAAGCATTTCTTAGCCCAATCCAATCACTAAAAAAGCCTTTATTCTGTTAAGCGAAATGTGATTTGATTGCTACGCTCAGGGTCACCGGTAACCAATTTTAATCGATATTGCTTACCGGGTTTGAGTGCAACGCCCTCGTTTTTACAAGCTTCCTGGATATCAAAATTTGCCAAGGGATTATTGGCTTCATCAAATTCCCCCTCAAATAAAGGACCATCCTCCAAAAGTGCTTTATCGGTGACTTTCCTGATGATAACCTTATAGGTCTCCGTTTGGCAGGTGTTTAGCTTGCTGCCGGCTAAAGTCAAATTCTTAGAAGCATCCAGCTTCTCAGGTTTCTGTTTTTGATTGACCTTTAGGGTTGGTAAGGGATTAGGGGTAAGTATGAAGGCTAAATCACCATAATGACTATTGAAAGGTGGGGTTTTGAAACTCAAAGCTCCCAGTACTGACCTGCAAATCAACTGTTCTTCTATTTTTTCCCCAGAAAGCGGATCGTAAAACCGAAGACGGTAAGTACGGCTTTCAGGAGACTTTAAATCAAGGGTTATCCCTTTTGTTTCCGGCAAATCCTTATCCCCATTCGCTTCCCCACTCAAATAATCCACATTGGTCCTGAAAAGGCTCGCAAAATAAAAGGCCGTATCCTGTATGTAGCCATAATGCTTTGGCAAACCCATTTCCGGGTCGGGTACCTTAAAACCAAAAATATGATGGCTGTTCTTGTTCTCCAATTCAAATGGAAATGCTACCAAAGCGTTTTTATCTTCCAGGGTATTTGAATACGCCAATAGCGTTTGCTTTTGGTAATGAATTTTTGGGATAAACTTACCAATCCCTTTAAAGTGCTCCAATTGACCATCAATAAATTTTACCTTAGGGCTATTCCAGCGGAGATCAAATTGCCTGTGCCCCATGTAATCAAACTTATCCTGCCCATTCCAGGTCATATTTTTTCGGTTGTAAGCCGGATGCTTTTGGTAATAGATAGAGGTAGTACTCATTGAGCCTGAAAACAAACCCCGCCATAACACATTGTGGTAAAAAACTCCAGGATTATCTATCGTACTGGTGCTAAATGCATGGTCGCGTATATTAAACCAAAAACTATTGAAAATCACCCCCTTCCCAATGCTTTTCCGCATTTTGAGGGGATATTTATAAAAATTTTTCGTTTCCCACCGATCTTTTCGGAAAACTGCCGAACTAAAATTCACGCTTTCTGCATTTTGGGGTAAAACCTTCTTTAAATTACCGCAATAATCATCAGTTTTAATACAAGTTTTACTCCCAAAGTCCCGTATGATATCACAATTACACTTATTACCGACATCGCCCAAAGCCGCTTTGTTAACCTCCACGTAATCCAGGCTATTTAACTGGCTGATTTCCATGACAGTGGTATCCTTCCTTTCTTCGCTAAAAAACCCAGGGGCCAGAAAGGCACCCGGAGAAACCGGATGACGGCTACGGTCCAATTTCTTGATGTATTGGGCTACCGAATGGTACCAGCTTTTTAGAGAGTCGGCCGCCTCAAAGCAAGTTACGGAATCAGCACCCTGAGGATTTTTTGTAATATGACCAAATTCATCTATAAGCTCCCATCCGACAATGTTATTGGCATGTCCCCATCTTGCAATGGCATACCGAAGCATGGCTTTCAGCTCTTCAAAGCCCCTTGAATTGGGATTAAAAAATTGACAGGGGTTTTGATAAAAACCCGGCCTTACTTTATCACTCCAGGGGTTCCACTTATGCCATTTGTTGGTGAAAATAGAAAATTGAAGGAAATTAAACTTAATGTAAACATCCTTGGCACTGGCATAGCGAATGATCTTGTCGTATCGCCAGGCATTTTTAAGGTTAAAATCCAATGCCCCTGCGGATTGCTTCGAATAACTGCTTTTTTCCGGATTGTAAAACATAAAATGATTGGAATGGTCCGGATTAGCGCTCCCATTAATGGCAAAGCGAAAGTAATTGCCACCATGGTTGCTAAGTTCATTAATCCAGCCTTTGTATTGACAAATGCCGCCAATTCCTCTTGCCCGTTTTGAAATGTCCAGTCCTCGTTGGTTTCGAAAAACCTTACAAGGAAGTGGGACATTGGGATTTTTTTGATTCGGCCTTGTCAAAACATGTTGTTTAAGCCAATTACTTCTGTCATCCGGCAAATTTTCACCGTTCAGAATAATAGGATCGCCGGACTTTTTATGGTACAGAAAAGCGGGCGAATGGCGATTTTTACTATGGGTCTTGGTCCCAATATACCCCTCGAATTTTTCCTTAGAAGGTTTTACAAGGAAGTTCAAACCTTCTTTCAAATTTTTTTCCCCGGGATATCGATAAGTATAAACCTGATCATTTTGAAAATCTTTCAAACGGGCATGAATACGAAAATTCCATTTACCGGTTTCATCCGGTCTAAATCTCACCCGCCACTCCGAATAAGTTTTCCGTAAGGGGTAAGCTTCATAGCGGCTATTGGCCACTTTTTTGGCTCCCCCGGAAGGTTGCAGATAAGCATAATCACAGGGCTGAGATGGGCTATCGCTAAAATGGTATTGTTCAAAATAAAATCCATTCCTCCTAATGGTATCACCGGAAGGCGTGATAAAATCCACCCAAACATCTACCTGATCCGGATCATATTGGTTAAGGTTCAACGACCGCCAATTAGGAACAGAGAAACGAATCTCCTGAGTATTGAAATTTTTGATCTCGTAGTCGTAACCCCTTAAGCGAATATCCTCTACCAAATACTGACCTTTCAAAGAAAATGCTGAGGCCAGAAGCATTAGAAAAAAGACAAACAAAGTCGCCCTCATGAAACCAAACCTTTATTTGTTTAGGACTTTTTGTAGAGCCAAAATTGAAAAATTTTGACCATTTAGGCTTTAAAACCTTTTCGCAAAATATCAATCCTGAAGTACCTCACGAAGTACATAGGAGGAACGAACCTTTGAAAATTCGGAAAGGTGGAAACGAAAATAGTCCAGTAATTTATTGAGCAGATTTTGCCTGCTTTTAAGGGGTATTGCAGGCTCGTTAACGGCATTCAGGTTTTGGTC
Organism: uncultured Sphingobacteriales bacterium; assembly: GCA_964549595.1. Lineage (GTDB taxonomy): Bacteria > Bacteroidota > Bacteroidia > CAILMK01 > CAYYUA01 > CAZQQN01. Next base: position 17,287 of record CAZJWK010000020.1, on the reverse strand, counting down.
AATTAAAGCCGAGAAATACTGGCTATCGGGAGGCAGAATCCCATTGGTCTCCCCTGGTTTTTCTTTCTGAAAATGGCCTTCCTCTAAATTAAAAAAAGGATTTTCCTTTTTAAAGTTATTGCGTGGGAAAAAACCCAAAAATTTGCTTAGCCGGACCAGGAAAAAAAGCGGGAAATTGGCTACCGGTCCTTCCCAATCATCGAGGAACTGAATTATCTGATTTAGGAAGTCAAATAAACCCGGATTGGACTCTTCTTCTCTTATGGTTTTTTGTAGCACCTCAGCCATGAAAATGGCTAAAGAAGTCTTTTGAATGTGAAAAGGAATAGACTGAAATAAGGGGTTAATTTCAAGCTCCTTGATCTTTTGGAGCTGACGATTGGGCTTATGGTAAACAACCATATCCAGTCTGTTGAGATGCTGAAAATGGGAAGGTTGGAAAGCGCTTTTTTTTCTGTAAACCCCCTGGACAAGAAAGCCCTGCATGCCATATTCGCGAGTAAAAATCTGAGTCACAAGGCTTGTCTCAGAATACTTGGTGGCCTTTATCACAATGCCCTGTGTATGCTGTAACATCTATTGTATAATCAAAATTTTGGTGACTACGGTTTCAGCTCCTTCCTCATCTGCGGAATAAACGTAATAAACCCCACTATTAACCTTTTGGCCATGGAGATTCTTCAGGTTCCACACAACCTGACCCCCCTTGGCTTCCATATCCTGCACCAAATTGCCTTGCCCGTCAGTTATTTTTATTTCCGCATTGGCCACTAAACCCTTTACCGTAACCGGACCCCTATAGCCTGGCTCCACAGGATTGGGAAATGCGTATACATCCTTATGTTTTTTTCCACCTTTGGTGGCTTCTCCCCGGTAAGAAACCAACCCTTTAGCGGTAGCAAAAAACACTTCACCGTTTCTTTCATTGATGGCAATGTCATTGACCTTGTTGGCTAATAAATGACTGTTGTCCGTGTTAAAATTTTTCAATATCCGGTCACCATCTGGATTGGTATAAAATGCCCCGTTTCCGGTTCCAAACCATTTATAATCGCCCCCGTCCACTTTAATGGCATTGACCCTTTCCCCTGCAAGCAAGTTACCGGAGGTTCCACCGGATTCCACAAATATGGTTTGGGCATTAACCGTTTGGCTAAAAACCCTTGCCGGCGAATAAAAAACCGCTACCCCATCATCGGTTCCGACCCAAATATTGCCTTCCTGGTCTTTTGCCATACTTAATACATTTTTGGATGGCAGACCACCACTATTTCCTTGTTCGTTTAGCCGTCTCCATTGATCATCATTGGGATTGCCTATGGTATTATTGTGATCGTAAACCACAATTCCGCTTCCATTGGTTCTCATCCAAAGGGCACCATCGTTTGCAACCAGTATATTCAGTACCGCATTATTTCCACCCATATTAAAATCAAACCAATTGTTTTCCGGGGTTTTAACAATTAAAGGATCAGGAGCCTGGCAATTTAACACCCATAAGTTATTGTTTTCATCAAAGGTGGCATCAGGAACCCGTAAATTATTGGCATTAGTCATGTAATCCAGCTTGCTGTTTTCCGTATCATACAACTTAAAAAAAGTATCCTTTCGAAATTCGACAAGCCCCTTATTATAGCTGGTGGCATAATAACGCCGGCCATCAGGCCTTACAGCAATATTTGTGATATCAGATATGCCATTCCCTGCAAAAGCCTCATTGGTTGCAAGGTTAAAAATAGTCCAGTCATCATTTTGCTCGAGGATGGACAAACCATTGGGATTAAAATTAGCCGCTAACGTGGATTGATATCCACCGGCCGCCACAAAGATCCTTTCATTGCTGTATTTAACAGACCAAGCATCACTACTTGCGGGTCCATCGGGAGAAAAATAATTAATACCATTGCCGGTATTTTGGATCAGGAATTTATTTATGGCATACCAATAATTGCCTTTATCATCCAATAAAGTCCTTAGCGCCCTGCCTCCGAATTCCAAATTTAACGCCTGTACCTTGTCATTGGCTTTTATTACGTAAATACCTTCTTCTAATACCGATATAAAGCATTTCCCGTTGGAGATGTTAAAATCCACTTGACTTTTTGGATTTACTTGAGAAAGGGTATCCCATTCCTGACCATCAAACCTCAAAATATCCAGGCTGTCCTGTAAATAAAGGTTATCCTCAAAGCTGGCCAATTCCCCTAAATCCTCTGAAGCCCACACATTTTGCCAATTATTGATATCCTGAAGATTGGTATTGGAAACGGGGGCCTTGAGCAGTCCATTTTCTGTGGAAGCGTAGAAATGTGACCCCAACCTGGTAAAATCATAAGTTGTCCACTTAGGGCTCCTGGGCCCGAAATAAGTGGCTTTAAATCCTTGCTTTGCAATATCATAGACGGCCACGCCAAAAGTACCTGCCATGTAAGCCTTTCCCCCGGAAAAATAAAAATCATTAACCACGGTTTCCCCCACAAAATCCCCTTTATTAATCTGTTCGATCGTACGAATTTCCTTTTGATCTGTGATCACATCCACCAATCCATTTTCATAAGCAATAAAAAGGCTATTTGAGGGTTTGTGATAACGAAGGGCTTTGACGGTTACATTGGATAAGCCATCAATCGGGGAGCGTGTTTGAATGGAATTATTTTTTTTGTTCACATAAAATAAGCCATTTTTTGTTCCGCAGTAAATCCGGTCTTCTACTTCCTCAACCAATATCTTTTGGTCATAACTCAAATGGGCCCTCCAATCTCCGATCGCCAAATCAGGGAGCTGAGAAAAAGCGGTAGCCGGGAAAAGCAATACAATACCCAACAAACGGAAAACATGAAACATCATTAATCTTTATTTCTGTTAATCAAAGCAACGAAATTAACTCTAAAAAATTTTCTTACTTTGAAAAATAAATCTCGAAAAGGTTTATGGAAAAAACCATTACAATAACCCCTTATAAGGGTTTTGATCAATTTCCGGAAGCCATAAGAACCCTTCTGGAAAAAAGTCGCGAAGCCCGTTTGAACGCTTACACACCCTATTCCGGGTTTAAAACAGGAGCCGCTGTTTATTTAGCCAATGGCTCATACATTAAAGGCTGTAACCAGGAAAACCGGGCTTTTCCATCTGGTTTGTGTGCGGAAAGGGTTGCTTTATTTGCCGCTGGTTCCGAATATCCGGGAACTCCCATAAATGCGTTCGCCTTATTCTGTAATGATGGTAGTCCGGAAAATGTCATTACCCCATGCGGTAGTTGCCGGCAGGTTTTATTTGAGTTTCGCCAGAAACAAAACAAACCTTTTCCCATTTACATGGCAGGGGGAAACGAGGAGGTTTGGTACATGGATAATGCAGAAAACCTCTTACCATTTCCTTTTGTTTCAAAGATTAATAATGCTTAACCAAGAAGGGATGATGAAAAAAGACGACCCAGCCAAAGAAGAAAAAACGGAAAATAATGAGGAGCAACTTGTAGAAGAGTGGAAAGTTGAGGGGATGACTTGTTCCAATTGCGCGCAGAGTATTCAAAATACGCTTGAAAAGGAGGGCCTCAAAAATGTAAATGCCAATTTTAGTACGGGTATAGTGCGCTTTACTCCTTCTGACCACATCGAGCGAAAACAAATTAAAAAGGATATTGCCAAATTAGGGTATAGGGTGGTAAGAGAAGAAGAAGGAGATCAGGAATACCGGAAAATGGTGCAAAAATTTTTATGGGCTTTGGTATTTACTGTGCCCTTGTTCTCCAGCATGTTCCTACCTTTTGATTGGTTACAGAATCCTTATGTACAATTAGCCTTAGCTTTACCGGTTTATGGCCTGGGCTTTTACCATTTCGGCAAAAGTGCCTGGCACTCCTTGAAAGGTGGTGTGCCCAACATGGATGTTTTGATATTCATTGGTGCTACAGCCGCTTTTGCTTATAGCCTCACGGGGACCCTACTTCAGCTTGGACCGGAATTTCAATTTTATGAGACCGCTGCCACCATTATTACCCTTGTCTTATTAGGGAACGTCTTAGAAAAAAGGGCAGTAAAAAGAACCACGGATGCCATAGACCAACTTTCATCCCTTAAGCCCCAAATGGCTAAACTGGTCATCCGGAAAAATGGAGGACAAGAGCAAATTGAATCGGTGAATGCTAAGGATGTACGGGTTGGGGAAACCCTGCAAGTCAATGCAGGCGATAGCATACCCCTGGATGGGAAAATCACCTGGGGAGACGGCCATATTGATGAAAGCATGATTACCGGCGAAAGCTTGCCTGTAAGGAAAAAAGAAAGTGAGAATGTGATAGGAGGTACCATACTCAAAGAAGGCATAGTTAGAATACAGGTGACCGCTACAGGGCAACAAACCGTTTTATCCCGGATTATTGACCTCGTAAAAAATGCGCAGGCCGAAAAACCCGCTGTCCAAAAACTGGCAGATAAGGTGAGTGCTGTTTTTGTACCCGTTGTCCTGGTTATTGCCCTTTTGACTTTTTCCTTGTCGTTTTGGGTTTTTGATGTGACCCTTGGCTCGGCTTTGTTAAGAAGTGTAGCAGTCCTTGTTATTTCTTGCCCGTGTGCCATGGGGTTGGCGACACCAACAGCCGTTATGGTAGGCATTGGAAAATCGGCCAAAAATGGCATTTTGATTAAAGGTGGAGGTACCCTGGAGCAATTAGGAGGTATCCAAAAAATCGTGTTTGATAAGACCGGAACCTTAACAACGGGAGAATTTAAGATCAAAAATTTTAAGAATTACAGCGGGGATGATGTTGAAAACCGGAATGCCATTCACCAAATTGAGACCTACTCATCCCATCCCATAGCCGAATCCATTTTGAGGTATATAGCCGGATGGAAGAAATTGGAATTTGAGCATATTGAGGAGGAAAAGGGCATTGGAATGAAAGCTTCCCTTACCGATGGCACTAATTATCGTTTGGGATCCGCAGCCATTTTTGAAGATGGGGCCGATTACCCTGAGCACCAGGTTTACTTGTTGAAAAACGGGGAATTGGCTGCCGGCCTCGATTTAGAGGATGAGTTGAAGGAAGGGGCTTTTGAAATGGTTCAATATTTTAAAAATCAGGGTATTACGCCCGTTTTATTATCCGGTGACAGCCACGGGAAAACCGCTGAATTGGCAAAGAAACTGGGCATCGAGGAATTTTATGCCGAACAACAGCCTGATCAAAAATTGGGCATTATTGAACGGCTATCCCGCGAAAGGCCCACAGCCATGGTAGGAGATGGCATCAATGATGCCCCTTCCCTTTCCCGTGCGGATATGGGGATCTCATTGGGGCATGCCACAGAAATTGCCATGCAATCTGCGGAAGTCATTTTAATGGACGGGCATCTATACACCCTGCAAAAAGCCCATAAGTTTAGCGGGCAAACCTTGAGCACGATCAAGGAAAATTTATTCTGGGCATTTTCTTACAACATTGTGGCCATTCCTGTAGCCGCATTTGGCTTGCTAAATCCCATGTTTGCGGCCCTTGCGATGGCTTTTTCCGATGTGATGGTCATAGGGAATTCCCTGCGTTTGAAATTTCGATAACCCTCATTTAACCAACGGCAGTGCATGGGTTTACCCTCCCTTAAAAATTTTCTTACGGATTTAAAACAAAACCGTAAAGCTGCCCTCCAAAGTTTTACCCTTTTCGGCTCCAAAATTGGCGTAATTGGTCTGGGTTTATTGATCAAAGCCATTCAAACAAGGGCTTTAAGTCCCGAAATTTACGGGCTTTATGCCTTTTTTACCACCCTTACCACTTTCACGGCCTTGTTTTTCCGCTTTGGTTATTTTACTTCATTAAAAGTTTTATTGGCCAACAATCAGGACAAACAAAAAGAAAAAGAATACTATGGGATAGGTATATTGGCCGGCTTAGGAATCGGTTTACTCTATATTATTTTTATCCTGGTTATTAGTTTTTTCATAGACGGTTGGTTTGACATTGAGTTCGGAAGGACTTTAAGGGCGCTATCTCCCCTATGCCTAATCTTTCCTTTACATCACCTTTTACAGGATCTCTCCATCGGGTCTAATAAGGTCAACCATTTGATTGCTTTTGATTTGGGCTCCAAGTTGTTATTCATCCTGCCTTTGGCTTCGATTTTTTTTCTGGGTAACCTGACGCTCGAGTTAATACTTTGGCTGAATGTTGCTTCAGCATTGGTAACAATGGTATTTGTGTTTGTCAGCTTTCGTCCCGGGTTCACACGGCTAAGGAGTAGAGCCATTGAGCTTCAACAGAAGCAAAGGTCTTACGGTAAGCACTATTTTACCGGTAATGTAGCGAATCAAACCACCTACAAGGTTGACGAAGTACTGATAAGCTATTTTATCAATACTACCCAATTGGGATTTTACAGTTTGGCAAATATCATTTGTGCGCCCATGGTTTTGATGAGTCAATCCTTTATCAATGCCTTATTCAAGGATTTCGCTTTGAAGGATCGGATTCCGAAAAAGCTTTTTTTCTACAATACGCTATGGCTATTATTTTCCATCCTTTTGCTTTTTCTGTTGAGCGGCTTTATCGTATCCATTTTTTTCGGGAGCGGTTATACCAAAGTAGCCGAATACATTCTTCCATTGTCTGTGGCTTATTTCTTTCAGGGGCTTTATCAACCTTTTTCTTTTTTGAACGTCAAATCGTGGGGAAAGGCGATAAGAAATGTCTCCCTGGCCGAATCAGTGATTAATGTCGTTGGCAACATAATCCTAATCCTCCTTTATGGCGTTTACGGCGTCATCATAACGAGCATAATTGCTAAATTTACGCATTTCATAGGTTTATGGTATTATTACAGGGAATATGAAAAAACCTTACCTTCCGCCTAATTGAATCAAATATTTTCTATGGCCCGCATCTGTATGATAACGACCGAGCATACCCCGGATGACGACCGGATTTTTCACAAAGAAGCCAAATCCCTACTGAAAGCCGGTCACGAACTATTTATCCTTTGTGTGGCTGATGCCGAAGGAAGGATATGGAGCATGGGTAAGCGAGAGGTACTTAATCCTGACGGTTCTTTGACGCTTGAGCTGGAAGGCGTTCAGGTTTATGCGGTAAAAGGGCCTGCAAATTATATGGAGGTCACGTTAAAAAAGTTTTTTTCCGGAGGATTTCTGAAACGGTTTGTAAAAACGGGAAAATCCTTCAATGCTGATGTTTACCACGCCCATGAACCGGTTTCCTTTTACTTAGCTTATCAAATGGCTGAGGGCCGATCCGAAAAGATCGTTTTTGACAGCCATGAGTCCTGGGTAGGTGGCACACCTCGTGAACGTTGGGTAAAGCGATTTTACCTTTCAAAACTACAATACCTCATTACGGCTAACTCCATTACGCGCGGGCATTTATTAGCCCTGAACCCTCACATGGAGACCCGGGAAATTCGCAATTATCCCCAGGCTGAGGTTTTTAATAAACCTTTTAAAGAAGGGAGCCCTGAGCGGCCTGTAATTGTCCATGATGGCATTTTACCTTTTAACAGGGGTTTAAAAGAAATGGTAGAAGCCATAAACCAGGTATGTAAAAAGCATCCTCAAGCCACTTTAAGAATACTGGGCGAAGTACAAGGCTCGGAAAGATCTTTTCTGGAAAGCCGTATTAAGGAATATGGCTTGAGTGAAAATATAGCCATAACGGGCTGGGTTCCTTACGATAAAGTACCTGATTATTTGCAGGATTGTAGCATTGGCTTAATTTTAAAAAGGCCTCATCCAATCAATAATTTGCTGGGTGGCCCCGCTATCAAATTATTCAACTATTTCGCCTCAGGCCTGGCAGTAATTGATGCCGGCCTGCACGAATCCACTCGTTTCCTGGATAAAACAGGATCTGGCATTTCTCTTTGGGATAAATCTCCGGAAGGTATTGCGGAGGCAATCTGCTACCTGTTAGAAAATCCTGAATTGTTAAGGACCTATTGTCACCGTTCCTGGGAAGCTTCTAAATCAATGACCTGGGAAAAAGAAGCAGAAAAATTGATTGATTTTTATAACAATACCATTTTAAGCCGGTCCCCATCTTTTAAAATCCGGTAAATGGAGGAAATGCCTAACCAAAAAAAGCCCCAATAAATGATCATTGGGGCTTTTAGAATATAATGGATATTTTAGGCGCATTTAGCCTTCTTCCTTAACCGTTTCCTGCTCAGGATCGTAGTTAAGGTTAGGAGCCAGCCATTTTTCCATGGTTTCTAAATCAATCCCTTTGCGTTGGGCATAGTCCTCAACCTGATCCCTGCCAATACTACCCAGGGCAAAATAACGGCTCTCAGGATGTGAGAAATAGAGGCCACTTACTGCTGATGCAGGATACATGGCGTAGCTTTCGGTAAGTTCAATATTGGCATTGTTGGGCGCATCCAATAGATCGAAAAGGAGACCTTTTTCCGTATGATCCGGGCAAGCCGGGTATCCGGGAGCCGGCCGAATGCCTTGATACTTCTCGGATATCAATTCTTCCGGAGTAAGGGTTTCGTTGGGTACGTATCCCCAGAATTCCTTTCTGACCCGTTGGTGCAAGCGTTCAGCAAAGGTTTCTGCTAAACGGTCAGCCAATGCCTTAAGGAGAATGCTGTTATACATGTCATTATCCTTCTCAAATTGTTCTACATAAGGTTCTATGCCAAGCCCGGAAGTAACGGCAAAGCCACCTATGTAATCCTTGACACCGGTTTCTTTCGGGGCAATAAAGTCTGACAGGGCATAATTAGGCCGTCCTTTGGCCTTCTTATTTTGCTGACGTAAAGTATGCAGGGTTTCTAAAACTTCCTTACGATCATCATCGGTGTAGAGTTCAATGTCATCCCCTACGGCATTAGCCGGGAAAAACCGAATAACACCCTTGGCTTGCAACCATTTCTCTTCAATGATTTGATCAAGCATTTTGTTAGCATCATCAAAAAGCCTTTTGGCTTCCTCACCTACCTTTTCATCCTCAAAGATATCCGGATACTTGCCCTTAAGCTGCCAGCTCTGGAAGAATGGCGTCCAATCGATATAGGGCCTCAACTCATCCAATGGATAATCTTCAAAGGTCTTGGTTCCAAGGAAGCTTGGTTTAGTAATTTCCGTGTTTTGCCAGTCCACATCCAGCTTGTTTTCTCTGGCTTCAGAAATAGAAATGTATTCCTTGGTTTCCCGTTTTTGCTGGTGACGTTCCCTCATCTTCTGATACTCCTCATTGACTTCTTCTTTGAAGTTGTCCGCTTCGCCACTCAGAAGTTTACCCACTACGGTAGCGCTCCTGGAAGCATCTAAGACGTGAATAGCGTTACCGGATGGATAAGAAGGAGCAATTTTCACCGCCGTATGGATTTTAGAGGTTGTGGCACCCCCTATCAAAAGAGGTACATTAAATTCCCTTTTTTCCATTTCCTTGGCCACATCCACCATCTCATCAAGGGAAGGGGTAATCAACCCACTTAGACCGATAATGTCCGCATTGACTTCTTCAGCCTTACTAAGGATTTCCTCTTTAGGGGTCATAACGCCCAGATCATATACATCGTAATTATTACAAGCCCAAACGACATTCACAATATTTTTACCAATGTCGTGAACGTCTCCTTTAACGGTGGCGAGCACAATACGCCCCTTGGAAGGCTGATCTTCTGATTTATCGGCTTCAATGTAGGGCATGAGGTAAGCTACTGCTTTCTTCATCACCCTTGCACTCTTAACCACCTGTGGCAAGAACATCTTCCCTTCGCCAAACAAGTCGCCCACTACGTTCATGCCATCCATCAAAGGCCCTTCGATAACCTCGATCGGATGTTCGTGTTGTTGTCTTGCTTCTTCTGTGTCTTCTTCGATGTAATCGACAATCCCTTTGACCAGCGAATGCTCAAGCCGTTTACTCACCTCTTGGTCACGCCAAGCGGTATCTTTTTCCTGAGTTTTGCCCTGACCTTTGAATTCGGCTGCCAGGTCCATCAGTTTTTCTGTGGCTTCGTCATCCCTGTTAAAGATCAGGTCTTCGATCTGATTCCTAAGCCTCTCGTCAATATCATCATAAACCTCAATCATTCCAGGGTTCACAATAGCCATATCCATACCACGCTTAATGGCGTGGTAAAGGAATATAGAGTGCATGGCTTCCCTTACCCGGTTATTTCCTCTGAAAGAGAAAGAGATATTACTAACGCCACCACTGATCTTAGCATGCGGCAGGTTTTCTTTAATCCAATCTATGGAATCGAGGAAATCTACTGCATAATTCTTGTGCTCATCCATGCCCGTTCCAATAACCAGGATATTGGGATCAAAGATGATGTCTTCAGGGGGCAGGCCGACTTCTTCGGTCAGTATTTTATAAGACCGTTCACAAATTTCTTTCCTGCGTTCAAGGTTATCGGCCTGTCCTTTTTCATCAAAAGCCATCACAACGATCGCTGCCCCGTATCGCTTAATTTTTTGGGCTTTATTCTTGAAATCTTCCGGTCCTTCTTTCAAGCTGATCGAGTTCACTACGCATTTACCCTGAGCACATTTTAAACCTTCCTCGATGATACTGAACTTGGAGGAATCAATCATGAAGGGTAGCTTGGAAATTTCCGGCTCAGCCATCATCAGGTTAATAAGCTTAGGCATAACCTCTTCCCCTTCAATCATCCCTTCGTCCAGGTTAATATCCAGCATCTGAGCACCCCCTTCAACCTGGTTTTGGGCTACAGCAAGGGCTTCTTCAAATTTTTCTTCTTCAATGAGCCGCCTGAATTTCTTGGAACCGGTAACGTTGGTTCGCTCACCAATATTGACAAAACCCGTATTTTCGTCAATGGTTAGGGGTTCTAAACCACTAACCCTTGTTTTCTTCGGTATATCCGGAATTTGCCTTGGATTGTATTGAGCGGCCTTATCAGCAATGGCTTTGATATGCTCAGGTCGGCTACCGCAGCAACCTCCGATGATATTCACCAGACCATCTTTCATGTAATCTTCAACCAAATCAGCCATAATCTCGGCCGATTGGTCGTATTCGCCGAATTCGTTAGGTAATCCCGCATTGGGGTGGGCACTGACGGCAAAAGGTGAATTTTTGGAAAGAATTTCCAGATATTGTTTAAGTTGTTCAGCCCCGAGCGCACAATTAAGGCCTATACTGGTCAGCGGCATGTGCCGGACGGAATTCAGAAAAGCTTCCGTGGTTTGCCCTGACAATGTACGACCACTGGCATCCGTAATGGTACCGGAAACCATAATGGGAATGTCCTTTCCGGTTTCTTCCATGTAGACGTCAATGGCGTAAAGGGCTGCTTTCGCGTTCAGGGTATCGAAAATGGTTTCGATCAAGAGTATATCCGTTCCGCCATCCATTAAACCCACAACCTGGTCATAATAGGCTTTGTAAAGCTGGTCAAACGTAATGGCACGATAGCCGGGATCATTGACATCCGGAGAAAGCGAACCCGTCTTATTAGTGGGGCCCAGCGGACCCGCTACAAATCTGGGTTTATCGGGTGTTTGTTCTGTGTATTTATCTGCTGCTTCTTTAGCAATACGGGCAGATTCATAATTTAGCTCATAAACCAGGTCTTCCATATGGTAGTCAGCCTGGGCAATAGTAGTAGAGCTAAATGTATTGGTTTCGGTAATATCAGCGCCTGCCTCCAGATATTGTTCGTGGATCTTTTTTATTGCTTCTGGCTGGGTGAGGGACAACAGATCATTATTGCCCTTTAACTGACCGGGATGATCCTTGAAACGATCGCCTCGATATTGATCTTCGGAAAAATCTTCCAACTGGATCATGGTACCCATCGCCCCATCCAGTATCACGATTTTTTCTTTTAAAATTTGATTTAAGTCAGTCATAATAAAAATTTAATTTTTGAAAATAAGTAACGATTAAAAAATATTTGTCCATAATCTAAAAAATCCTGTGCTAAAACACGGTAGCCAAATAAAAGTTTCACGTCCTTGGTGTGATACTTTTAAAAAGTGCCCCCTGAATAGGGATAACCATCTAACAGGAGGCAATAACTTATTCCTTATCAGGAATTATTTTTTCTTGAAATGGAGAATACCCCAATTCAGGTAACCATTGTTACCTTTTTCAACCCAATGACCAAGGCCTTCTTTCATGTGGTCAATGTATTCCTGGCTTACTTTTCCATGAAGGCTATCCTCATTTTTCTTAAGTTCTTGCAGAACACGGCCATAATGGGTCGGCAGCAACTTTGGCCTTTCTTCGATCTCTATTTCCTTCAGGCCTACTTCTTTTGCAAAATCCCTGTACTTGGCCACAGAACCCATTGAATCCAGATGAATTCTTTTGAGAACCGGATCTAAAACCCCTTCCGGAACGTCATCAGCTTGCATAGGATCGGTAAAAATGAAGTGGCCTCCTTCCTTCAAAACCCGGGCTACCTCAATAAAAACGGCCTTTTTGTTACCACTGTGCAAAATGGAGTCCTGACACCAAACTACATCAAAAGTTTCATCATCGTAAGGAATTTCTTCAAAATTACCCTGGTAAACATTGATCAGGTGATCAAGTCCCTGTTCCTTGTTTTTCTGGATGTTTTTATCATTTTCCTTCTCACTAATATTCAAGCATTCAACCTGGCAACCATAAGTCTTGGCAAGGTACCGGGCAGAACCACCGTAACCAGCGCCAATATCAATAATTTTACTATTTTCATCAATCTTGGGAAGCTTTTCGGCCATTTTCTCAACGGTGCGGTGGCTGGCATCCAGGATTGGCTCCTCATCACTTTGGTACCAACCTACGTGGATGTCTTCTCCGCCCCAAATATTATAATAGAAATTGTCCGCGTCTTCGCTGTCGTAATAATTCTTTGCGATATTAGCTACTTCTTCGTTCTTCATAATTGTTACTTTTTTTGGTTTTTAAAATCCATGAAAATTGTTCCACAAAAATTGTACAAGGCAAAATATTGTGCGCCTTGCCTTTGAAAAAGCATTCTTAAATATTTTCCGTTTGTTCTATATATTGTTTTTCTGCTACATGAATTAAATAATCCGGGTCATCTTTTTGAAAATCTTCCTGAAAATCCCCGTAAGTTTTAACTTTTTGAAACCCTACTTCCCTCATTAATCTTGTTGTGTATTCTTCTCTCAGTGGGAAAAAATTCAAATGGTGCACGGAATTATCGGGGAATTGATAGCAAAAACGCATCAGCCCTTCATCCATGTATTCCGGCTCTGCTTTAATGTTTTCTCCCGCGTAATAGTAGGTGTGTTTGTAAGAAAAGCCTTTATCCAGGATGGTACTGTAGTTTCGTTGATCCAAAATTAAAACTCCGTCATGGCGTAAAGCAGAGTAAAATTCGGCCAGGGCTTTCCGGCGGTCATTCTCTGAAAAAAGGTGAGTAAAGGAATTTCCTAAGCAAAGAATGGCATCATATTTACTGTGGACATCCCGGTTTAGCCATCGCCAATCTGCCTGAATAGTGCGAAGAATCAGGTTTCGCTGGCAGCCATTGTTATGGGCCTTGACAAGCATGTTTGGGTTACCATCCGCACTTGTCACATTAAACCCGTTTTCCAGAAGCTTGATGGAATGATAGCCGGTACCTGTAGCGACATCAAGAATTTTTTGTTTTCCCCTATCCTTTAATTCACGAATAAAGAAATCACCTTCGCCTTTACCACGCACTTCCCAATTGATTAAATCATCCCATTTATCGACAAAATCTTCGTTGTATTCTTGTTGGTAAAAATCGGATTCCCTGGCAAAAACAACCGCTTCGTTTTGTAAATCCTGGCTATGATTACTCATAATGAAACCCTTTTAATTAGAAAACAGAGCAATTTGGGAAAAATAAGCCCCTAATTGCCAAAGGATTATAAAATTTATTTTGCAACCTTTATCATACAAATGTAGCAAAATTATCCCTAAGGCGCAAATTTCCAACCGGGTTATATTGACACTAAAACCGCTATTGACAAATATTTAAAGCTTTTAGCACATCCCTCTAAAAGGTGTCCTGAAATATTCCTATCTTCGCTTAAAAATCCTATGGAAATCAAAGAAGCCCAAAAAGTGGTAGATGAATGGATCCAGCAAAAAGGCATCCGCTATTTTGATGAATTAACCAACACCACGATGCTTATGGAGGAAGTCGGGGAATTGGCTCGCATTATGGCGCGGCAATACGGGGAGCAATCTTTCAAGGAAAGTGATAAGGAATACGATCTGGGCGATGAAATGGCGGATATCCTGTTTGTTTTGATTTGCCTGGCTAATCAAACTGGGGTGGATTTGACTGCTGCTTTAGAAAAGAACCTGGCTAAGAAGACCGAAAGGGATGTAGAGCGGCATAGGGATAATCCTGATTTGAGTGCGTGAGAATTATGAATGCTAAGTGCTTACCTGCCCCGAAAAGATTTTATCGTGGGCTAAAAAGGCAATGGGATTGCTTTATGCCAAAATCCCAAAAACTCGCACTTTCATATTTAGTCCTTGTACCTGTTTGTTTGGAATGGAGATGAGCTTTTTTGCTGAATTGGGTTTTATTTACGGTTCTCATTTCAATTGCTATGAATTTCCCGGAAGCTTACCACATGTACAGAAGTTACAACTCCATATCAAAGGAGATAAGTGCAGAAAACCAATAATAAATGAAGCAGGTTGATTTACTGAATTTGTAGAGGTCCTGTAGTGTAAAAACTGTAGGGAATAAATTGTGTGGGAATGGGAAGAAGTTGGAGGATGTTGTATTTTTGAAGGGGTCAGAGGAAAATTTGGCAGAAACTTCTAATGCTGAAACATAAATTTGTTTTACCTTCCTTAATCAATTAAATTTGTTATTCCACTCAAGAGCTTTAATTTTGTTTCAAAGTTTGAAACCAACCAAAGTATCTCTATGCAACAAAGTTTGAAACATTGACTAAGGCAGGTTCATAATGAAAATTATCCATTAAAAACAAGGGTTGGAAAACAAGAAAGAAAGCCGGTTTTGTGGGGGCAAAACCGGCTTCATAAAAAGTGTTAATTACTATGGTACGCATAAAACACTCCTTCAAATGTAGTACATTCACCGTTTATTGTCAAGATTCAGAAGACAATTCTCACCTTTACAGGAACACCTTCCAAGCAGAAACGGCTCCTTATGACGTCAAGAAAAGGAAAGACATTCCTGATTTTATTAATGGATGGCATGTTTGCCATTGTAGTTATCAAGAACAGATTGATTTAGGTGGATTTTGTAATAATTGTAATGGGATTATCATAAGAAATGATTAAAATTGCTTAACTTAATTTAAATACTTATGCTGAAAACGCTGGTTAAACTTGGTGAGGAACTCAGTCAAAATAGGACACCATGGGATGATATCATTGACATCCCTAAACTAGAACAAATGGATAAGAAGGGCAATGAGAATAAACATTATGCCATTAACCTCATTTTTGACATTGATGAGCAAACAATAAAGTTTGGAGACATCGCTGAGCTTAACTTGAATAATAAGCGAAAAGATTTTTCTCCTCATGGTTTGAAATATGTAAAAGTTCTGGGTGGGAATAATAAAGCTTTTTATACCACGGTTGAGGAGAAGAAATTGGATCAATTACCCAAAACTTTCTTTGGGAAACCCGAAGATGGGCAATTCCCGGAAAAGAGTGAATTTATGGAGGCCCTTGAAAAGGCTGGCGACCCATTTACTGAAACGCAACTTTATAAAGCTTTACAACTTATCAAACCTTTACAGGATAAGTTTTACCAACAATTTATTAATCCCGAAAATGGAAAAATCGATAAAAAATCATTTAAAGAACAGCTCTCACTGAAAAGCAATGGCAAAATTGGCCTGGTTTACACATCGATAAAATCTCAAGAACTTGGTCTTTCGGAACCTACCCCTATTAACCAGTTAGCTGGTTTTGATGAATACATTGAGCAAAAATTCTTTTCTAATGTCAAAAATGGTAATGGGAAAGCAAAGGAAGGATTAGATTACGCTACCGGAAAATTTGCTAAAAACACAGAAACTGCAGATTTTGAAAGGGGGTATAACCTGAATGCCTTGTTCGTCCAAACCACGAAAAATTTTGCCTCAGGTTTTTCGGAATATGGTTTCAAAGCTAACTATCAAATAGACGAAACTTCAAAAACCTACATTGAAAGGGCTTCACAATTTTTGTTGGACAAAGTAAGGGTAACCATAGCCGGTATACCGCATACGATTGTTCCGGAATTTTTAAAGGAGCCCGATATAGCTTACAAAGAAGCAATTGTCCGGACGCAGAAGCAATCAGAACTCTTATTTTCATTGCCTAA
>CAZJWK010000020.1:0-1009 GCA_964549595.1 uncultured Sphingobacteriales bacterium | reverse complement strand
TCCTGTTTCCACGACGGCGACGTCCACTTTTTCCTTTTTGAAATAGATGAAAGTAAAGGGGTTCCTGTTTTCTGGCTGAATTTTTTGGCCTATGAATCTGACGGTAATTTCTTTAAAATTATCAACCATATTAAAGATGTCAGTCAGTTTCACTTAACTCAAACCATTCAAACATTTGTCAAAGTCCACAAATTGCTCAAACCTTGGTTAGGGGACAACCTCTTTAACTTGCAACAAGCTTATGGCATTATCCCGGTCCGGCAGGATAAGGAAAAGAAAAACAATGCCTTAATTTTATTCAAAGATATTTTGGAGCAAAGACCAATAGCCATTGAACAACTTTATGAGTATTACAGTGAGGTTATACTTTGTCATTGGTATGAACGCTATCATAGCTACACCAATGTTTATTCAAAATTTCAAAGCTTTGACTTTGCCGCTAAAGATGCCACATTCAAATATTTGGCTTTGATTCAAGTTTTAAAATCACTACAATTATTAACAAAAAATAACGAGATTATGGATAATGAAACGAAAACCAATTCTGAAAAAGCTGAAAAGTTGGACCAACAAACCAATGCGTTTTTGGAAAAAATGAACTTTAATGATCAGCAAAAAGCCCTGTTTTTCTTAGGAAAAGCCCTAAACAGTATCGCTTTTGCCCAATATGCCAAAAACCATCCTAGTAAACCTATTTTAAGCAAGGTCAATTACAATGGAATGGATCGGGATGATATAGTGAGGCTAAACATAGACTTAATGGAAAAGGCCAAACAATACAATCAAATAGAATATAATGGAAAATACTATAATGTTCTTAATCATGTGGAAGGCAGTTTAGG
Organism: uncultured Sphingobacteriales bacterium; assembly: GCA_964549595.1. GTDB lineage: Bacteria > Bacteroidota > Bacteroidia > CAILMK01 > CAYYUA01 > CAZQQN01. The sequence continues at coordinate 167 of CAZJWK010000020.1, read as the reverse complement.
CCAATTTTCCAAAAATTTTGACTACAACAATTGGGCTTTAAAACCAACAGAAGCTGTCTTTTTCATCCTCAATGGTTACACTTATAGCATTCAACAAGTTAAAGAAACATCCACTGAACAATAAAAAATGAACCTTATGAGCGATCAAAATCAAACCATCCAGCAGA
>CAZJWK010000019.1:35673-37820 GCA_964549595.1 uncultured Sphingobacteriales bacterium | reverse complement strand
ATAGCCGAAGCAGGCGTGAACCACAATGGTGATATCAATATCGCCAAGCAATTGATTGATGTGGCGGTTGAGGCTGGGGCGGATTATGTGAAGTTTCAATATTTCAAGGCGGACAAGACTGCCAGCAAAACAGCAAAACAGGCTTCATACCAGGCAAAAAACCTGGACCAGGATGAAGCTGATCAGTACAACATGCTGAAAAAGCTTGAGATGGATTATGAGGCTCACAAGGAATTGCAACAATACTGCCAGGAAAAGAATATTGGATTTTTATCTTCCCCCTTTGATCCGGAAGGGGTGGATGAGCTTTACGAATTGGGCGTAGATGCATTTAAAATCCCCTCCGGGGAAATAACTAATAAACCCTTGTTGGAAAGCGTTGGACGATATAACCAGCCGGTAATCTTATCCACCGGAATGGCCAATTTGGGGGAAATAGAAGATGCCTTGGAAGTTTTAATGGATACAGGTACGGAAAAGGATAATATCACCATTCTCCATTGCAATACGGATTATCCCACTCCTATGACAGATGTGAACTTAAAGGCAATGACAACAATTCAAGAAGCTTTTCAGGTGCATGGAGGTTACTCGGACCACACAATGGGAACAGAAATACCCATAGCTGCCGTTGCAATGGGTGCGCAAGTTATAGAAAAGCATTTGACCCTGGACCGTAACATGGAAGGCCCGGATCATAAAGCATCATTGGAGCCGGATGAATTGAAAGCCATGGTGCAGGCTATAAGAAATGTAGAAGCAGCAATGGGTGATGGTATTAAAAAGCCTTCCTCTTCTGAACTGCAAAATAAAGAAATTGCAAGGAAAAGCCTTCATTTGAAGCATGATGTAAGCGCAGGTCATGAAATTCAGATAGAGGATATTTCCATCGTTCGTCCGGGGGATGGGATATCACCAATGGAATTAGATCATGTTTTGGGAAGGACGGTTAACACTGAATTAAAAGAAGGGCATAAGCTTAATTATAAGAACTTTTCGTGAGAATAGGTGTATTGACAAGTTCCCGGGCTGATTATGGTATTTATAAGCCCTTATTGAAGGCATTGCATGAAGATCCCGCTTTTGAACTCTCCGTCATAGCTTTTGGCACACATTTATCAAGGTTTTACGGGTTTACCATTGAGCAAATTGAGAATGACAGGTTTCCTATTGGTCATAAAATTGAATCTTTAATTCAAGGCGATAGTGAAGAGGCCATTGCTTCAGCCATGAGTCTGACTGCCATGAAATTTTCCAAGGTTTGGGAGCAGGAAAAGAATTCGATGGATTTGGTCTTTTGCCTGGGTGATCGTTATGAAATGTTTGCTGCTGTGAGTGCTGCTGTTCCCTTTAATATACCATTAGCCCATATTCATGGAGGGGAAACGACTTTAGGAGCTATAGACAATAAATTTAGGCATGCCATTACGCAAATGGCGGACTACCATTTCACTTCGACAACAGCCTATGCTGATAAGGTGCGGGCGATCGTGGATGATGATAAAAATGTTTACAATGTAGGGGCTTTGAGCCTGGATAATTTACAAACCCAAAAGCTTTATTCCCTTGAGAAATTTAAAGAAAAAGTAGGAATAGATTTATCTTACCCTACTATTTTAATCACCCTTCACCCTGAGACCGTTAATGTTCAAAACAATCAATCTCATATTCAAGCTTTATTGGCTGCTTTGGAGGAAATGGAGGATTTCCAATTCCTTTTTACCATGCCCAATGCGGATACGCAAGAAACAGTCATTCGGAAAGCCATTGAAAGTTTTGTTGAGCAATATCCCCAAAAAGCTGTTGCTATTGAAAATCTGGGCACTCAAGCCTACTTTACTGCCATGAAGCATTGTGCCTTTATGTTGGGCAACAGTTCCAGCGGCATCATTGAGGCTGCTTCTTTTGGGACCTATGTGATCAATATAGGGGTGCGGCAAAAGGGAAGATTGACCAGTGACAATGTGATCCATGTGCCTTTTGATCAAAAAGCAATAGGTCAGGCCATTCAGAAATTAAGGGAAAACCACACCTTTGATGGTGGCAACATTTATTGGAATGGAGGGGCTGCTCAAGCGATAAAAACTGTGATAAAAACAAAAAGCTTTCATGCCTGAAAAGGAAATTTGTTTAATTGGTTATTCCGG
>CAZJWK010000019.1:33913-35663 GCA_964549595.1 uncultured Sphingobacteriales bacterium | reverse complement strand
CCTATTTGATAAGAATGCCATTCAAGAAGCCATTCAAAAAATTGAAAAGTTGGGCTCCTATCAAGAAAGAAATATTTATTGGAATGGGGGAGCTGCCGATAAAATAATCAAAGCTTTAAAAGTAAATTTTACACAGTGAGTACTGAAGTTTGTATTATCGGTTATTCCGGGCATGCTTATGTAGCCATTGATGCATTGGCTAAAAGCAATTATCAGGTTAGCCATTATTGCGAAAAACAGGAAAAAGCAAGCAACCCTTTTGAATTGAATTATTTAGGGGATGAAATTAAGCCAACAACTATTCAGGCGCTTTCGGAATATGAATTCTTTGTTGGAGTAGGAGATAATGGTTTGCGAAAAAAAATCCAACTAAATTTAACTAAGGAACTTAAAGCACCTTTAAAAGCCATTCATCCGAATGCAATTATTGGTGATAAAGTAATGATTGAAGCTGGTGTTTTGGTGGTGGGTAATGCTACCATCAATCCCACGGCAAAAATTCAAAAAGGGGCTATTTGTAATACAGGGTCTATTATAGAACATGAATGCGAAGTAGGGGCTTTTGCCCACATTGCACCCGGGGCAGTATTATTAGGCAATGTCAAAATTGGCGAGCAAACTTTAATTGGAGGGAATACGGTAGTTAATCCTGGAATCGAAGTTGGAAAAAATACAATTGTAGGGGCTGGTTCAGTGGTTACCAAAAACATCCCTGACAATTGCAAAGCCTATGGTAATCCTGTAAAAATTATAGCATGAAAGATTTTTCCAATAACATCATTAGCCAGGAAAAGACGGTTAGGGAGGCCATGAAGCAACTTAATAAGGTTCATCAATCCCTGATTTTGTTTGTGGTGACTGAAGCGGGGAAACTGGTAGGGACTTTAACAGATGGGGATATCCGGAGGAATTTGCTTGAGGAAGCCGAAGAAGACATTGATATTCCGGTTTCCCGCTTTATGCAAACCCAATTCCGTTACTTGAAGCAAAACCAGTTTGATGTTCATTATATACGAGAATTGAAGCAAAATGACATCAAATTCATCCCCTTTCTCGATGAAAACCATAAGATTTTAAAGGTTTTTGACCTTCGCCAGCGCAATTCCATTCTTCCGGTTGATGCCGTCATTATGGCCGGTGGAAAAGGTGAGCGCTTGCGTCCTTTAACGGAACATAAACCCAAACCTTTATTGGAAGTTGGGGGGAAACCCATCCTGGAGCATAACATTGACCGGCTCAATGAGCAATTTGGCATTTACACCTTTTATTTAACCGTTAAATACTTGGGTGAGCAAATTGAAGACTATTTCAAAGATGGCAGTGAAAAAAGCATCAATGTTTGTTACCATTGGGAAAATGACAAACCGTTAGGCACCATTGGCGCTTTGCCCTACATCAACCACTTTCCTCATGACTACATCCTGGTTATGAATTCGGATATTTTGACTACCATGGATTTTGAGGAATTCTTCCTGGATTTCCGGGAAAAAGATGCCGATATGGCGGTTGCTACGGTGCCTTATCGTGTCAAAATTCCTTATGGGGTTTTAGAAACTAATGAGGATCACATTGTGGACCTTAAGGAAAAACCCACTTATACTTATTATTCCAATGGCGGTATTTATTTATTGAAAAAGGAGGTCATTCAGCAAATCCCCAAGGATACCTTTTACAATGCCACGGATCTCATGGAAAAATTGATGAATAATGGGGGAAAAGTCACTCATTATCCCGTCCTTGGTTATTGGTT
>CAZJWK010000019.1:0-33903 GCA_964549595.1 uncultured Sphingobacteriales bacterium | reverse complement strand
GACATAGGGAAGCAAGAGGATTATGAAAGGGCAAAGGAGGATATTGAACACTTAAACTTATGAGACTTTAATGAATATTTTAGTGACGATTTGTGCTAGGGGTGGGTCGAAAGGTATTCCCGGAAAAAATATAAAGCCCTTGAATGGGAAGCCCCTTATTGGTTATACCATTGAAACAGGGTTTGCCTTTTGCAAAAAATTTGATGCAGATTTTGAATTAAGTACGGATGACCCTGAAATAAAAACGATAGCAAGCAATTTTGGCCTTGAAACCAATTATCAACGTCCCGAAGAGCTTGCCACGGATTCATCTGGAAAAATTGATGTGATTCAGGATTTGTTGGAGTTTAAGGAAAGTGAACAAGACAAGCGCTATGATTACATTTTAGATATGGATGTTACGTCACCTCTAAGAAATGTTAACGACCTTCAAAATGCTTTGCATCAAATAGAAAATGATGCTCATGCTTTAAATATATTCTCTGTAAGCCAAGCTTCACGGAATCCCTATTTCAATATGGTAGAAGAGCAAGGAAATGGCTATGTAGATGTGGTAAAGAAGAAGCCCAATATTAAGACTCGGCAGGAATCGCCTGCAGTTTATGACATGAATGCTTCTTTTTATATTTTCAGGAGACAATTTTTTGAGGAAGAGTGGAAGGAGAGTACAACTGATCGTTCTTTGGCCTATATAGTACCCCATATGTGTTTTGATTTGGATGATCCTGTCGATTTTAAGGTTATGGAAATCCTCATTCGTGAAAATTTACTTGACTTTGCCTTATAAAGTTTTAATCATAGGATTGGGTTCTATCGCCCAAAGGCACATCAAAGCTTTACGGAAGATCGATCCTGAAGTCAGGATTTTAGCCCTAAGGTCTGATTCCTCTGTAAAAGCATGGGAAGGAATTGAAAATATATTTTCCTACACTGCCATCCCAGGGGATGTAGATTTCATATTGGTGAGCAATCCCACGAGTGAACATTACCAAACCATTGAGCAGATTCTTGATCAGAGCATTAAAAAGCCTTTGTTCATTGAAAAGCCGCCTTTTCATTCCCTAAAGGATACGGAACATTTACTTGAAAAAATTAAAAAGGCAGAAATCAAGACCTATACGGCTTTTAATTTCCGCTTTCATCCCGTTATCCAGTGGTTAAAAGCAAACATTCCTGGAAAAAGGCTTTTGGAGGTTCAGGCTTATTGCGGTTCTTATTTGCCTGGATGGCGTCTTGGCCGGGATTACAGGGAAATTTACAGTGCTCAAAAAGCCAAGGGGGGGGGAGTTCATTTAGATTTAATCCATGAGCTGGATTACCTGCTTTGGTTATTAGGGAGACCTGAGAAAGTCCAAAGCCATTTGTCAAAGGTGTCAGATTTGGCAATTGATTCAGTGGATTGTGCACATTATTGGTTAGCTTATGAGGAATATAATATTGGGATTACGCTGAATTATTACCGGCCTTACCCCAAAAGGACAATAGAGCTTGTGTTTGAGAATGAAATATGGTATGCAGACTTAATCAATGGTTCGGTTAAGGATCACCAGGGTTCTAGGATTTATAAAGCTAATTTTGATGGGCAACAAACTTATGAGGATCAAATACAATATTTCTTAAGTCATTTTAATGAACAGGAAGGCTACATGAATGACCTTTTTACGGCTACAGAAACCTTAAAAATAGCCCTTTCCTGAGATGTTGGATCAAAAAGTGATATTGGTTACCGGTGGTAGTGGCTTATTAGGGAAAGCCATGGGAGAAGACCTTCACCAAAAGGGGGCAATTCCAGTTAATCTGGATGTGGATGTCAAGGATGATTGGGAGACGCAAACCCTGTATTGCGATGTAACAAAGGATGATTCCATAAGAAGGGCTATTCAAAAAGTTTGGGAGCGGTATCAGCGGATAGATGGATTGGTGAATAATGCTTACCCCAGAACATCGGATTGGGGAAAAGATTTTGAGCAGATTGACCCGGATTCCTGGCGTCAAAATGTGGATTGGCAACTCAATGCCTACTTTGTTTTTTGCCAGGAGGTGTTGATTAAGATGAAGGAACAGGGGTTTGGCAGTATCGTGAATGTGGCCTCTATTTACGGGGTGGTGGGCAATGACTTTGGTATTTATGAAGGAACTGATTTGGCTCCGCCTGCTGCTTACACAGCCATAAAAGGCGGGGTGATTAATTTTACCAGGTATCTGGCTTCAAAATATGGCCCTTATGGGATTCGAGTGAATTGTGTTTCTCCGGGAGGTATTTTCAATCATCAACCTGAAAAATTTGTGGAAAATTATTCCCAAAAGGTACCCATGAAGCGTATGGGGAATTCTGAGGATGTGGCACCTGCTGTCGGTTTTTTACTTTCAAATGAAGCTCGCTACATTACAGGCCAGAACTTAATAATTGATGGGGGCTATACATCAATATAGGTGTTAAAAATAAATATATCTAGTTAATGAGTGTAAGAGCGATTTTTACAGGTTATAATGAATATACTATTGAGTTTGCTAAACTTATGCAGCAAAGAGAGGATTGGGAACCTGTATATTGGCACACCATTGACAGGACAAAGGGCGATGTTTTTCAAAATTTTCCCAATGCCGTTTTACATGATTATTTTGATTCTATACGGGGGGTCCCTGCAGAATATTTTAAAGATGCAGAACTCTATCCTTTGGACAGCGATATCTTAAGCCAATTGGCTCCTTATGAAGCTATTGCTTTAAATATGATGGAAAGGAATGATGCTTATCAAACGCTAACTTATGGCCACAGACTTCAATTGTATTATTATTTGATCAGGTATTGGATGACGGTTATTGAAAATCTAAAGCCTGATGTAGTATCTTTAGTAGAGGAACCCCATCAAGCCACGGATTATGTATTGTATAAACTTTCAACGGATGTTTACAATATACAAACCATAATGTTTTTCAGGACGCTTTTTGATAAGACAATGTTTGCGGTCAATAAATTTGAGGTAGGCTCTCTTTTAATTCAATCTGATTACAAAAAGAAGTGTGAACAGGAAGAAAAATTTGATTCAAGTCAAATTCCTGAACATTATAAGTCATATCTGGAAAAATTGAGAGGGAACTATGATGCAGTTGAGAAAATTCACATGTTTGATCAATTGAATAGTTTGAATCGGGTTAAGAAAAGTGGCAATTCAATAGTTAATAGAATTAAGGAAAGATTATTGCATGATATTATTCTTTTTAAGATTAAAATAAAAGGGGATAGAAAAGAAAAAACCGAACTGATTCGAGATAAAGATCTTTTCAAAAGAAAATATTTGTACAAAAGTGAAATGATTAAGTTTAAGAGAAGAACTAAATTTAAAAAAGAAAAATTAAAAAGTTATTATGAGGATTTAAGCGAACCCATTAATTTTAATAAGCCATATATATTTTGCCCTCTCCATTCTCAGCCGGAAAAAAACACCTCTCCCGTGGGTGGTTATTTCGTATTACAGGAATTAATGATTAAGTTACTTCATTACAATTTACCTGAAAACTGGAATTTAGTCATCAAAGAGCATGCTAGTCAATTTACTTTGACAAACAATGGTGAAACCTCACGTTCTAAAAATTATTATGATAATCTAAAATTGGATTCCAGGGTGAAATTTGCTTCTATAAATGAGGATACATTTTACTTGATTGATAATTCCGAGTTAGTTTCTACTATTTCTGGCTCTGTGGGTTGGGAATCATTAGTACGTGGCATCCCTGTCATTAATTTTGGCCACGCTTGGTATAAAGGATGTGAAGGCTCGTTTTTTTGTACAAGTAACAATGATGTAAAAGATGTAATTGGTAAGATATTAAACGGTTATCAAATTGACGAAGAAAAAGTTTTATTGTTCGTACAGACCTTGTACGAAAATTCTTATGAAGGGGCTGTGGGCGGATTAAGCTATCAAAAATACCAAAATGTAGGATTCCAGGAAAATGCCGAAGCGCATTATCAAGCAGCTAAAGCGTTATTAAATAATAGTTATGAGTAGAAATTTTATTCATATTGGGTTTCCTAGGACCGGAACTTCTTATTTACAGAAAAATATTTTTCCCAAACTAACGAATATTAATTTTACCAATTATTCTGAGTTACAAGGTAAAACCCTAGCTAACTTCATTTTTAAGGAAAATACTGATTTGGGAATAGATAAAATAAAAAAGGAAAATCAAAATTTTTTTTATTCAGATGAGTCTTTTGTTGGCGAAATATTTTACCATGGCTTAAACAGAAAGCTTATTTTACGAAATATAAAAAATTCCATTAATAACCCACAAATTTTGCTTTTTATACGGTATCAACCAGACATTTTACTTTCCTTGTATCGGCATTATGTTCAATATGGTGGCTATTTGAGATTCGATGGACTTTTAAATAATTCATTAAAAAGAGGTGTTTACCAATGCCTTGATTTGGATTTGTTTAAATACGATGAATATATAAATCTTTTATGTGAATTTTTTGATAAGGAGAACGTTCATATTTTTACGTTTGAGGAATTTCAAAATGATTATGACGGATTTATTCACAGGTTATGTAAGGTATTAGGATCTCCATTACCAAATGTTAAGAATGGGAAAATTGAACATGGGAGTTTAAGTGACAACTATATCCTAAAAATTAGGAAATTGAATTATTTTTTAAGAAGCAGGATGAACCCTACTGGTTTGCTAAAAGTTAGTCGAAAAAAAATTAAGGATTTTGAAAACTGGTTACCTTTTCTTCAGGAAATGAATAAAGAGTTTAGAAATCAGTTTTATGAACTGCATGATTATTTTTTGGAAAGTAATAAAAATCTTGAAAAAATAGGTGTTTCTCTTCCTGGAGTTTATTTGGAAGGTAGGAGGAAATTATAAATTTTATTTTAATAAAATAAAATGCTGATTGGCTAATGGTTAATATTAGAATTATTCCCAGGCTGGACATTAAAGGCCCTAACCTTGTAAAAGGGATTCATTTGGAGGGGCTAAGGGTTTTAGGGACCCCAGAGGAATTTGCTGAATATTATTACGAAAATGGTGCTGATGAGCTTATCTATCAGGATGTGGTTGCCAGTTTGTACGAACGAAATAGTTTGCATGATATTGTTCGGCAAACTGCCAAAAAAATATTTATTCCATTAACAGTTGCGGGAGGTCTTAGGACATTGGATGATATAAAGGAAGTTTTGCGGGCTGGTGCCGATAAGGTTGCTTTAAATACGGCTGCCATCAAAAATCCGGCTATTATTAAAAACGCTGCTTCCAAATTTGGCTCTTCAACCATTGTTGTGGCTATAGAAGCCATAAAAGGGAATGATGGTCAATATTATGCCTACATTGACAATGGACGGGAATATACGGGAGTGGAAGCCGTAGGATGGGCGAAAAAGGTTGAAGCTTTGGGAGCCGGGGAAATATTGGTAACCTCTGTGGATAGGGAAGGAACCGGATTAGGTTATGATGTAAATTTGGTAAATCAAATTGCCAGTGAAGTTAGTGTACCAGTGATTGCCCATGGCGGTCCGGGCAAATTAGCCCATATAGAAGATGTTATTACCAATGGGCACGCAGATGCGTTGGCTGTAGCCTCATTGCTTCACTATGACTACATTACTAATAGAAAAGAAGAAGTTTTGCAGAAGGAGGAAGGGAACATTGAATTTTTGAAAAGCAAGAAACAGTTCAAGCGGGTAGAACCCACAAATTTAAAAGCAATAAAAAAATATTTAAAGAATAAACAATTCGATATTCGGTATTCCTATGAGTAATCAAAAGAAAGTGGTGATCATTGATTTCCAATTGGGCAACATGTTCAGTGTCATGCATGCATGTGAAAAGCTCAAGTTAAGTGCTGTCATTTCTTCCTCTAAAGAAGACATCCTAAGGGCTGATGCCATGATTTTGCCTGGTGTAGGTGCTTTCCAGGATGCTATGGAAAATTTGAAAGAACTTGATTTGATAGAACCCATTAAAGGAGGAGTAAAATCAGGTAAGCCTCTTTTCGGAATATGTTTGGGCATGCAGGTTTTGTTTGAGGAAAGTGAGGAGTTTGGTATTAACAAGGGCATTGGATTAATCGAGGGAGCAATAAAGCGGTTCCCGAACGAAATTAATGGTAATAGGTTAAAGGTGCCGCAAATTGGTTGGAATAAAGTTTTAATGCCTTCCAACGGTTCAAATTGGATGGATAGCCCACTGGCCGTGTTAAAAAATGGTGATTACCAGTATTTTGTCCATTCTTATTATGCTAGTCCCAAAAAGGAAGAAGTCAAACTATCAATTACTAATTATGATGGGTTTGAATATTGCTCATCCATTAAGAAAAACAATATTTTTGCTACCCAATTTCACCCCGAAAAGAGTGGAGAATACGGGATTAACATTTATAAAAAATGGGCACAAATCAACAATTTATTGTAAACTAAAACCTGAGTAAAGTTATGGAGTTAAATTATTCCCCCAAACAGTCCAAAGATGAAAGTAGAGAAGCGTTTTATGGTCTTCCGGAAGATGTTCAATTTTGTAAGCGTTGTGTGGTTTCAAATCAACGGCCAGCATCCGCTGTGGAATTTAAACATACCCAGGAAAGTAAAAAAACAACGATGAACCTTGACGAAGAAGGGGTTTGTGATGCTTGTAGGGTAGCTGAACAAAAGGAAAAGATTGACTGGGATGAAAAGGAAAATGAGCTTAAGGAATTATTGGATCGACACAGGAGACATGATGGCCAATATGATTGTATTGTACCGGGTAGCGGAGGTAAAGATAGTGCTTACCAGGCTCATATTCTTAAGTACAAGTATGGAATGAACCCTCTAACTGTAACCTGGCCTCCTATTATGTATACGGATTATGGGTATCAAAACTGGAAAAATTGGTGTGAGATTGGAGGCTTTGATAATGTCATGTTTAAGCAAAATGGTAATGCTATGAAGTTGCTTACAAAATTGGGCATAGAAAACCTTTATCATCCTTTTCAAACCTTCATTTTGGGGCAAAAGAATTTAGCCCCTAAAATTGCAGCTAAATTTGGTATTAATTTGATTTTTTATGGAGAAAATGAAGCTGAGTACGGAAATCCTATTGCGGAAACCAAGGATTCCTTAAGGGACAAATCATACTTCAGTTATGATAATCTGGATGAAATTTACCTTGGAGGATTGAATATTAATGAAATTATGGAGAAGTATAATATTCGCCTTTCAGATTTGACTTGTTTCCTTCCCCCGACATCTGAAGAAATTGAAAAGTCCAATATTGAGGTTCATTACTTAGGGTATTATTTAAAATGGATCCCCCAGGAAGCCTATTATTATGCTGTTGAAAATACGGGCTTTCAGGCAAGGCCGTTTAGGACCCAGGGAACTTATAGCAAATACAATAGCATTGATGATAAAATTGACGACCTTCATTATTATACCACATTCATTAAGTTTGGAATCGGCAGAACCACTTACGATGCTTCTCAAGAAATACGGAATAAACATTTAACAAGAGAAGAAGGCCAAGCACTCGTCAATAAGTTTGATGGCGAATTTCCTGACAAATACTTTGATGAAATTATGAGATTTTTGGATCTGGATGGAGAATATTTCAAACATGAGTTAACAGATAATTTCAGGTCTCCCCATTTATGGGCAAAAATCAATGGAGAATGGAAACTCCGACATACAGTTAACAGAGATGGTGTAGATGATCACTTATTTATGTAATAATTAAAGGTTTCGATTAGTGTATCCCCAATTATTAATGATTAAATTTTTTCGTAAAAATTTAAAACACGATCAAATATTATTATTTATCCTTTTTTAATCTGCTTAAGTATTTGTAATTGATGTTCAAATCCAACACTGTCCGGTAAAAATTGAGGTAAAAACCCAAAACTCTCTTATGGCAAGAAATATAGGCTCTATTCAGCCTTAGAGGCTCTCATTATTGGGTGGAAAGCAAAATTGAGACTGTGAAATACTTGAAGGGGGTAAAGGCTCCTTTTTAAATTTTCCCCGGACAGTGCTGGTTCAAATCCTTTGAGTCATCTATAATTTACGCGGCTTTTTTAAGTCACACAGGTTACATGGAGTATCGCTCGGTTAAATGAAATAATCAGGTTACCAGTCAATCTGACATCTTTTGGGCCAAAACTTTCCTTAACCTTTGCAGGATCATTTTCTGATTAAAGACTTAGTGGTTAGAATAATATAGACTGAGTGATTTTTTTAGCTTTTTTCAAAATTTTCATTATTAATATATTTGTATTTTTATTATTTTTGGAAATATATAAAAAAGATTCCTTTTTTTTGTTTTGAACTGGATTATCCTTTTGAAAAAGGGTTAAAACAATATTTAAATTTTTAATTTGTTAAATGGAAGTTAATAAGGTTAGAACGATAGAAAACTATCTTAATCGTTATCAGATTGATAAGCATGTTTTTTGTGGTAGTTTAGTTGGGCTACCTTTAAATTTAACTCCTAAAAGGGTCTCTTTTTTTTTCATTGTTAAAATTTTATTTAGGTGTTTTTCACCCTTTACTTTTAAAAAAAATGTTTATTCTTTTGTTAATGGTAAATTTAAAGGGGGTGAGAAAAATGTTTTTTTGAGCTTAACCAGTTTTAATTACAGGGTATTTAATCTGATTAAAGGTTTAATAGAGAAAAACAACTTTAGGATTTTCTTAACTAGTTCTCAAAAAAGGTTTGGTGATGGTTATCCTAAATACTATAAAAAATTAGTTTTTCCTTGGAAAATTGCCTTATACGCTTTTATTAAGTCAGCATCAATTCCGGATGTTGATTGGAAGGGTAAATTAATTACATTTTATTGGCTAAATCTTCAAATTCATAATTATTACTTTGCCAAAGATATTCTTAAAGTTTATACCCCTCATGTTGTTTTAACAGATTTTGACCGTTATTCTAATAATGTAACCTTTGTTTTAGCGGGAAAAAATTTGGGAATCCCAACTGTTACTTTAGTACATGGGGCTACTTATTATTCGGATCCATTTTTTGTGCCTGTTATCGCTGATCATATGTTTGGTTGGGGGCAATATCATAAAGATCTTTTTATGAAGGATTTCAAACAAGAAGTTTTATTTCATATAGTAGGTAATCCTAAAGTTTCAAAATTTGAAACTTTCCGGAAATTCCCAGAAAAATTTAGTCAAGTAAAAATTGGTTGGGGAACCACTAATACTAGCCAAATTTTAAGAGAACGTTTAGTTAATATTTTTGTAGCTGGTACTAGAAAGTTCGGGGAGAGGTTTGTTAAAATTCATCCTCAGGAAAGTGTTGATTTGTATAAAATGTTTGAAAATGAAAGCCATTTTAATATATTAAAAAGCGATTTTAATAATAATGATTTTTTTCAAAAGATTGACGTTTTTTGTGTAAGAAGGAGCACTATTGGGTCAGAAGCCTTGGCTTATAATATCCCTGTAATTGTAATTGATGGAGATCAAGGAAGGGATATACAAAATGGTGGGATATTAAATAAATACGCTGGTTGTCCCATTGTTAATTCTAGTAAAGAATTGGAGTATGAAATTAAGTTGTTGGTGGAAGATAGAAATTATTTGGAGAAACGACTTTTAAAGCAAAAGAAATATTTTGAATATTTATATGAATTCCAAGGAGAGGATTCTAATGAAAAGATGATTAAGAAACTTCAAACTTTAAGTGAACAAATTTGAGGGAACCTTTGATTTTTATTTTCAGAAGGGTTAATTACTTAAGGATTTTTTTACTAAGGAAAGTTCATAATTTTTATAATAGGATTTTGTTTGGTATTCAAGGGATTTCTTATCCCAAAAAGGGGAATTTAAACGGCCCTCTTATTTTAAAAAATAGAGGAGTAATTAAGATTGGAGAGGGCATAACAATCAACAGTCACACACGTTACAATCCTGTTGGAATTAACCATCAAACCGTTTTTGCTACTTTAAACAAGAAAGCTAAAATTATTTTTGGCCAAAATTGTGGAATTTCTGGTGCTTCCATTGTTTCTGCAAGTGAAGTCCAAATTGGAAATTTTGTACTGATCGGTGGGGGTGTTGGGATTTGGGACACCGATTTTCATCCTGTTGATCCTGAAATTAGAAGGGAGCATCCTACGAAAGAGGCTAAAACAAAACCTATCGTGATTGAAGATGATGTTTTTGTTGGCGCAAGGGCAATTATTCTTAAAGGTGTGCATATTGGTAAAGCTGCTGTAATTGCTGCAGGGGCCGTAGTAAATAAGGATGTACCGCCTCATCATTTAGCTTATGGCAATCCCGTTCAAATAATACCACTCAATAAAGGACAAAATTAAATAAATGAAAAAACTATTAGTAACTGGCTCAAGCGGCCTTATAGGATCCGAAATCGTTAGGAATTTTGATGCAAAGGGGTATCAAACTATTGGAGTAGATAACAACATGCGGGCTGATTTTTTTGGAAAAAATGGAGATACCCGTTGGAATCAAAAAAAATTACTTGAAGAATGCCGCAATTTCAGCCATTATGAGTTAGACATACGGGACCGATCCGCGGTATTAAAAATGATGGAGGAAATCAAGCCTGATTACATTGCCCATACTGCGGCTCAACCTTCTCATGATCTTGCAGCTTCTCGGCCTTTTGATGATTTCGATGTCAATGCCGTTGGGACCATCAATATGCTGGAGGCTGCTAGGCAGCACGTTCCGGAGGCACCCTTTGCCCATTTAAGTACCAATAAAGTATATGGAGATGCTCCTAATTACCTTAACTTAAAAGAATTGGAAACAAGATGGGATTATGCGGACCAAGCATACCAAAATGGGATTAAGGAGGATTTTACCATCGATCAGTCTAAACACTCCATTTTTGGAGCATCAAAAGTAGCTGGCGACATCATGGCTCAGGAATACGGAAGGTATTTTGGAATGCCGATTTGTTCTTTAAGGGGGGGATGCCTTACCGGACCAGGTCATTCCGGTGTTGAATTACATGGATTTTTAAGTTACCTTGTTAAAGTAAATATTACAGAATACCAATACAAAGTTTTTGGCTACAAAGGAAAGCAGGTGAGAGACAACATTCATTCCTACGATGTAGCAAGGTTTATTGAGGAATTTTTTAAAAATCCCGGTTATGGAGAAGTTTATAATTTAGGGGGTGGGCGGCAAAATTCCTGTTCTATTCTGGAAGCTTTTGACATGGTATCGGCCATAACAGGTAAGAAAATGAATTATAAATACATCGACCAAAACAGGGAAGGCGATCATATATGTTATATTTCGGATCTTAACAAAATGAAAAGGCATTACCCGCAGTGGGAGATTACCAGAAACTTGGAAACCATTTTTAATGAAATTGTGGAATCCTGGAATCAAAAGCTTGAAGCTCAGTGAAAAAAGACCGGATTTTACTGATTACCAGAAGAATACCTCCGGCAACATCTGGCTCATCCATTATTATCAACAATTTAGCCAAACAATTTTCCAAAGATGAGATGATGTTATGCGGGGAAAGTGTTTATAGAAGGCCCAACGTTAACTGGGGTGATAAGCTGCCGGAAATTAAATACTTAATTTATGCTTTACCGGAGGGCTGGCGAGGGGAAAGGTGGATTAGAAAAATACAAGTACCATTAGGATTACTGAAAGCCATTTGGTATTACTGGAGGTTCAAACCTACTAAGATTATGACAGTATATCCTAAACAAGAGTATTTACTCATTGCATACTTGCTTGCTAAAATTACGGGAACAGAGCTTTATCCGTATTTTCACAATAACTACGTTGAAAATAATACAGGATTTAATAAAAAATTAGCAAGATGGCTTCAAAATAAGGTTTTTAACTTTTCGAAAATCGTTTACGTAATGTCGGATGGAATGGTGGAGCTATTTAAGAAGCATTATCCCTATTTGAGCCAATGCAAAGCTTTAAGGCATACGTTTAATGAGGAAATACCTTCTCTTGGTGGACAAGAATTAAAGGCAGTACCTTCTTCCTATGCATTTGCCGGAAACATTAACGATTCATGCGAGGATGCTGCCAGATTTTTAATGAACACAATACATCAACATTATTCATTTGATAAAATTCAATTGTTTAGTCCCTTGGATCAATCAACGCTTCAAAAAAAGGGGTTTAAAACATCTAATATGAATATTGATTTGGTATCCCGGGATCAATTGCTGGATCGGCTGGGTGACCATGATATCATGTTGTTACCCCATGGTTTTAAAGGAAATTTATCCCGTGAGGAATACGAGACCATTTTTCCTACCAAAACCATTGAATATTTATTATCCAAACGTCCCATTCTATATTTCGGACCTGCAAATGCATTTATTACCCGTTTTTTAAAGGAGCACCATTGTGCTTATGTGATAGATGAAAAAAATGAAAATCATTTGATCGAGGCTATTAATGAATTAAAATCAAATGAAGGGCTACGGGAGCGATTGGTAAACAATGCATTGAAAACTGCCGAAATGTTCTCTTCCCATCAAGTGGTCCAGGAACTTAGGGAAGATATGAAATTGCACCATGCCCGTTACTAATTTTATTCGAATTAAGATTCAAGCCTACAATATAAAAACCTATTTGAATGCTAAAGGGTAAAACCGTAGCCGTAGTAGTTCCTGCCTACAATGAGGGAAAACAAATTCAACTGGTACTTGACAACATGCCGGAATTTGTTGACCGTATCGTTGTGGTGAATGATAAGTCAAAAGATCACACGGCTGAAATTGTTCAGGATTACATAGACCATGACCAGACCAAAACCCAGGAAATACCGAATCAATTGGCTGAGGACATTGAACCGACCATTTACAACCCGGCCGAAATAAAAGTCCAGGAACAAGAACGAAAGGAAATAAAATTTTTTACGCCTCATGAGGTTTACAATAAGAACGAGGACAAGGATCGGATCATATTAATCAACCATTTGAAAAACCGGGGCGTTGGAGCTGCTATAGCAACCGGATACAAATGGTGTAAAGATCATCATATTGATTGTACAGCTGTCATGGCCGGAGATGGGCAAATGGACCCCAATGAATTGGAGGGCATTTGCAGACCAGTGGTTGAAGATGGTATTGATTATGTAAAAGGCAACCGGCTCATTCACCGCAGTGCTTGGTTGGTGATTCCAAGGATACGTTTCATTGGAAATGCCATTTTATCCATCTTTACAAAAATTGCTTCGGGCTATTGGCAAGTATCTGATACCCAAACGGGCTATACAGCCATATCCCTTGCGGCATTAAGGGGTATTAGAATTTACAATATTTACAAGTCGTATGGGATGCCCAATGATTTATTGGTTAAACTTAACATCATTATGGCTACTTTAAAAGAGGTTGAAATCAAGCCTGTTTATAATGTGGGTGAAAAGTCCAAAATGAAAGTTTTCAGTGTTATTTCCAGGATTTCGTGGCTATTAATAAGGCAGTTTTTCAGAAGGTTATGGGTCAAGTATCTGTTCCGGGATTTCCATCCATTGTTTTTGTTTTACAACTTCGCCTTTTTATTAGGCCTTTACAATTTAAGGTATTTTATTCAGGTTATTCAAGCCATTGCTACGCCAGGTTTCAGCATGCCAAGCGATGATTTAATTAAGTTTCTTTTTCTTTTTATTGCAAGTTTTCAATCCTTATTTTTTGCCATGTGGATGGATATTATGGATAATGAAAGACTTAATAAATAATGCTCTTAAAAAATTAAATGTTAACATATGAATGAGTTGGTTACAGACAAAAATAAATATTCCCTGAAAGTCAACAGCTTTTTTACCACCAACTATATGAAAAAATTCACTCAGCTCTTTTCAGAAAAGCAGTATGAAAGCATGTTAGATATAGGATGTGGAGAGGGTGCTGTTTTAAATTATCTTAATAAAAGGTATAAATTACCTTCTGATTGTCATGGGATTGATTTTAGGGCTCATGAAATAGAAATGGCTAAAAGTAATATTCCATTTTGTAACTTAAATGTCGGTTCAATTTACGAATTACCTTACGATAAAAACAGGTTTGATTTAGTAATTTGTACAGAAGTTCTTGAGCACCTTAAAGATCCTGTTAAGGCATTAGATGAAATTAGCAGGGTATCTTCTAAATATGCTATTCTTTCAGTTCCAAGAGAACCCCTATGGAGAGCATTAAACATGATGAGACTAAAATATCTTAGTGGGTTTGGAAATACACCTGATCATAGAAATCATTGGAGTACTCATTCATTTAAAAGGTTTGTAAAAACTAAATTTTCGGTTATTGATTTTAAACAGCCTATCCCTTGGACCATAGTATTGTTAGCCAAAAACAATGAATAACCTAATTCTTAATAAAAATTAATGAAAGACTTTAGTAGAGATAAATATAAACAGCTTTGTGTTGGTTTATTAAACAGCGGATATGATTTTTTAACGCTTAATGAGTTTATCAATATCCAAAATGATATTTCTTTAAATAGTAAAAAAGTAGTTATTAGACATGATTTATGTAGAAATGCTGCAATTGGCACATTGGGACTTTTAGAAGTTGAAGCTGAGCTTAATATAAAAACAAGTTATTATTTTCGAAATCCCGAAAGTTATGATTTTAACATGATCGAAAAAGTGGCGAAGTATGGTCATGAAATTGGGGTTCATTATGATTGTTTAGATAAAGCAAAAGGTAATTATGAGCGTGCTAAACAAATTTTATCCAATGATTTAAATGAGTTAAGGAATATTGCCTGCGTGCAAACCGTAGCTATGCATGGAAACCCTTTAACAAAATGGGATAATCGTGATATATTTAATAAATACCCTTTAAACGATTTTAAGCTTAATGGAGAATCCTATCTTTCAGTAGATTTTGAGAAGATTTTTTATTATACGGATACTGGTAGGAATTGGAGTGACACTAAGAACAATGTTAAAGAATTTATTCCAAATTATTCGTCAAATACTACCAACAAACCAGAAATATATTCAACAGATGAGTTAATTTCTAAAATCAAAAACATGGATGCAAATTTGTATTTCTTAATTCACCCCAATCGCTGGAGGTCTTCTCTTTCAGGATATTATTATAAATATTTTCAGGATTATTTCAAAAACATGATAAAGCGTTTATATACCAAGGTTAAGTAGTTTTAATGACTTCAAGTGCTATTTTTTTTCAAAGTACCCATAGGTGTGGCACCAAAGGATTGGCGAGTTATTTTAATGAATGTTATCCAGAGCTTTACGCAATTCATCAACCTAAAGGAGCAAGGTTAATAAATGTAATGACAACGCTCTATTTATATGGATGGGTGTCGGAAACCTTTATGAGAAACTTAGCCAGGAAAAAAAGGGTTAATTGGATCAAATGTCTAAATCATCCTGCTTATATTGAAACCAATGGGTTTAATTTAGTATTGGGAAAGTTTATCGAGGAAGAAGTAAAAAACACCAAGTTTGTTCATATTATTAGAGACCCGAAGAGTTGGATCCTGTCATATATGAATTGGGTAAATTCACGTTTCAAAAGTAAGGTGGCCTATAGGTTTGTTCCATTTTGGAACATTAATCCGGTTTATTTGGGAAAAATTTCAAAAAAAGGTTGGAATAAGCTTCAGGAATATGAGAAATTTTGTTGGTGGTGGAAATTGAAAAATGAAATGATTCTTACTGAATATAGTTCCTCTGATAATTTTAAATCCTTTCGTTTTGAAGACCTTTTCCTTTATAAAGATCATCTCAAATGGAAAGAGCTTACTGAATTTTGTGGATTGGAATTTCATCCTGATTCGATTGAATATTTTGATGTAAAAAGGAATACATCGAAAGATAAAGTTTATGAGCTTAATCAATTCTGGAGTGAGGATAAGGTAAAAAAAATTAAAGCGATTGCTGGCGATTTAATGAATAAATACAATTACGGTTAATAGCTTAAGCTGTGAAATTCAATTTTTCTTTTCAAAATATCCTAAAAATATTTGTTTATATATCAATTATTTTTTTAGGATATAAGCTATATGATTTAAATTATTTAAAATGGAAGGAAGTAGTACATTGGAAATTCATGATGATTTCCCTTTTATTCTTACTAATGGCTTTTGCAATACAGGGCTTGAGGTGGTACAAACTTTTAAAGAACACAATTCCCGAATTAAGTTTACTTAATGCTTATCGATCTCATGGGCTAACCATTCTTGGCAAATACATCCCTGGTAAATTGTGGATGGTAATTGGCAAGGCAATGTACATTAATGAGCGGCACGATGATGTTTCTACTTTTAACCTTTCGTTGTTATCCCTTCAAAATCAAATGCTGGCCTTATGGAGTGGATTGGTCATTGGTAGTCTTTCTTTTATTGTTGTGTACGAATTGAAATACTTGCTTATTACGCTGGTTTTGATGGTATTTTTTACGGGATTACTGTTTGTAGGTAACTTGAATCATACCTTTTCCAGGCTTTTTAAAAGATATTTTAATAAAAAAATTGTAATCCCGTTCATACCTTTTAGAAGGCTCATTGAAATTGGCCCGGTTTACTTCTTATTCTGGATAGTGTTAGCAATTGGATTTTATTTCTTCTGCCAATCCCTGAATTTTGACATCAGTATTTGGAGCTCCCCGATATTTGTGTTGGCTGCTGTCATTGGTATTGCATCCATTATAGCCCCCGGTGGAATGGGGATTCGTGAATCAGTTCTGGTTTTATTGTTTGTATTACTGGACCATGAAAAAGCAGAAGTGATATCTGTTTCTGCAATGAGCCGTATTTGGTTTTTGTTGGGGGAAATTATGACTTTTTTAATAGCCGTATATTTAAATAATTTTAGGTTTTATTAGATGGGTATGAACCACTTAGCTTTTACTGTTGATTTGGATGATTGGTATCATACTCCCTTGGTTGCGGGAGCTAATTTTTCTTATTACAAAACGGTCCATGAATTCTTTGAAAATTGGAACGGACGGTATGATTTCATAACGGACCCTACCTTTAGGTTGTTAGAGCTTTTAGACAAGTATAAAGTTAAAGCTACATTCTTTATTATAGCGGATATGGTGGAACGCTATCCCGAAGTAATGAAGGCTTTGAAAAATTCTGACCACGAAATAGCCCATCATAGTTTACATCATACCATACCTTATAATACCAAAACCAAACAAAATATTCAATCAAAGGAAGCATGGGAAGCGGAATTGATTCAGGCCAAATCAATCCTTGAGGGTTATTTTGAACAGCAGGTTGTTGGTTACAGGGCCCCGGGTGCTTATTTTGCTGATTGGATGGTTCCCATTTTGTACAAGCATGGCTTTAGGTACGACTCTTCCATGGTTTACAATTCCCTGTACAATAAATCCAATAGAGATTTGAGCAAATTTCCTAAGATACCTTTTTGGTTGGGAACCGATTTTGAACCAAAAGGAAATGAGCAAAATGCCATCCTTGAAATACCATGGGTTAGCCGGAAAATCGGTAAGTGGCATCTGCCAGGAGGAGGCGCTTTCTTTTTCAGGCTCTTGGGATGTCGCTATTTCAAACAAATGTTTCACCAACATTTAAAAAAGGGAGACGGGGTTTTTTACATTCATTCCTTGGATTTATCGGATGAAAAGTTTCCTTTAAGTAACTTTTCAAACCGGCCTTTTTATTGGATCAACAAAGGCGCAAAAACTGAAAAAGCATTGGACTGGCTTCTTGCTCAATTTCAGGGTAATTTTGTTTCTTGCGGAGAACTTTTACAAAAGTATTTACAAAAAGGTTAATGGTGGTGGCAAATAACAAACAAAAATTAAGCTTATCCTATAAATTGATAAGGGCATTGGGAATTTACCTATCTCCCCAAAAATATGGACAACTGAATTTTTTTGGTTTTTTTAATAAGGCATTCAGGTTATGGAAAAATGAGGTGCTCCATAAGATTGCTCGTAATTCAGTTTTATTGGCTCCCTTAAATGCCAGAATGTTAAGACCGAAGCTTCATAAATGGAGGGGGGTGGATATGGGCAAAAATGTGTTTATAGGGATAGAAGTGATGTTTGATAGTGTTTATCCTGAAAAAATTCACATAGGAGATGGATGTATCATTACCAATAGAGTACATCTGCTGGCTCACAATAGGGACCTATCTAATTACAAGCCAGGGGTTGCCATAAAAGATACGGATTATATTGTTAAAGACATTTATATTGAAAATGATGTGGTAATAGGGATCGATAGCATAATATTGCCGGGCGTTACAATAGGGCAAGGTGCTGTAATTGCAGCCGGATCTTTGGTTAATAAGGATGTTGCACCTTATACAATGGCTGCCGGTTCACCGGCTAAAACCGTTAAAGATTTTAATTCATAATAATAGTTTGGTAATGGCTTGAAAAAAATTACTTTAATTCTTGAAGGGCATTTTATCTAAAATAAAAGCATTAAAAAATTATATTGGTGGTCGTAACTTCCCTGAAGGCAAAGTGCTTTTAACTTTTACTTTAATTGGGTTGCTGATTCGCATTGGTTTTACACTTTTTCAATGGCAATCCACCGGGTCGCTCACTTTAATTGATTCATCTGATTACATTGAATATGCCCGGGCCATCATGAAGCAAGGCCCGTTGGTATTGGATCCAGAGGGATTAAAATCCTCAAGTGGACCTGGTTTCCCCTGGCTGTTAGCCCTTCTGTTTTCTATTTTTGGAGAAAATAATTGGATGCCCGTTAGTTTGAACATATTGCTAAGTACGGCCATCATTCCTTTGATTTACTTAATCGGTAAAAGCATATTTAGCAAGTCCATTGGTATAATGGCCGCTTTTTGGTCCATTTTTTACATACCTTTTTTCTTATTTTCAGGTGTAGTAATGAAAGAAAACGTTAACCTTTTTCTATTCACATTCCTTTTCCTTTGGCTAATTTATATAGTTCAAAAACCGAACTATCCAATTGCGAAGTTATTCGCTTTTGCTTTTACCTTTGTTTATTTTCTTCACACGGATGAACGCTACTTGCCTCACTTTTTTATCTTTTTAACCATACTTCTTTTGATGAATAAGCTTTCAAAAGAATCATTTAAACGAGTCATGGTTATTGTTTCTTTTCTTGTATTGCTTATGGCACCATGGTTGATTAGAAATTACCATGTGCATGAACGGCCTGTAATCTTAACCGAAAGGGCTTCTATGATAACAGACAAATTGTTGGGATATGAGGAAGAAAACGAGCATATTCAGAGAAATACAAGAATAAAAAAATCGCTTAAAGCATACCGGGATAGCCTTTTGGCTGGTTACAATCCTGAGCCAAGGTCAGGAAGAATGCGGAATGTTAAAAAGGGAATCGAAAAGGGCTTCAAACCTCATACTTTTGATCCATTAACCAAATACTGGAAAAACTTTTTGGATTTTTGGGAACCCATTCGTACACAAGGAGATCTTGTAAAGAAAGGATGGATCTACGAAAAACCAAGAACATTTCAGCAGAATTTAATTTATACCGCATTGTTCGGAATTCTTTTACCCTTTCTTTTAGTGGGGATGGTGGGTGTTTTTAATTACCGTCACAAATGGGGGATCGCCATTGTCACCATCATTTTACTTCATACCGTGATGCATGTTTATTTGGGCAAAGGAGTAGGTAGGTATCGCTTTCCCATAGATCCTTTGGTACTGGTGATGGCATTTTATGGGCTGACGATAACTTATCAAAATTGTAGAAAATGGTTGTTAAAATAAGGCTAAACGGTAATTTTTACTAAATTAAATGGCACTGAAGCAGATCCAATATACCTCTGAACAAATTTTTGGAAAGGCGTTTAAAGACATCGTGCTCACTGTAGGATTGGTGTGGGTGAGTGGTGTATTGCTCGTTGCATTGGTGGGCCAAGTAAGTACCCCCATTGCTTTGGTTTTTGCTGTTTTTTGGGCTTCCATTTATTTTAATAGACCTTGGGTGTTGTTTGCTGCTTTTTTGTCGTTAACATTTTACAGCCAGCTATTTCAGGGTAATGTTTTGGGATTTACTTTTTACCAATCATGGGCAGATACGTCTTTAAACAAGATGGGCAATTTTCTTGGTTATTTTACCTTGATTATAACCTTGATTAAAGGAAATTTTGCGCGATTCAGGTGGTTAAAGATCGATACCCTGTTGGCATTTTTTGTTTTGACCATGTTTTTCTCGGGCCTATTGTCTGATGATTTGGGGCCAACCCTTGACATGTTTACCCGCATACCCCAATATATTTCGCTTTATGTGTTGGCCCGGGTTTATTTAAATGATGAGGAGGCCATTGGTAAATTTATCAAACTCTTTTTATTTCATGGAATCATCATTACGGGTGTTTTAACGTGGCAATTAATCGTAGGCCAATTACAACAAGATATTGGCAGGCCGCATTTAGCCCGGCAAATCATACCGTTTTATTTGGGACTGGCTTTTATTGTCAATTTCAAGCCTCGAAAATACCTCATATTATCGGGTTTACTCTCTTTCTTAGCCTTGTTTGCTTTTAGCAGGAGGGTATTTTTGACCATCATAGCCTATTGGTTTTTATTTGTTGCTCAGGGCAGGCACAAAGTAAGGACCTTTTTAATTTCTGCGGTTGCTTTAATTTTATTGTGGAACGCAGTTCCGGATTCTCTAAGGTTGCGAATAAATGCTGCTATAACAGGTGGGACAGATCTTATAACAGGTGATAAAGAATTAAAAGAGGTAGATGCCATTGCAATGAGTGGCCGTCAAGCGTATTGGATTCCGGGCTGGAATATGTTTACGGAAAATCCATTAATTGGTGTGGGTACCATGAACAGCCCTAACTTGTATCCGGAATACGGAGGTTCTTATGTTGCATTAGGGGCTAGAATGCACAACTATTTTTTACGAATCCTGGCTGAGCAGGGGCTGATTGGCTTTGGGCTTTTTATATTTATTTATATAACCATATTCAGGTATGCCACTAAAGCGGCTAAACGATTTTCAGCATATAGCAATAACTATTTTAAAATGTTTGTAATTGCAGAATATTACTACATTTTAGCTTTTTTGCTTGTTGCTTTTTTTGGAGCCTGGGGCCTTTATGACAATGAACAGTGGTTTGTATTTGGCATTATTGTAGCGTTGTATGAGTTTACCGAGCGTAAAGCTTTTTCATCGAACAATCAGGTAAACAATGGTTAAGTTAACTTATACCCTAAATAATCGTTAAAATGAAAAAAATTAAATTTGCCATCTTAGGTTTTGGCAATATAGGGAAGCGGCATGGTGTTATCGTTAACAATCATCATGCATCTGAATTGGTTGGCATTATTGATAGCAATAAAAATGCTGCAGACCATGAGCTTTACCCCTCAGGAATCCCGTTCTTTACCTCGCTTGATGAATTTTTCAAGGCCGGTATCGAAGTGGATGTGATTAATATTGCAACGCCTAATGGGCTTCATTGTCAACATGCATTGGAAATACTAAACAATGGCCATCATTGTGTTATTGAAAAACCAATGGGCTTGTCTAAACGGGAATGTGAGGATGTTATTTTTAAGTCGCTTCAGGTTTCCAAACAAGTGTTTGTGGTTAAGCAGAACCGTTATAGCCCACCATCAAGGTGGTTGAAAAAGGTGGTAGATGAGGGCCTTTTGGGCAATATTCAGACCGTTCAGATCAACTGTTATTGGAACCGGGATGACCGGTATTACAACAAAGCAGACTGGAAAGGTTCCCTTCAAATGGATGGTGGAACATTGTTCACTCAATTTAGCCATTTTCTGGATATTATGTATTGGCTTTTTGGAGATATCCACCAAATAAAAGGGATATTTGCTGATTTCAATCATCAGGAAAATACGGAATTTGAAGATACGGGTTTGGTCCATTTTCAGTTTGTGAAAGGGGGAATCGGATGTATCAATTTTTCTACAGCCGTTTGGAATCAGAACATGGAAAGTAGTATTACCATTACAGGATCCAAAGGATCTTTAAAGGTAGGAGGGCAATACATGAATGAAATTGAATATTGCGACATAGAAAACTATGAAGTCCCTGAATTGGAGCCGACCAATCCTCCCAATGATTATGGCCCTTTTACCGGTAGCGCAGCCAATCATCATTTTGTTATTGAAAATGTGGTAAAGACCCTTCATGGCAATGATATTATTACAGCCAATGCCCTTGAAGGAATGAAAGTCGTGGATATAATTGAAAGGATCTACGAATCCGGAGAAAGGCCTTTGAAAAAGCCGGAGCGTGTTTCTGTTGAATCGTTGAATCGTTGAATCGTTGAATCGTTGAATCGTTGAATTGTTGAATCGTTGAATTGTTGAATCGTTGAATTGTTGAATCGTTGAATTGTTGAAAGGTTGAAAGGTTGAATTGTTGAGAAGTTTTAATTGCACCAATTGGAATTGATTTAATATGGAGCCATAGCAAAAACCAATAGCCATTATTTAACAACAATTCATTCAAGCCCGCTCTAAGTCGTTAAACACATCCACGCATCCACGTATCAACGTATCAACGTATCAACAAATAAACCCAATCTTATGAGTAATTACTTCGCCCATGAATCCGTTTACATAGATGAAGGCTGCGAGATTGGAGAAGGTACTAAGATATGGCATTTCTCTCACATCATGAGCAATGCAAAACTTGGTAAAAAATGCAACCTCGGTCAAAATGTCGTTGTAGCTCCTGATGTAGTTTTAGGGGACAATGTTAAGGTACAAAACAATATTTCTATTTATACCGGGGTGACTTGTGAAGATGATGTTTTTCTTGGTCCATCCATGGTTTTTACCAATGTTATCAATCCTCGTAGTGCTGTAAATAGAAGAGGTGAATATGTAAAAACCCATGTTAAAAAGGGTGCTACCATTGGGGCAAATGCCACCATTGTATGTGGAATTGCTATTCATGAATATGCATTTGTAGGAGCAGGTGCTGTGGTTACAAAAGATGTACCCGCTTATGCGCTACTTGTAGGTAATCCTGCACGGCATGTTGGATGGATGAGTGAGTACGGTCATCGGTTGCACTTTGATGATAATAACAAGGCTGTTTGTCCGGAAAGTAATGAGTACTATTATTTAGTAAATGGGTTGGTTACCAAAACAAAATCGTAATGAAGCTGCTTTTAACCGGTGATGTGATGTTAAACAATCACTGGAAAGACGCCAATAATTCGATATTTGATGAAGATGTCAATCAATTTATAGAAGACCACCATTTTACGGCAATAAACCTTGAATCACCTGTTGTAGGAAATGAAGGAGAAAATCTGCTTAAGTGGCCGAGGGTTCATACTTCCAAAGATGCCATTCTTAAGCTTGCAAGTTTTAAACCTGTGGTCGTTAATATAGGTAACAACCATGTTTATGATCAGCTATATGATGGATTCAATAATACACTTGATGCAATAAAAGAAATAAATGGAATTAGTGTTGGAGCTATAGATGACAAAAACAAAACTTCTTATTACAAAAGTATCTCAAGTGGTAACCATCGTATCCATTTATTATCCTACGTTGATTCCAATACCAATCCCAAATTACCTGCTGATGCTGAAATACAATTAAGAGAATTGACATTTGAAAATTTAAAGGAAGATTTAAGTAATTTACAATCGCAAGAAGACGATATCATCATAACTTCATTTCATTGGGGGTTTGATAATCACAAAATGCCCGCGCCTTACCAAAGACAATTAGCCCATCAAGCCATTGATGGTGGAGCGGATTTGGTATGGGGGCATCACGCTCATGTTATCCAACCTGTAGAGTACTACAAGGGTAAATTGATCATTTATTGCCAGGGCAATACTTGTGCGGACAGTATCAATGAGAACAGGATATTGAACAAATACCAGAAAACTTCCTTTCTGGCATCGATTTATTACAATGAAAGCAATTCCCCGGAAGCCAATTTTCTTAAAATCCATCGGACATTACCGCACTTGCCGGCTCATTTTGTTGATCGAAATTATGAGCCTTGGCGTTTAGATCTGTTTCAAAAATTCTCCTATAAGGTTTATACCTTGTTTTACAGGTTGTACTTGGTGCATTTCTTCCTGGAAAAAACCTGGCTCTATTTTTTTGGCCCTGGCAGGCAACCGGTCACCCAATTATTTAAAATTCTAAAAAAACGCAAGCCATGAGTAAGCTTGGTTACCGGTTTAGCATTTTCATGAAATCCCTTTCGGACAGAAAGTTTAAATCCGCCATTCAATTTTTAAAGCATGTTGAATCAATCAATGATGAAGAATTTGATGAATTGAAAAGGGATTTGATTAAAGACCAGCTAATATATTGCATCAATCATGTTCCTTTCTATAGAAATTTAAACCTATCCGAAGAAGCGATCATTGAAGAAGGTCCATATAAGGTACTTTCGCAATTGCCTCTTTTAACAAAAGATGTTGTTCGCGCTAATCACGAAGCTTTGAAAGCAGATTCCTTTAGCCAAATTTTAACAAGCACAAGAAGAAGTGGCGGAACCACAGGTGAACCCATTGAAGCTTCCGTTGACGGAAAAACCCAAGCCCTGGAAACCATGTCTTATTTCAGGGGCTTGCAATGGATGGGATGGCAACCCGGAATGGCCATTGTTAAATTTGCGGGAGGTTCTCTGGGATTCGGAAAAAAGTTTGACTATGTTAAGAAGGCAAGGGATCATCTGATCGGCCAATACCGGTTGCCCGCCTTTGAATTAAATGATGATACAATTGAAGACTATGTGAAAGCCGTAAGAAATAAAGGCCCTTGTATCTTAGTTGGTTATGCTTCTACTTTGTTTAATTTAGCGCATTTAATGGATAAGCACCATTTGAGCCTCGACAATGTAGAAATGGGAATTACAACTGCTGAATTGCTTACCCCTGATTGGGCCAAATACATTAAGAATACTTTGAACTGCCCTGTAAAAAGTTATTATGGGTGTGGTGAAATTGAATCGCTTGGTTATCAAATGGAGGAATTCGGAGATTATGTAGTGCCTGATGAAATTAACATGTTAGAGAGTTTGGAATATGATAAATTGAGTTACTTAGCTGTATCTTCACTGCATAATAAAGCTAAGCCTTTTTTAAGGTATGTTAATGGAGACATAGGGGAAATTGGCCATGAAAAAACTGGTGGTAAAACAAGGCTGGTAATAAAGCAATTGGAAGGGCGTTCCAGTGACATTCTTTTTAATGTTAATAATAGCCCTATTTCTGGTATATTGGGCACGCATTTGGTTTATAAAACCGGAATAAGTGTTAAAAAATACCAATTCATACAGCATCAGCTTGATGAAATTGAATTCCGTTACGTGCCTGAGGAAAGTACTTTACCAGAAGAAGAAAAAGCGAAAGTGCAGGAAGTGCTCAACAATACGCTGGGAGGTAAAATTAAGGTGAATTTCGTTGAAACAGATGAGTTTATCACTTCACCAACTGGTAAACACAGGATAACCATTAACAAAATGTAATGACTAAGTCCAAAAATGGAAAAGCAAAAAGTATTGGTTTTAATTGATAACATGGCACCCGGTGGCAGCCAAAGACAAGTTTATTACTTAGTTAGTTTATTAAAACAGGAATATAGGGTAAGGCTTTTAACATATTATCAGTATACTAAAGATTTTTATAAAGATAGGCTTTTAGCAAAAGGAGTAGACTACCAAAAAATACATGCTGAAGGGAAGATTTATCAATTATTTAAAGTTTTTAAACAGGTTAAAAAATTTAAACCGGATGTTGTAGTTTCATTTTTGTACAATGCCAATCAAATAGCTTGTTTGTTAAAACCTTTTTTCCCTGGATTGAAATTAATAATTTCAGACAGAGGAAAAGCTGAAGAAAAATTACAGTTAAAAGATTTTATTAGATTGAATATCTACAGGTTAGCTGACTACCTGGTTATAAACAATATCCATTCAAAGGGAACCCTTCAAAAAACAGCACCTTGGTTAGCTTCTAAAGTTAGGGTTATTTTTAACATGATAGATTTTGAAAAATTCTATCCACAAAAATCCGAAACAAACCATAAAAAAAAGCAACTTACCATTTTAATTGCTGCTAATTACAGTCCTGTAAAAAATATTCATAATTTAATTGAAGGGGTTCAATTATTTACTTCAAACTATTCTTCCAACATTTTAATAAAATGGTATGGCAACAAACATGAAGAAATTGAAGCCAAATACGCTTATTATAAAAAAGCAATTGCTTTAATTGAAAAATACCAACTAAATGAAAATTGCCAATTCCATGGCCCAATCGAAGATATGAGGTCTGAAATACATAATGCCGATATTGTTGGGCTACCTTCGAAGAGAGAGGGTAGCTCTAATTTTGTTATAGAGGGAATGGCATGTGGTAAACCCATATGGGTCGGAAATATTGGGGACCACAATTATTTGATAAAACAAAACAGGGGAGGGGTTTTATTTGAGCCTAATAATCCGGAAAGCATTGCCCAGTCTCTTGGGAAATTGGCCAGCTTAAACAGAAATCAATTAAAAGAAATGGGCGAGTTCAATGCGCAAAGGGCCAAAAACCTTTTTTCGTTCCAGGGGAGGTATCAAGCTTTTAAAAATTTGATCAATTAACAAAAAATTTGGATGAAAAAAATTAAAGTTGCTTTATTATTAAACAGTTATACACAGCCCACCTGGATTAAAGAAATGATAGACAAACTTCAAGAATCCGAGGCTTGTTATATCCAATATGTCTATTTACCTAAAAAAAATAATAAACAAAAAAATATTTTTGCCAAATTAAAAGATAATTTTTCCAGTATATTTTTTAAAGCTTACGAATTGATTGATAAGAACCTACTATGGAATACAAAATCCAATCCATTCACTAAAGTTTATTTAGATAATTTACAAGCTATTCCTTATCGAGAAATTGATATAGAAAAAAAGAAAGTTAGTGAATATGTAAAACCAAGTGATGTAGAATTTATTAAAAAACAAGAAACGGATGTGATCATTAGGTTGGGTTTAGGGATAATAAAAGGACAAATCCTAAATGCTGCTACCTATGGAGTTTGGTCCTATCATCATGGAGATAATAGAATTAACAGGGGACGGCCGCCAGGAATATGGGAGCTTATCAATCAAGAACCTACTACGGGAATTACGCTTCAGATCCTCAGTGATAGTATTGATGGAGGAACAGTTTTATTTAAGGGACATTCAAAAACCTATCCATTCTCACTTTTTCTTAATAAATGCAATTATTACTGGAAAGGGGTTTTTGTTATTCCCCGCGAAATTGAGCGATTAAAAAAAATTGGGCATAATGCTTATTTCAACTCCAAGAAAAACCTTAATTCATCCGTTAACATTTATGATCGACCCTTGTATAAAAATCCGGGTAATGTTAAAATGCTGGGGTTTCTATGGAGGCTATTTATTAAAATTATTTCTGGTTACTTTAATAAATATTTGTGGGAAAATACGTGGAAAATTGGGTTCACTAAGGAAACAGGAGGAATTGATCTTAGAAAATCAAAATACTTAACTCCTCCGAAAAACACCTTATGGGCAGACCCGTTTTTGTTCTCCTTTAAAGATAAAAAATATCTGTTTTTTGAAACCAAATATAAATCGCACCCTGGTTTTATTCAATGTTGTGAATTTTCAGAAAAAGATGGTTGCTCTGAACCATTTCCAGTTTTAAAACTTGAAAATCATCTTTCATTTCCTTTTTTGTTTGAAATTGATGGTGCGATTTATATGACTTTTGAAAACTTCCAATCTGAAAAACTGGATTTATATAAAGCTAAAGACTTTCCGTACCATTGGGAGTATTATTTGACATTACTCAACGGCAAATTTGCTGATCCTGTAATTTTATGGCATGAAGGATATTATTGGTTGTTTGCTAACTACACTGAGCATAACAATGCTTCTATGCATGACGAGTTGTATTTGTTTTATTCTGAAAATTTGTTTACAACAAAATTTTATAAGCATCCTTTAAATCCTATTGCATCATCTCCAAGATACAGTAGAAATGCTGGAAATATAATTAAGAATAATGATGAGATGTTAAGATTTTCACAAGATATTGAACATACTTATGGCAAAAGGGTCAATGTTAACAAAATTGTGGGTTTATCGACAAACGAATACGAAGAAGTAACTATTGACAAAATTGAGACAGCGTGGGATAAAAAATTTAAAGGAATTCACACATTTCAAAAATTGAATGATGATGTAGTATTTGATGTTAGATTCTGGCGCTCAAAATTTTCGATGAATTACTAATCCAAATGTCAAATTCCATTATAATTGTTGTCGGTTCAGGCCGTTCGGGTACATCTTTTATGGTATGGATTTTAAGATGGGTATATGGAATTGGTACGAGTGCCGAACCGAAAAATGTTTTAAAACTCTGCAAGTACTTGGAAAAATTGGATTTGAAAACCAAAGAAGGTTACCGGCATGCTTTAGAGACATGTTATAACGCTAATGTGTTGAATCATTTAAGAGAAAAAGGATGGAATACAGCAAAAGAAGAACTTGGAAAACATATCCAAGCGGCTACGGTTGAAGGATTTGTGCTTGGTTTATTCAAATATGTTGCTGAATTAAGGAGCCGTCCGTTAAAGATTACTGTTGATTTTCCAGGCTACAAGGATCCCAAAGACCTCTTAAACATGGCTGAATTAAGAAGGTATTTACCCAATTCATGGTTCATCAATATGGTAAGAAAAGGGGAAGATGTAGCGTATTCAAAACTTAACCAATATTGGGGGGGCTACGAACCCTGTTGCAGGAGCTTTTTATTGGAGAAGACAAATGAAAACGGGAATGCATAACAAGGAAAAAATTAATGGTGAAAAATACCTTGAGCTCAGATTGGAAGACTTGTACGATGATTTTGACAATTACTGTTATAAATTAGATGCTTTTATGCATAAAGCAACAGGACGATCCAGCATTTCATGCCTTCAATCAAAATTAAAAGAATATGCCAAATCCCGCACTTCTTATGTATCCAATAATCTAATGGGAAACCTAATTGCTTATTTGGTTGGGGATGTTAACGAAGCATTAGGGTATCAAAATGTTAAAGTATACAAAAGAAGGTTATCTTCTGACCTATTGGTTTTTGCTTATTTGCTTTTAGACCTACCGCTGAGGGGGATAAATTTGGCCATTAAAAAATTAGGTGGTAGCATGATTAGGCCTTTGAAAATATCCTAAACTTGAATTTAAGTGTTTTCCTATTCTTCTAAAATTGCCTTCATTGAAAAGGTTATGTTGTATGAAGGTTTTAATGATCCTCACCGCCAACTACGTTAATGGCCAAAAGAAGCTACCGAGTTGGGCTATTGCCCAATACAAATCCTTAATTAAAAACATCGAGGAATTGACCATCGAGCAGTTTCATTTGGTTTCAAGAAAATCCGTCAAGGGGATCATTCAAGCAGGTAGGGCCCTAAAAAAGACTTCCCTTAAAGAAAAATGCAATCTCGTCCATGCCCAGTGGGGTACTTCAACAGGATTGTTGACAGTGCTTTTTTCACCCCTTCCTGTAGTGGTTTCATTTTGTGGCAGTGATCTGCTTGGAAATTATGATGAAAAAGGAAAGGCCAAGTTATCCGGAAAGCTATCGAGCATATTATCGCAATTGGCTGCCTTAGGCGCTTCAAGATGTATTGCTAAATCCAGCAGATTGAAAAAACGGCTTTGGCCGGTTTCAAGGGCAAAATGCACGGTAATTCCAAACGGGGTGGATGTAGATTCCTTTAAACCAATGGATCAACAATACTGCCGCAAACAGCTCGGCTGGGACCACCGTAGAAAATATATCCTTTTCTTTCACGATGACAGCAGGCATGGAGCTTGGGTTAAAAATCCGGCATTGGCCGAAGCAACGATTAAAGAAGCGAATTCACTGGAACCCCATTTTGAACTTTTTAAGGTAAAACATTATCCGCAAGAATTCTTGCCGGTGCTTTACAATGCTGCTGATGCGCTTTTGATAACTTCTTTTCACGAAGGATCCAATAACTCGGTTAAAGAAGCCATGGCTTGTAACCTGCCCATTGTTACTGTTCCATGTGGGGATGTTGAGGAACGGCTTCAATTTACTGAACCTTCCTTCATTGGAAATTACCATGCTTCGGAATTAGCAAAGGGATTGGTACAGATCACGAACAATCAAAAGCGTTCCAACGGTAGGGAAGAGGTGCTAAGGCAAGGCATTGACAGCAAGCAAGTAGCCCGGAAAATTTTTGAGGTGTACCATGAAGCTTTACAATAAACCAGTCATGGAGCATGGGATAACGTTGAGGTTTCTGGGTTTATTCGTTGATCCGTTGATAGGTTTATTGGTTAAATTTTTGAGGGGTTGAAAGGTGAAGAGCTGTATTGATTTTTTATCGAGCCGGTTATGCTCCACAATTGGCTTCTTAACGCAATTAAATTGTACTTGTGATATACTATGTTGGGCATATGTTATCCCGATATGGGGCGAATCCAACCCCCATTGAATTTTTAGCCAAGCGGTTGGGAGCCCATTATGAAGTGTTAGCCAAATCCCCCGAAAAACAAAAATGGGCCCGCTTATGGGATGGGGTTAAGGGTTTGTTACAGCATAGAAACCAGGTTAATTTGGTTATTATAGATCTCTATGCCTACCAAAGTTTCTGGTATTCTTTCATAATAGGCATGTTGGCCAATCTTCTTCAAAAACCGTATGTCCTTTACTTACACAGTGATCAGTTAAAAAAAAAGTACAAGCAATGGCCTCGAACCTTCAAGTATTTTATAGGTCAAAGCCGGGCCATTGTGGCACCTTCTCCTTATTTAAAAACATTTTTCCAAGCCAAAGGTTATGATTGCTTGGAAATTCCGAACTTTATTAACTTCCCGGATTATAAAAGCAGGATTAGAGCAACCATCCATCCGCATCTTGTATGGATTCGGGCTTTTCATAAGAATTACAATCCGGTGCTTGCTATCGAAGTGATGAAGCTGCTGATTAAAAGATTCCCGGAGGCCACCTTAACGATGATGGGGCCTGTTAAAGATGGAACATATCACCAGGTTGTTCAAAAAATAGAGGAATATAGTTTGGAAAACCAAGTATCCCTGATGGATAAGCAGGATAAAGCAAGGCTTATCGAAATATGCCAGGAAAAGGATGTTTTTTTAAATACCAGTCAAATTGATAATCAGCCCATTACCTTGATTGAAGCCATGGCAATGGGTTTTCCTGTTGTTAGTACCAATGCTGGAGGGATACCACAATTAATTAACGATGGGCAGGAGGGTACTATAGTTGAAAAAAACAATCCGCAAATGATGGCTGATCAAATAGCATATTTACTTAATAACCCCGAACAATGCAAGATGATCAGTCAAAATGCCATCAAAAAGGCAAGAAAATTTGACTGGACCAATGGTAAACAAAAATGGATTGATTTAATTGAAGAAGTGACTGAGGCTGCTTAATGTTACCCGATTTTATCCATATAGGACCAGGAAGATCAGGGACAACTTTTTTGTATGAAATGTTGAAACAACATCCTGAGGTATATTTATCGGAAGGAACCAAAGAGACGAATTTCTTTTCCTTATTTTATGATAAAGGATTGGATTGGTATGAGCAATTTTATCCAGAACCGAGTAAAAAGTTTGTTAAAGGAGAAATTTCAAACAGGTACTTTTATACACCTGAAGTTCCGAAAAGAATAAAAGAGACTATTCCAAATGTTAAACTCTTTACGGTCTTAAGAAATCCCTATTACAGGACTATATCGGTTTTCCAATCATTAAAGCAAAGAGGCGAGATTGATTATTACATATCTTTTAAAGAAGCTTTAGTGCAATACCCTGAGATATTGAGACAAAATAGGGTTGGGGAGCATTTAAATCGCTATTTGAAATATTTTGGAAAAAATCAATTAAAAGTTTTTTTTTACGATGATTTGTTGCAAAATCCGGAGAAATTCCTGAAAGAGCTTTATAACTTTATTGGTGTAGATTACCAATTTCTTCCAAATGACGTACATGATACCATTAATCCGGCTCAAAATATCCGATTTCCTGTACTAAGGTTTGTTCTTAGAAAGGGTGCCGACTTATTAAGAAAATTGGAATTGCTTCAATTATTGAATGCTATTAAAAACTCATCCTTAGTAGAGAAATTGTTTTTCAAGGAAGATGATGATTATCAAAAACAAAAGGAAACGTATTTAAGGATACTTTTTGAAAATCATAGGCAAACAATTGAATCTGAAATAACTCAAGTTGAAGAAATTCTGGAGGTTTCTTTAAAGAATTGGTACTTGCATGAAGACAGCACTGATTTACCATAAAGATTCAGATCTCAATCGTGATGTACTACCAAAATGGTTGAGTAGTTTTAGTAATTTGGTATGCTTGGTTGAAATCAATGAAGATAAAAGCCGAAAATACAATAGGTTAAGGAACGAATATCAAAGAACAGGGATCCTTGGAGTGTTGGATGCACTGTTATTTAAAATTTATTATAAAGTATGCTTAGCAAATAAGTTAACTGCCACCAAATTCAACTTAAGAAGAAAATCTGGAAGTTATGGTGAATTGGTTGAGAAGGTACCAAAAGTTATTGTTGAAAGTCCAAATGACGATAAAGCAGTTGATTTTCTTAAGCAATATAAACCGGACATGGTAATTGCAAGGTGTAAATTTATTTTAAAAGAAAAGGTTTTTGCTATACCAACGGTGGGTACTTTTGTTATGCATCCGGGTATTTGCCCTGAATACCGTAATTCCCACGGATGTTTATGGGCAATGATTAATAAAGACTATGAAAAGATAGGTATGACCTTGTTAAAGGTTAATAAAGGCATTGATACCGGTCCCATTTTTGGGTACTTTAAAGTAGATTTTGGCTTGGATGAAAATCCTTTAGCTGTACAAGAAAAGGTGGTTTTTGATAATTTGGAAGCAATACGATCTAAGCTTGAACAAATTTATAATGGTGAAGCTGAGGCTATAAAAATTGATGCGAATAGAAAGTCAGGTTTTTGGGGACAACCTAAACTTTCTTCTTTTATCAAATGGAAGGTTAGTAAATAGATGAAAGTGATAGCGCTTTTATATCATGATGTTTTAAAAAACACTGAGGCAATTTCAGAAAGCGGTTTTGTTGGAACTGGCCCTGATAAATACAAGATGAGAGAACCTTTGTTTCAATCTCATTTGATTGAAACATCCAATGATTTAAATAAAGATTCCTCTTTTAACTTTTTACAAGCTCAGAATTCTTCTGATATAAAATCCAAACTTATAACCTTTGATGATGGCGGTAAATCTGCTTATTTCAATATTGTACCACTTTTAGAAGAATACAATCTTAAGGGAATTTTTTTTATAGCAACTAAGTACATTGATAATCCAAATTTTCTTTCATCTAATCAGATAATAGAGCTTCATAAAAGGGGACATTTAATTGGGAGCCATTCCCATTCCCATCCTTCATCAATTTCTACTTTGAGCTATCCTGATATTTTGTTTGAGTGGAATAAGAGTTGTGAATTACTTGGAAATTTACTTGGAAAAAAAATCAATGTTGCTTCGGTACCAGCAGGTTATTACTCATCTAAAGTTGCAAAGGCTGCTAAAGAAGCTGGAATTGACCATTTATTTACTTCAGAACCTACGTCAAAGGTTCATAAGGTAGCAGGAATTTCTGTTTATGGAAGGTTTAATCTGTTTGGAAATGCATCTTCTAAAACAGCACATAATTATATTAAAGGAAACCCAAAGCTTATTTTTAAAGAACAATTTCTTTGGGAAAGCAAAAAATTACTGAAAAAATCCCTCGGTGATAAATATTTGGTCCTAAGAAAATTGTTGTTAAAAAGGTAATGATCACCATTCTTTGCCCCACTTACAATGAAATCGACTTCATTGACGATTTACTCAGTTTTTTAGTAAAAGTTGAACCCAAAGAAAAAGAAGTCCTGATCATTGA
>CAZJWK010000018.1:27056-38566 GCA_964549595.1 uncultured Sphingobacteriales bacterium | reverse complement strand
AAGAAAATTTCCAGCCATCCTCGAATTTCGACTAAATTTTGGGGAAACTCCAGTAGGGGGAAAAATTTCCGTGTTCTTTTACTCAATCTCAAAAGAATCCATAAACTTAGTGGTGAAGTTGGCAGTGCGAAATGCTTTAGAATCCAGAATTTGGTCATGTAAAGGGATGGTTGTTTTGACGCCTTCAACGATAAATTCGTCAAGGCAGCGCCTCATGCGGGAGATTGCTTCTTCACGGGTACGGGCACTTACTATTAGCTTGGCTATCATGGAATCATAATGAGGCGGAATTTGATAGCCATCGTAAACGTGGGTGTCTACCCTTACACCATGGCCACCGGGTTTGTGCAAATTGTTGATTTTTCCGGGATGAGGCCGGAAATCTTTGTAAGGGTCTTCTGCATTGATGCGGCATTCAATGGCCACTTTTTCCGGTACATGATTCTTCCCGGAAATGGGTAAACCCGCAGCGACTTGTATTTGCTCTTTTATGAGGTCATAATTGATAACTTCTTCTGTTATCGGGTGTTCCACCTGAACACGGGTATTCATTTCCATGAAGTAAAAATTCTTATGCTTATCCACCAAAAATTCCACAGTACCCAGGCCTTCGTAATCTACTGCTTTGGCAGCCCGAATGGCTGCATTGCCCATTTTAGTGCGGATTTCAGGGGTAATGACAGGGGAAGGGGTTTCTTCGATGAGTTTTTGGTGCCTGCGTTGTGTGGTGCAATCCCTTTCAGATAAGTGGCTAATGGTACCGAATTGATCACCAATCACCTGGATTTCAACGTGCCGGGGTTCTTCCACGAATTTCTCCATGTAAATGTCATCGTTCCCGAAAGAGGAGCTTGCTTCTTGTTTGGCACTTTCCCAATGCTTTTGCATTTCATTTTCATTGGGTACAACACGCATTCCTTTACCGCCTCCGCCGGCAGAGGCCTTTAGCATTACGGGATAACCAATTTCATTAGCCACACGCTTGGCTTCATCGACACTATTCAACACCCCATCTGAACCGGGCACAGTTGGTACACCTGCTTTTTTCATGGTGTCTATGGCTCTGGCTTTATCACCCATTGAATTAATCATTGTGGGTGTCGCACCAATAAATTTGAGCCCGTTCAATTCGCAGGTCTCGGAAAATTTGGCGTTCTCGGATAAAAAGCCGTAGCCCGGATGAATGGCGTCCGCATTGGTAATTTCTGCCGCAGCGATAATGTTAGGCATCTTAAGGTAAGATAAATGGCTTTGGGGCGGACCTATGCAAACGGCTTCATCGGCGAAGCGAACATGTAAACTTTCTTTATCCGCCTGACTGTATACGGCAACGGTCGGAATGCCCATTTCTTTGCAGGTATGGATAACCCGGAGGGCTATCTCCCCCCTGTTGGCTACTAAAATTTTATTGAACATAAAATCGTTACCCTGTTAATTTTATTATTGATAAAAATGAGAAAGGTTACCCGTTGGGATCCACAAGGAATAAGGCTTGGTCATATTCCACTGGTGCAGCATTGTCTACGGCTATTTTAACAATTTTACCCGATACTTCGGATTCAATTTCATTGAATAGCTTCATGGCTTCCACTACACAAACCACCTGACCTTTTTCTACTTTATCCCCTACTTTGACGTAAGGGTCTTTGTCCGGGCTTGGAGATCGATAAAAAGTGCCTATCATAGGAGATTTAATAGGCACATATTGGGATTCGTCCTCCCCTTCTGATTGGCCTTCTTGAGGAGGGGCTTCTTTTTGGGGCTGCTGTGGGGTTGCTTGCTGTGCTGTTTGAGGTTGTTGCGGGGATTGTTGTGTTTCTGTTGGGGGTGCTCCTTGTTGTGGCATCCCCTGCGGCATTACTTGGGGAGGCATCATTTGGGCATAAATGGGTTGCTGGTTTTTTTCAGATTTTTCATCGTCCTGCCCGGTTTTAATGGTGAGTTTAATATCGTCCTTTTCAAGATTGACTTCGCTCACCCCTTGTTTGGCTACGAATTTGATCAGATCCTGGATTTCCTTTAGGTCCATGGTATTAATTTTTTAAAGCATTGCTAAACCTTACCTGATGCGTCAAATCTAATAAAATGTTTATTGAAATGCATTGGGGTAATGTCGCCTAAACATTACTATGATTTTATAAGGCTTGTATGCAATTGAAACACAATCTTTGGGAAGTTTGGATACTTGCTGATTACACAACAAGAGGGGATAGAATTTATTTATCTTTTATCCTTTCCGCGTATTTCTTATCACGGGTATCCACTTTAATTTTTTCCCCGGTCTCAATAAAGAGCGGAACATGGATTGTGGCTCCTGTTTCAATAGTAGCCGGTTTCAGGGTGTTGGTTGCTGTATCCCCTTTAACACCCGGCTCGGTATAAGTGATTTCAGCCTCAATAAACTGGGGTAGTTTTACCTTTATCGGGGTTTCGGTTTCATCGTGATAAACAATGATCACGGACAGTCCCTCTTTTAAAAGTTCGGGACTTTCAATCATATTGTCCTCAAGTGTTACCTGTTCAAAAGTTTCCTCGTTCATAAAATGGAATCCGGTATCATCACTGTATAAGAATTGGAAAGGCCTTTCCTCCACGCGAGCTGTGGTTACTTTTTCTCCTGCTGAAAAAGTCTTTTCAAAAACTTTCCCGGTTTCCACGTTTTTGAGTGTGGTTCTCACAAAAGCCGCTCCTTTACCCGGTTTTTTATGAAGAAAGTCAATAATTTGGTAGAGTTCACCATCTATCTCCAAACATATCCCGTTTTTGAAATCTGCTGTGGTGGCCATAACCTACAAGTTGTTTTTTAGCATTTTATTACTTTGAATAATTATCTGTAAGGCATTAGTGAATAATTATTGTTTATCGTAGGCCCATTTCAAGTATACAGATCCCCAGGTGAAACCCCCTCCAAAAGCGGATAAAAGAACGTTATCCCCTTTTTTCAGGTTATCTTCCCATTCATAAAGGCAAAGGGGTATGGTGGCATTGGTAGTATTGCCATACCTTTGAATATTGACCATTACTTTTTCCGGATCCAGCCCCAGCTGTTGGCCGGCAGCATCAATAATGCGTTTATTAGCCTGGTGAGGAACGAAATAGCTAATATCTTCCGGGTTAAGGTCATTTCTGTTCATTAGCTGCCTGGCCGTTTCTGCCATTTTAGGAACGGCAAACTTAAAAACCTGACGACCCTCCTGGTAAACAAAATGTTCTCTTCTATTTACTGTCTCATGAGAGGGGGGATTAATAGAACCTCCCGCCTTCATATGGAGGTGCTTACGACCAGAACCATCGGTTTCATATATGGCATCTAAGAATCCATTTCCGGTTTGTTCAGGTTCTAACAAAACAGCGGTACCCGCATCGCCAAAAATTATACACGTGGCCCGGTCTTCGTAATCAATGATGGAAGACATCTTGTCTGCCCCTACTATGACTGTTTTTTTGGAAAAGCCTGATTCAATATATTTAGCACCAATAGAAAGGGAATAAAGGAAGCCTGAACAAGCTGCTTCTATGTCAAAGCTGAAAGCATTGTACATGCCGGTTTCATCAGTAATTATGTTGGCTGTAGCCGGGAAAAGCATATCCGGAGTGACCGTGCTACAGATTAAGCAATCAATTTCTTCAGGTTTGGTATTGGTTTTTTCAAGGAGTTCGTTTACGGCTTTTACAGCCATGTAAGAAGTGCCCTTCCCTTCTTCTCTTAAAATGCGCCTTTCCTGAACGCCGGTCCTGGTCTGAATCCATTCATCGTTGGTTTCCACCATCTGTTCAAGATCATGATTGGTTAGTACATGATCGGGTACCCAAGCACCCACTCCTTTAATCGCTGCCTTGATGTTTTCCATTCCGATCAGGATTCAAGTGCCCTTTTTATCTTACTTATTAACTGGGAATTAACGATACCCTGTCCCATCTTTATCATATTTTCAAAGGCTGCTGGTGTGGAAATACCATGACCGATAATGACCGGTTTATTAACTCCTAAAATCGGCGTTCCTCCATGGTTCTCAAAATTAAAGTTGCTAAAATATTCATCGCTTACTCCCCGTTTTTTGATAAGCTCGAAGATGCCTTCAGCGGTTTTAAGGACGATGTTGCCGGTAAAACCATCACATACGTAAACATCTGCTTTATCCTTGAATAAGTCGTATCCTTCCACATTGCCTACGAAGTTGATGTTTTCAGAGGCTTCCATATTGGGATAAGCAGCCTGGGTAATGAGGTTACCCTTTTCTTTTTCTTCCCCAATGTTCAGCAAACCTACTTTTGGATTTTGAACCTTAAAGACATTTTTAAGGTATTCAGAACCCAGAATCCCGAATTGGTGTAGCACCTCTTGCTTACAATCCGGATTTGCACCCACGTCCAACATGATACCAAAATTCCCGTCTGTTTTGGGTACCAATGTGGTAATAGCAGGTCTGAGGACACCCTGAATGGCTTTAATGGTGTAAAGCGACCCTACCATCATAGCGCCGGTATTGCCAGCACTAAGAAACACATCAATAGCTTCCCCTTTTAGTTTTTCAAAACCTTTATAAATGCTGGAATCCGGTTTTTGGTTAAAGGATTTGGTCGGGGATTCGCTCATTTCTATAACATCCGAAGCTTGGATAAAATCAAGTTTATCCGAATCCTCTATGGATAATTTATCACGGTATTCCTTTAAGGCGTTTTCGTCCCCGATCAGGACCAATTGTACATCTTCCGGAAGGTTAGGAAGGGCGTTGATTACACCTTCTAATGGAGATTTCGGGGCGTAATCACCCCCCATTATATCAATTCCGATTTTCATTTGATGGCCGGCTTTCGGTTATTGTTTGACACCAATTAAAGCATTGTTGATTGAAGGCATTACTTTTCTAAAATGACCTTGCCTTTGTAGTAAAGCTTGTTCTCGTACCAGTAAGCCCGATGATATAAATGGGGCTCTCCTGTGGTCTGACAACGGGTTAAAGTGGGTTTGTGGCTTTTGATTTTCGTCCTTCTTTTATCCCGTTTGGACTTGGAAGTTTTTCTTTTGGGTACTGCCATAGGTTAATTTTTATTTTTATTAAAAAATTGTTTTAAATCTTCCCAGCGAGGGTCAATATCATCCTCATCATCCCGGGATTTTTTTCTTTGCATATTGCTTAGGATATCCATCATATCTTCATTACAGGTTTTATTAATACCCTCGCAACTAGGCTTCATTGGCTTGGCCAAATTTAAGTAATCAAAAATCGGTTTCGCAACATTGAACGCGATGGCATTGATTGGAATAGCCACCAGTTCCTCCTCGTTTTCTTTTTCCTCAGAAGTTATTTCCTGAACATCCGTGATTTTTACCATTAATTTTTCATTAAGGTGAATGGGCAGATTAAATTCATCCAGGCATCGATCACAGGTTAAAATTAAAGCCCCGTCAATTTGAAAATGAAAGTATAACAGGGTTTCACTTTCCTTAATCATGGTGCAATGCACCCGAATATCCGCTTTATCCACCAAAGAATGCTCAAAATGGTCAAAGAACGAATTTTCAATCTTAAAATCGTAATCAAACCGCCCGGGTTTTAAATGGACGAATTTGATGTTAAATTGCTCTAAACCAGCCAATGCCTCAAAAGAATTTAAAAACGTTGCAAAGGTAATAATTTGTAGTAATTCTAAAACTTTCTCGAAGACAACTGCCTAACAACGATTAATTTTCAAAAATTCTGCCAATAAATTCCCTATTAATGGACTTCAACTTTATTAGGTCTCTTGTTCTTTAACCATTCTGTTCTTAAGGGGATTAGCGGTGATTTCACTATGGGTTCTCCGGTTTTGAATAATTTCTATAGCCTTGAATAGGGCTTGTCGAAAAGAATTTTCATCTGCTTCCCCTTTACCGGCTAAGGCATAGCCTGGCCCGTGATCCGGAGAAGTCCGTACAATGGGTAGCCCGGCCGTGTA
Source organism: uncultured Sphingobacteriales bacterium (assembly GCA_964549595.1). GTDB lineage: Bacteria > Bacteroidota > Bacteroidia > CAILMK01 > CAYYUA01 > CAZQQN01. Next base: position 32,626 of record CAZJWK010000018.1, on the reverse strand, counting down.
ATTCACGCCTTCTCCGAAGGTTAGCGCTTTAAAAGGGGCAAGCCCCTGATCATGGTACTGGGCTAAGCTACCATCAAAATTCAGGAAATGCTTACTGCCGAAAAAACCATCAGCCGGGAAAGGGCCAAATGCCAAATAACCCTCACTTTTTGCTTCTTCAATGGCAGGGGTTATTAGTTCTTCTTCTTCATTTCCTAATAACCCTTGATCCCCGGCATGGGGATTTAAGCCTAACACAGCAATTTTCGGCTTTGAAATGGTAAAGTCTTTTACTAATGCATCATTAAGGGTTTTGATTTTCCGGACAATGCGTTCTTGAGTAAGCTTTTCACCAATGGCATTGAAGGGAATATGGCCGGTTACCACTCCTATCTTGATCCGCTCATGGATCATTACCATCGCTGTATCCTCACTGCCGAATTTTTGTTCCAGGAACTCTGTATGGCCCGGGAAATCAAAATCCTGCGATTGGATGGTGTGTTTGTTTATAGGGCAGGTTACCATCCCGTCCAGTAAACCTTGTTGAAGATCATCTGTGCAAGCCTTTAAAGATTGATAGGCGTATTTCCCGGCTTCTTCTTTTATTTGGCCTAATTCGACCCTGGCCTCCTCTTGCCAGGCATTGATTAGGTTTAATTTTTCAGAATTGGCTTTTTTAGGAGATTGTATGGTATTGAAATCGACATTTTTATAATCCAAAGCCTTGGAATGGTAATTGGCCACCCGGCTTGATGCATAAATTATGGGTGTACAATAATTCAAAACCCGTTCATCCTGAAAAGTCTTAATGATAAGCTCAAAGTTGATCCCGTTAATATCCCCGATAGAAATGCCAATGAGGGGTTTGTTGGCATTTTGATTTTTATTTTCCTGCTTTTCTTTTGCCATGCTTTGGTTTTTTGATTTGGCCACTTTTTCCTGATTTACAAGTGCAATTTTAAGAATAATCGGTTGAAGTATTGGAGAAAACAATTGTGCACATAACCTTATTTGCCCATTGGCCTCTTGGTTTTTTATCCCTTTAATGTTACGATCCGTCAATTACCTTTTATAAAATTGTGCCCTTGTTTGAAGGTTGGTTTTAAAAATAGAATAAAGGGCTTTTTGGTTTATTCTAAGGCGTTATTCATTTAAATAGGTAAGAACCGTTGAAAAATTCCCGGTTTAAAAAGCAATATGGTCAGCACTTTCTGAAGGATCAAAATACCGCAAAGCGTATTTGTGCCAACCTTCAATTAGCGGGAAAAACTTATACGGATGTCCTGGAAATAGGGCCGGGTGGTGGGGTCCTAACCCAGAATTTGATTGAATACCCTGATTTTCGGCTATGGGTGGTGGAGGTTGATGAATATTGGGCAAAATCCCTGAAAGAACAATACCCCCAATTGCAGCAACGGTTATTTCAATCTGATGTCTTAACCTTTGATTGGTCGCTTCTGGAGCGAAAAATTGGCGGGGAATTTGGGATCATTGGAAATTTCCCGTATAACATAGCTAGCCAGATAATACTAAAAATGCTTGACTATGCTTCTCATATTCCGGAATTGGTTGGCATGTTTCAATGGGAAGTAGTACAACGCCTTACCGCGCAACCAGCCAATAAACAATTTGGTATGCTTAGTGTCCTTCTCCAAAGCTACTACAAGGTTGAACGGCTCTTCAAAATTTCCCCAGGTGCTTTTCATCCGCCTCCGAAAGTTCAATCCGGAGTCATATCGGCTGTAAGAAAAGAGGCGGACTTTCCATCTGATCTCGACTACCCCTTGTTTTTTCAAATCGTTAAAACAGCCTTCCAACAAAGACGGAAAAAACTTTCTAATGCACTGAGCACCTATAAAGCCGTTATAGAAGGTTTCAGACCGGATTTACTGGAAAAAAGACCTGAAGAAGTTTATCCAGCGGAATATCAGGCTATTACCAGGCAAGTGGAAAAGGCTAAATTTTAAATGCTTTCCTTTCTTTTAGTATTAAATCATTAAATGGGGTTGGTTCGGTAAGTAAAGCCCGTCTTCTTACCTTTGTTAAAACCGTAGAAAAGCTTTTTATGAAGGAAACCGTTGACAAAGACTATTTGGAAACGATAAAAGAAGCTATTAAAGGGGAGGATACCGCTTATCTCCATGAAGTGATAAAGGATGCTTATGTAGTAGATATTGCCCAGCTATTTGAAGGGTTGTCTAAAGAGGAGGCAAAGTACCTATTTCATTTGCTGGATTACGCTAAAGCCGGGGAGGTTCTGGTAGAACTGGATGAAGAGCACAGGAAAGCATTGATTAGTGACACTCCGGCTGAACAAATCATTTCATACTATATCCATCAAATGAATTCTGATGATGCGGCAGATTTTATTAATGGGCTTCCCGGAGAAACAAGGGAGACCATTGTTGAACAACTGACAAGGAGTGAGGATCCATCGGAAAGGGCCATTTTAACGCTCCTGGCCTATGACCCCGAATCAGCAGGGGGGTTAATGGCTACCGAACTGATCAGGGTTAATATGAACTGGAAGGTGTCCGAATGCCAGGAGGAAATTCGTAAGCAGGGCGAGCATATCGAAAGCATTTATACTGTATTTGTTGAAGATAACAATAGGCTGCTTAAGGGGTACATCTCATTAACCGATTTAATTTTAACCAAACCGGGAACCTTGGTTAAGGATGTCTACCATGAGGATATTGTCTCGGTGGAGGGAGAAACACCTGCTGAGGATGTGGCCAATATCATGCGTAAGTACGATTATGTGGCCCTACCAGTGGTGAATAAGTCCGGCATTTTGCTGGGGCGGATTACGATTGATGACGTGGTGGATTTTATTAAAGAAGAAGCCGAAGAAGATTACCAATTGGCTTCGGGCATTTCGGAAGATGTTCAATATTCAGACCGGATTTGGGTGCTTTCAAGAGCCCGCTTGCCATGGCTTCTTTTGGGGCTTTTAGGGGGAATGGCCAGTGCCAAAGTGATTAGTTTGAATGAAGGAGCGCTTGACATTTATCCCCAAATGGCTTTTTTTATTCCTTTGATTGCTGCTATGGGTGGAAATGCAGGTATTCAGGCATCTGCCATAGTGGTTCAAAGTTTGGCAAGCAAAAGAACTGAAACAGGGAACTTACTTTCAAAAATTTTCAAGGAGTTTGCAGTAGCCCTTATGAACGGGCTTCTATGTGCCGCTGTGCTTTTGGGCTTTAGCCTTTTATTTTACGAAGGGGCTCATATTGGCGTTACCGTAAGCCTGGCTTTACTGACGGTAATTGTCATTGCCTCCATTTTGGGTGTCTCCATCCCCCTTTTACTGAATAAATTCAATATCGATCCGGCTTTGGCTACGGGTCCATTTATAACGACTACCAATGACCTTGTGGGACTCGGTGTTTATTTTCTCTTAGCCCGTTTTATTTTTTCCCTTACATTTTAAAAGTACTAAAAGGTATGGAAACCATTGTCATCCTTGAGCAGGTACCCGAGTTTTTTTTATCCGGGTTACAGGATTTAGGTTATGAAACAATTCCGGGATATCAATATGAGGAGCACCAATTGAATAATGTCCTTGAAAAGGCTTCCGGTATTGCCATTAGAAGTAAAAGTAAGGTGGATAAAAACTTTTTATCCAAAACCCCACGATTAAAGTTTATTTTAAGGCCGGGCTCGGGCTTGGAAAATGTGGATTTGGATGCGGTAAAAGCAAAAAATATTCGATTGATCAATTCTCCCGAAGGCAATAAGGAGGCTGTGGCTGAACATTGTTTGGGAATGCTTTTGGGTTTATTACACAATATCCCTAAAGCCAACCAAGCGGTAAAAAATGGTTTTTGGTTACGAGAAGAAAACAGAGGGACAGAATTGCTTGGACTTACGGTAGGGATTATCGGCTTTGGCAATACGGGTTCTGCCTTTGCCAAAAAACTTCAAAGCTTGGGGGTGCGGATATTGGTATACGACAAATACCGGGAAATTGGGAATGATGCTCAACAATATGTTCATCAGGATGCTTTGGAAGTCCTTCAAGCAGAGGCGGATGTGATTAGCTTCCATGTACCTTACAATCGGGAAACCCATTATTACTTCAATACAGCCTTCATTGAAAATTTAACTAAACCCGTTTACATTATTAACACATCCCGTGGGAAGATTTTAAATACTGCGGACCTTATTGCGGGCTTAAAACAAAGACAAATCAAAGGGGCGTGCCTGGACGTGCTTGAAAACGAAGAACCTGAAAACTTCACTGCTAAGGAAAAGCATCTTTTCAATGATTTGGTCCAAATGGGCGAGGTCATTATTACTCCTCACATAGCGGGGTGGTCTCATTCTTCCGAAAAAGGAATTTATCAGATTTTATTGGAGAAATTAAAAGACATTTTTTTTTGAAACGGAAGAAAAACCATAATGGATTAGTGGGGTTTAATCAGCAGAATTCCCTCTAAAAAATCTTTTAATAGAGGTTACCCGCAAAGAAAATTGATTGTAATGTACCTAAAGAAATTTTAAAATTCTTTGAAAAAAACGAGATAAGACTAAATTTGAAGTTATGTTTTTGTTAAAGGCTACTTGCCCCATTAAAATGTGATCTGAACGACAAAAAAGTTTAATCTGACTTTTAGCGTTAGGGGTTTTGCATTTTTTATTGAAATTTGAATGGACAATTAATCTGAAATAAAGCGTTATGGTAAGAAAAATTTTAGGTTTAGGCGTTTTTTTACTTTTTAGCGTACACTTGGTCTCGGCACAATCTAATTATGGGCGTTTGCAGGGTACTGTCGTTGATAAAAATACCGGCGAGCCCATAGGCGGAGCTGAGGTTGTGGTAAAGATTAGTGGGAAACAAAGAGGTGCGGTAACCGGTGAAAATGGTGAATATGAAATGACTGCTATACCACCGGGAACATACGATGTAATTTTCTCGCACGTAAGGTATGGAAAGAAGATTTACAAGGACGTGAAAATTTCCGCTGGTAGGACTAAGGTTAAAAATGGAGAGCTTTCATCTAAGAGTAAAAAACTCGACATTGTCACCTTTGAGGAACACGGCGTTTTTGAAAAAGATAAACGTACTGATAGTGAGGAGATTAGTTCGGAAAGTATTGAAAGCATGCCCACCAAGAATATCAACGAAATGATCAGCCTTAATACAGATGTCAATTCAAAGGGGGATGGTTTAAGCATTCAAGGGCAAAGGGAAAGTGGTACAGTTGTAAAAGTAGATGGTGTTCGTGTCAGAAATTTAAGAAGTGTCCCAACCCGCTCTATACAACAAATTCAAACCATAACCGCCGGGATTCCGGCCAAGCATGGAGATGCAACAGGCGGCATTGTTAATATTACCACCAAAGGGCCTTCTCCTGAATTGGGGGGTAGCATTGACCTTTTAACCTCTCAGTTTTTGGATCCTTATGGATTTAACCAATTGGAAGGGAATCTTTCAGGGCCTATTTATACCAAAAATAAGGGAACAGATAGTTCTGAGACCAAACTGGGATTTATGTTCGGTGGTGATATCACTTATCAAAAAGATCCTAATCCCACGGTAATCGATCATCAGGTTGTGAAAGAGGATGTGCTGAATGATTTGCAAG
>CAZJWK010000018.1:19908-27046 GCA_964549595.1 uncultured Sphingobacteriales bacterium | reverse complement strand
GGGACCCCAATGCAGAGGGTTTTCAGCCGAGAGCCAAATTTATTACCAATGACGAAATGAAGCAGGTTTCTGCTCGGCCCAACGTTGAACGCTTACAGTATAATTTTACCGGTAAACTTAATTTCAATATTAATGAAGAAATGAACCTGATTGCCGGTGGCCAGTTTGGGCACAGATCCAATCCTATGTATAGAAGGCTCCGTTCCATGTTTAATTATGAAAATTACCGGGAACGAGTAAGGGACAACTACCGGGGTTACCTAAGGTTTACTCAAAATTTTAAGGATGATCAATCCGGGAATGAAGAAGGGCTTAGCATTAGCAACGTTTTTTACTCCATCCAACTTGATTATTCGTTTAGTAATGATGTCAGGCAACATCCTGATTTTGAAGATAATTTCTTTAAATATGGTTACTATGGTAAATTCAAACGGTTTAGGGCGCCTTCCTTTACAACAAGGACAGATTCCGTTAATGGCAGATTAGAAGAGGCCAAATTCATGACGGGCTATGAAGATACGGCCGTTGCCTTCGAACAAGCGGATATCAATAAAGCTTCCGGAAATTATACCGATCAGTTTTTTGATTTTAGAAATGGGGATGTAAGTACCATTGAACAATTGCGCGGAGGGGGTGGATTGATCAATGGGGAAACTCCTCAATTGGTTTACTCATTATGGCGGGGTGTCGGAACTCCTGCTTTTAGTTACCAAAATATTCAAGAGGAAACGTTTAGTGGTAATGCAGAGGGCTCTTTTGACATTGGGCGTCATTCTATTGAGTTGGGTCTTCAATACGAGCAATTTTCCAGGAGTTTTTTTGGTGTCAGCGGAACCGGATTATGGAATTTAATGCGTCAGTCTGCCAATGCCCATATTCAACAATTGGATACGGATAACCCAATGCCCACTTATAGAAACGGGCAGTTCACTGATACCGTAAAATACAATAAATTGGATGATGGTTCTCAGACCGTTTTTGACAAGCGTTTCAGGAGAAAACTCATTCAAAATAACAAAAAGGATATTTACGGCAATCCCATTGATGAAAAGAGTTTTGTCAATGTAGATCGCTATTCTCCGGATATGTATTCCCTTAACATGTTTAGTGCCGATAACCTTTTGAATCAGGGAATAGTGGGTTATTATGGTTTTGATCATAAAGGCAATAAAACTTCGGGAGATCCCAGTATCAAAGATTTTCTTAACAATCCAAAATCAAGGTCTATGGGATCTTACAACCCGATTTATACCGCTGCTTATATTCAGGATAATTTTCAGATAAAAGACTTATTTTTCAGAATTGGCCTTCGAGTGGACCGATTTGACAATAATCAGCAAGTGCTGAAGGACAAATATTCACTTTATCCCACTAAAAAAGTGGGTGAAGTAAAAGATGAATTAAACCCTGATGGGACTCACCCCGGAAATATTGGATCCGATCATGTGGTTTACGTGGATGATCCGGTTAATCCCAACGAAATTGTCGGTTACCGAAAAGGGGAAAATTGGTTTAACGAAGATGGTGGGGAAGTCAATGATCCGAACTCACTGGCCTTTCAGACCCAAACGGGTACCATTGCGCCTTTTTTAACCTTTGATAATGAGGAGGATATTCAATTGGTTCCGGAGGGCTTTAAGGATTATGAACCTCAAATCACTGTCTTACCCAGGGTGGCTTTTTCATTCCCTATTTCTGATGTGGCAAGGTTCAGAGCCAGTTATGATGCCTTGTCTCAACGACCCAAATCAGAGGCACACGCTACTTTGGATGATTACTTCTTCCTTCAGCAAACTTCTACCAGGTTTATTAGCAACCCCAATTTAAAGCCCGAAAAAAGCAATAAGTTTACCCTTAGCTTTAAGCAGCAAATTACCCGGCGATCTGCACTGGAATTGAAAGCCTTTTACACAGAAACCAGGGACATGATTCAAGCACGAAACGTTCCCCAGGCTTACCCAACACCATACAAAACTTTTCAGAACATTGATTTTAGTACCACGAAAGGAATAACCGCACGCTATGATTTAAAGGCTTCCAGGGCCAGCGCGGTTAGGTTTACAGGAAGTTATACGTTACAATTTGCCACTGGCACAGGCTCTGATAATGAATCTCAAGAGGCACTTATTGACGCAGGTCAACCAAATTTGAGGGCACCATTCCCCTTGGATAACGATTTCAGGCATAATTTTCAGGGTAATTTGGACTACAGATTCCGTTCTGGTGAAAAATATACAGGACCCACCACTGGTGGGGGCACCCAGGTACTTAAGAACATGGGTTTTAATTTTATCGTAAGGGCCGTTTCAGGAGGGCCTTTTACACGGTACAGTAGTTCCTACAGGGCAGTTGCAAGCGGCATTCGTCAACAACCTAACTTAGATGGTACCATTAATGGCTCAAGGAAACCATGGACTTTCAATGTAGACTTCCGTATTGACAAAAATATTCCCATAGACTGGGGTGGTAAAAAGGGCGAAGAAGGATCCGGTAGGCCGGCCGCTGGTGGTGAAAAGCAGGATTTCATTAACATTTATGTGAGGATACAAAACCTGTTTGATACCAAGAACGTTGAGAGTGTTTACCAATTTACCGGAGATCCGCTGGATGATGGGTTTTTGTCCTCTGAAAGGGGACAACAGATCATAAGGTCTCAAGTCAGTCAACAAGCTTATATAGATCAATACAGGGCCAAAGTAAGAGATCCCCGTAATTTTCAACCACCAAGGTTGATAAGATTGGGGGCCAATTTGGTTTTTTAAATTGATTGATTGAATAAAATAAACTAAAGTTCAAATTATATGGTTAATTTAAGGTTTTTATTAGTTGCTTTGGGATTAATCTTATTTATGAGTCATTCCCAGGCAAAAGAAAACGTAAATAGCGACAAGAAGGAGAAAACCAATAAAAGGGGTAAGCAAGAATTGGCAGCGGGCTGTGAACCTGCTTCCGCAAATGTCAACTTAGACATTAATAATGTACGGGCCAGAATTCTGAACGGAGGTGATATGTGGTGGGACTTGGTTGGCAATGCCAAATATGAGATTCCTAAATCGAAGGAACCACCCCGGACGCACTCCTTATTTGCTGGTGCTTTATGGATTGGGGGGTTTGATCAAGGCGGTAATCTCCGGGCTGCGGCAATGACCTATCGTCAAAGTGGTAGTGATTTTTATCCGGGGCCGCTGGATACAGCAGATGCCTCTGTAAGTAGTGAAGTATGTAACAACTGGGATAAAATTTGGAAGGTTAATAAGGAAGAAGTAAAGGCCTTAAAGAATGGAAATACGAACAATATACCAAAAGATATCAGGAATTGGCCCTCCAGAGGGGATGTTTCCAAGGGACAATCCCGTTATCTTGCCCCTTTCAACGATGTGGATTCCAATGGCCTTTACGAACCCCGTAAAGGGGATTATCCTGAAATTTTAGGTGATCAGGCGCTTTGGTTTGTTTACAACGATAAGGGTAATATCCATGGGGAAACACAAGCCTCAGCCATTGGATTGGAGGTGCAAACCACGGCTTTTGCTTTCCAGACCAATGATGAACGGAATAACATGACATTTTACAGGCAGAAAATTGTGAACCGTTCTACGAATAGGTTGGACAGCGTCCATTTTGGCCAATGGGTAGATCCTGATTTAGGCTTTGCTTTTGACGATTACGTGGGCTGCGATACGACAAGAGACCTCGGTATTTGTTACAATGGTGATAATTTGGACGAAGGCGTTGGCGGTTATGGCCAGAATCCACCCTCTGTGGGTGTCGATTTTTTCAGAGGTCCTACCACCCGCGATGGCGAGGTAAGAGGAATGGATTACTTTGTCTATTACAACAATAACTTTAACGTTCAAGGGAACCCTGAGGATGCACAGCATTATTACAATTACCTGACCGGAACGTGGAAAGATGGTGCTCCCATAACTTGTGGAGAAGATGGAAAAGGAGGGTCAGAGGAATGCGATTACATGTTCCCGGGTGATCCCCCTGAAGCTTGGTCAGAACAATCGGCTGGTAATAAGCCAAGTGATAGGCGGTTTATTCAATCCTCCGGGCCTTTTACATTAATGCCCGGTGCCGTTAACTTTGTCACTGTCGGTGTGGTTTGGGCCAATGCGACAAGTGGCGGGAATATAGGTTCACTGGACCTTTTAAAGATTGCCGATGATAAGGCCCAGGAGTTATATAACAATGATTTTGAAATCCTTTCCGGACCTCCATCCCCGGATTTTGTTTCACAGGAACTTGATGAAAGCATTATTTTAACCCTCGAAAATACCGGTCCCACTGAAGATTATTTCGCAGAATCTGTTTCTTCCATTTCCTCGGATACTATTGAGTACGTCTTCCAGGGTTACAAAATTTTCCAGCTTAAAAATGAAGACGTTACCGCTGATCAATTTGGTAACCCGGATAAGGCAAGGCTAATAAGGCAGGTTGATGTGGAAGATGGCATTAGTAATTTATTCAATAGTGTTTTTAACCCTGATGTAGGTAGTCGGCAGCGGGTTTTGAAAGTGGAAGGCAATAATGAGGGCATTCGGCATTCTTTTGAAATCAATAAAGATGCTTTTGCCTCAGGAAGTGATAATTTGGTTAATAACCAAGCTTACCATTTTGCGTTGATACCCTATGCTTCGTTTAATCCTGACGATTCTGTTTCCAGAAAAGCTGATAAAGAATATGTGGAATCCACGGGGCCAAGAATTATTACGGTTTATCCCCATAAAACTGAACCGGAACTTGACGGTGCCATTACCCAGGCAAGTTTTGGCGACCAACCTCAGATAACCCGGATTGAGGGCTCAGGAAACGGGGGTATGGATTTGAGTTTGACCAATGAGTCTGTTAAGAAAATTCTTAAAAATGGCTCTGTTGATAATCCCACTTATGAAATTAATGGGGGTCCCGTGAATATATTTGTCAATGATCCCATGAATGTACCCAGTGGCAATTTTGTCTTTGAAATCCGGGATTCATCCTTAGACGGAAAAAATGACAAACTTGTTTCCGAAAATGCTACCTGGGCTATGGCAAAATTTAATAAGGCGGACACCCTGAAATCCGATCGTAGTTTAAAGAAAGGTAACGAGCAGGTAATTTCGGATTACGGATTATCTGCAAAGGTTGAACAGGTAGATGGGCCTACATTGGACTCTGGTAGGGATAATTTAACAACACTGGGTTTTCAGAGGGCAAGTATCGAATTCAAGGATGATAAGGTGGCCTGGCTATCCGGGGTAAAGGATGTCGATGCCAATGTTGGCGGTGATGTTGTAAATCCCGCTAATTGGATAAGGGCCGGCAAGGATAACCCTCAGAGCCCATCTGATTATAGTATTGCTTTTCATGATGCTACTATTAGAGGTGGACGATACGAGGCTATTGACCCTAATGAGGTTTATGAAAAGTTGTTATCAAATATCGGTAAAGAATTACCCACCAATGCACCCGGATCCAGGTTTATCGGGGAAGGGGGTGTTATTGCTCCTTACGGTCTTGTGGCCAAAGCCAATGATGACAACCGGATACCTACTTTTGGTCCAGCTTATCCAGCCCGATCCTACAAGGTAGGTAGTATTGAAAACCTTAATAGTGTGGATTTGGTCTTCACCTCGGATAAAAGCAAATGGACCGAATGTGTTGTGCTTGAAATGAATCCTGACAGGGATAACACGGAAGGAGATGGCGTAAAACTTGATCAGACTAAAAATGGGCCTTTTTATCGTGACCATGCATCGTGGGAAGATCCTAATGCCATCAAAAGTGATGGAACACCCAAATACTCAGACAATGAAAAAGGTAAATCCTGGTTCCCGGGATATGCCATTAACCTGGAAACCGGAGAAAGGCTGAATATCATGTTTGGTGAGGATTCCTGGCTTAATGGCGAAAATGGCTCAGACATGCTCTGGAATCCTACGTCCAATGTATTTAATCCGGCTGGAAATGGTTTTGACCGGTACAAGTTTGCCGGTAAGCATTACATTTATATAATGAACTCCACAACTACTGAATCAAGGGGGAGTCAATATGCCACTGCCTACGATGGCGGTGATACCTACCATGAAGTCCTTAAAGAAAATGATTTTACGGAAATGAGAGGTGTTTTTGGTTCTGCCATGTGGGTAATGATTCCGACCCTGGCTGAAGATTTTAATTTTAAATCGCTTGAGAAAGGGTTAATCCCCACCAAAACCAAGATTGAACTCCGGGTGGATGTACCTTATAAAACCTACGATACCAGGGAAAGAGAAAATAATGATAACCAACCAAAATACTCTTTTAATACGGATGATCTGGCCACCAAAACCAACGAAACCATGGGTAAGGCAGCCCTTGATATGGTGAAGGCCGTTCCTAACCCCTATTATGCTTATTCTTCTTATGAAAATAGTCAGTTGGATAATAGGGTAAGGATTACGAACCTTCCTCAAAAGGTTGAAGTTTCCATTTATACTTTAGATGGTAAGTTGGTAAGGCGTTTTAGTAGAGACCAAAAAGCTTCTAATCACAAAACTTTCCTGGATTGGGATTTGAAAAATTCGGCCGGAGTTCCCATTGGTAGCGGTGTTTACCTGATTCACATTAATGGTTATGAATTGGGTCAAACCACTATTAAATGGTTTGGTATGAGAAGGCCACTTGATTTAGATACTTTCTAAAACAGACAAAAAAACTTTAGCGCTGATGAAACGAATATTTTCGATAATTTTAGCATGTTTGCTTTTAGCCGGCCCTGTTTTACTCAAGGCAGGGAATCCGGATAGGGTTGGTCAATCCGGGGCTCACGAGTTACTGATTAATCCATGGCCACGACTGAGTGGTTGGCATGGTGCCAATATGGCCAATGTATCCGGCATAGAAGCGTTGAGGAGTAACGTTGGGGGTCTGATAGGTACTGACAACCTTGAAATGAAGGTGGCTCACTCCAAATATTTATTGGGTACCGGCGTTACCATGAATGCTTTTGGTTTCTCGACTACCTTGGGAGAGCGAAATACCAACGGCATAGGGGTTAGTGTTTCTTCCTTTAATGTGGGCCAGGTCCAAAAAACCACCGTTCAACAACCGGATGGGGGCTTAGGCACTTATAATCCCAGTATTGTCAATATATCTGCCGGGTATGCCAAGC
>CAZJWK010000018.1:0-19898 GCA_964549595.1 uncultured Sphingobacteriales bacterium | reverse complement strand
CAAGCAGTTCTCAAACTTCATAAAGGGAGGGGCTGTTATTCGTATGATATCAGAATCGCTTGATGATGTCAGTGCAACAGGAGTCGCTATTGATGCAGGGATACAATATTCCACTAATCTTGGTGATGCTGAAAAAAAGAATTCCCATTTTGGTGTGGCCCTAAAAAATGTAGGAACGCCCATGCAGTTCACCGGGGACGGTTTATCCAACCGTGCTACCATTCAAGGGAATAACTATCCCCAAACCATGCAAGTTCGGTCATCCTCTTTTGAACTTCCTTCGCTTCTGGATATTAGTATTGCCCAGGACATGTACTTTGGAAAAAAAGATGGCTACCGGGTAACCTTAGCCGGTAAATTCACTTCTAATTCTTTCACTAAAGATCAGTTCTTGTTTGGTGCGGAATTTGGTATAGGTGAGATTGTTCAATTAAGAGGCGGACTACTCTATGAAGAAGGAATTTTTGGTGATGAAGGTAGTACTAGTGTCTATACAGGCCCTTCTGCGGGCTTTTCGGTTGATGTTCCCCTTGGAGAGGAAAAAGAAGAAAAAGATTACCGTAGTAAATTCACATTGGATTACTCTTACAGGGCTACGCGGAATTTTGACGGTGTTCATTCCATGGGGGTTAACCTCACACTTTGAAAAATAAGTGAAAATTCTTTAACTTAGAAGCGTTCTGGTCAAAACCTGGTCAGAACGTTTTTATTTGTTACCACCATTCATTTAGTTGAAAACCAAAAAAATGAGGAAAGATGCCTGAATACTTTTCTAAGGAAGGTTTGGAAAAATTACGTGAAGAATTGGAACACTTAAAGGGTGTAGAAAGAAGACGGATTTCAGAAGCCATTTCTGAGGCGGCTTCTAAGGGTGACCTAAGTGAAAATGCTGAATATGATGCCGCTAAAGAGGAACAGAAGAAATTAGAAGACAAAATTGCTCATTTGGAAAAAACCTATTCTGAAGCGAAAGTACTTGATGAGTCAAAGGTGGACACCTCTAAAGTAAATGCATTGTCAACCGTAAAGATAAAAAACCTCAATACGGGGAAAGAAATGAAATATAAATTGGTTTCGCAAAAAGAAGCCAACTTGAAAGAAGGCAAGATTTCTACATCATCTCCCATTGGCCAGGCGTTGATGGGAAAGAAAGTAGGGGATATTGCTGAAGCCGAGGTGCCCGCTGGTAAACTGGAATTAGAGATTCTGGAAATTTCAATTGAATAAAATTTGAAAGGAAAGGCTCATTTTTCATGGCTTCTTTGTTCACAAAAATCATAAGAGGCGAGGTTCCCTCTTATAAAATTGCAGAAAGTGAAGATTTCTATGCTTTCCTTGATGTAAACCCTTTGGCAAAAGGCCATACGCTTGTGGTCCCTAAAAAGGAAATAGATTACCTCTTTGACCTTGAAGATGACTTATTGGCCCGAATGCAAATCTTCGCAAAAAAAGTGGCATTGGGCATTGAGCAGGTGGTGCCTTGTGAAAGGATCGGTGTTGTAGTATTAGGGCTTGAAATTCCTCATGCCCATATTCATTTAATTCCCATCAACCATGAATCTGATATCGATTTTAAGCAACCTCGGGTTAATTTGACTGAGTCGGAAATGGCAACCATTGCGAAGGAAATTAATGAACAAGTAGTGCTGAGCTAATATTTGGTCATCCCATTTTGTCTGGATTGTCTTTCAGAAAGGATTGCCAGGAACTGTATTTTTTACCTTGGTTTACGGGGTTGTGATTTTGGAAAAAATGACAAATAGCAACAGCCATTCCGTCCGTGGCATCTAACTGATCTGGGATTGTTTCCAGATTTAAAAGGTTTTTAATCATACCAGCCACCTGTTCTTTTGAAGCATTGCCATTACTGGTTATGGATTGTTTTACTTTTTTCGGGGCGTATTCAAAAATGGGTACATCCCGGTAAAGTCCGGCAGCCATTGAAACGCCCTGCGCTCTTCCAAGTTTAAGCATGGATTGCACATTTTTGCCGTAGAAAGGGGCCTCAATAGCCAATTCATCAGGTTTGTGCTCTTCAATTAATTGCAGGGAACGCTCAAATATTTTACGCAGCTTTATCATATTGTCCGGATATTTATTGAGGTGAATAATTCCATAATTCAGGATTTTTGGTTCTTTCCCTGCTATTTGGATTAAACCATACCCCATAATGGATGTACCCGGATCTACCCCTAAAATTATCTTGTCTGATTCAATTTCCTTCACCTTTTTTCCCATACCTGCTATTTATACCTGGTCATCAAAATTAAACCTTTTTAGGTAAAAGGGGATATCATCCTACTGAAAAGCGCTATTTTCCTTTTTTCTCAAAGAATTTGAAAATTCGTGCATTGTTAAATATTGACTCTATTCAATTTCCGACCTGAAACCTACTTATTTTGAACTTTTGGAAACGGTACCAAAAAAGGATTTTACTGGGATTCAAATGGATCATATTTTTCCTTGCCTTTTATTATTTGTACAAGGCTGTTTTCGTAAGTCAGGATTTTGATGATTTTATAAAAAGCCTTAAGGAAGTTGATGGCTTAGGTTATTTATTGTTGGCCGGTACCTGTTTTTTGATGATAATGAACTGGGGGATCGAAGCCCTAAAATGGCAGACCTTATTAAAGCATATTCAAACCATTGGATTTCCTACTTCATTTAAAGCCATTTTTAGTGGAGTTACCGTTTCTTCTATTATGCCAAACCGCATAGCTGAGTATTTGGGAAGAATTTTCTACATTCGGCCTCAGAAAAGAATAAAAGCCATTATTGCCACACTTGTCGGTAGTTTTGCCCAGACCTTGATAACTGTAATTTGTGGTTCATTGGCTTTTCTGTTTTACTTCCGGCTTATTCAACCAGGCTCATTCTATTTGTTTTATATTTTAATGGCTTTGACCTTAGGCCTGAACCTGATCTTACTTTTCATCTATTTTAACGTAGGCTCGGTGAATTATTTAATCCCTGAAAAACCTTACCTGACCAAGCTTAAACAATACATCAATGTGCTGGCTTATTTTCATTCAAAAGGGCTAGGGGTGATTCTTGGTTACGCAGGCCTGCGTTACCTGGTTTTTTTGATCCAATTCCTGCTTTTGTTTAAGGTGTTTAATGTATCACTGGCATGGGAAGAAGCATTGATTAGCATTCCTTTAAACTTTTTTACCCAAGCAATAATACCCAGCATCGCTTTAACAGAATTGGGCGTTAGGGGCGCCACTGCGGTTCATTTTATTGGTTATTTTGCGGATAATAAGCCAGGGATACTTATGGGAACTTATGCCCTTTGGTTCATTAACCTTTTAATTCCCGCTTTTTTTGGTGCTATTTTCCTGGTTATCCAGCGGAACGGGGAAAACCATTAAATCAATTGTGCATTTAAAACAATGACTACAGCGATTATTTTTTTCGGATTGCTTTATGCCGTATTGGTCGGTTGGTTCTTAGCCGGCTGGTTAAAACTACCCGAGTATTCACCGACCCTAAGTGAAGGGGGTAAAAAAACAGGAATTCCGTTTTTAAGCGTGGTGATTCCTGCCAGAAATGAAGCAGAAAATATTCAACCATGCCTGAAAAGCCTTCTTGATCAAAACTTGGATTTTGACACTTTTGAGGTATTGGTCGTGGATGATCAATCTGAGGATTTTACTGCGGATAAAGTACAGCAGTTTAAAAATGACCATCCCGAATTACCCCTTCAACTAATAAAAGTGCCTGATGAAGCATCAGAGGAATTCGTAGCGTATAAAAAACAAGCCATTGAAACAGGCATAAGAGAGGCGAGAGGCAATTGGATAGTCACTACCGATGCGGATTGTGTGGCATCCCGAACCTGGCTTTTGACTATGGCCTCATTTATTCATGAGCAAGAGCCCTATTTTATAGCGGGGCCGGTTCAATATAAACCCGGGAAAAGTTTTTTTGAAGCCATTCAGACATTGGAATTCATGAGCTTAATTGGAATCGGGGCTGCTTCTATCAGTAATAATAAGCCGAATATGTGTAATGGGGCTAATCTGGCATATCGAAAAGATGTTTTTAAAGAGGTTAATGGATTTAAGGGGTATGACCACTTAGCTTCCGGGGATGATGAATTTCTATTGTATAAAATAAACATGAAATATCCTGAAAAGGTGGAATTTTTAAAAAGCAAAAGAGCCCTGATTTTTACGCAACCTTTAGCAAAAGTTTCGGAACTCCTTCAACAAAGAAAGAGATGGGTTTCTAAAGGAAAGGCTTATACCCAATGGGCCACAGTATTAATAATTTATTTTGTTTTCTTTTATCATTTAGCGATTATTTTGGCTTTGCTCGGAATGCCTTTGAATTTAATCCCGGCAGTTTGCTTTTTAATACTTTTTGGCTTCAAGGTGGTGATGGAATTTCTATTTTTGTTACCATTGAGTGGGTTTTTTGAAATGAGCAGGATGTTGATTTATTATTTTCCTGCTGCACTGATTTATCCGTTTTACGTGGTCTTTATTGCCATATATGCAAATTTTGGCGCCTATAACTGGAAAAACAGGAAGGTGAAATAATGGAAATTTACGAGGTAGAATATCAAATTTTAGGGACGCTTTATTTTTTTGAGCCCTTTGAAAAAATCGAAGAAGAAGTAGATGCCAAACACAATGTGATCAAAGATGCTTTGCGAAATTTAATTGCCAAAAAGTATGTGTCCCCTTACCATTTCAACGAAACAAAAAGACGTTTTGAACAAGCCTTTCTCTACGATAGTGATAACCTTGAAGAATATTATTTTAGCGCTACCAGCAAGGGAATAGACTTATACGGAAAAGGTCCTTCAATAGATGAATGAGTCAAAAAAACAAAAAGGAAAATCTCCCGCTTACTATGCCTGGCTGAGGCTTCGTAAAAATAAACTGGCTGTTGGTGGAATAATTTTTATCGGAATTACCGTTTTAATTGCGATCCTTGGCCCCCTCATTCTACCTGATTCCTCCAGGAATGCCAACAACATGATGCTGGAAATTGAGATGAAAAAACCCGGTTTTTCAGTGGACGTGTTAAGGGTGACAAAAAATGGTGAGCCCCCTGAGAATAATATCTTTAAAACGATTTGGGAGGGAAAAGATTTACCCTACCGGGATATACCCATCGAAGGTTATCAAATAAAAAAGGACAAGGTTGAGTTTTACCGGTATATTGGGGAAGGGCAAAAAGGCACCAAAGAATCCTTAAAGTTGGCTGATGTTTGTTTTGCCCTTTCACCGGAAGACCCCAATTACCAATTAAAAAAGGACAGTGTTTATTTCAGGGATTTTAAAGGAGATAAGCGGGCTCGTGCCTTAAGCACACTTAAAGCCAAAATAAAACATAACCATATTGAACACCGTACTTATTGGCTGGGGACGGACCGTTTTGGCCGGGACCTTTTAAGCCGGTTATTGCTGGGCACAAGGATATCCCTAACGGTGGGATTGATTGCGGTTGGCATTTCCCTTTTCGTAGGCGTTTTGATAGGGTCCATTGGTGGATTTTTCAGAGGATGGGTAGATGATGTGGTTGTTTGGCTCATCAATGTGGTTTGGTCGATTCCGACTTTGCTTTTGGTTATTTCTTTGAGTATGGCTTTGGGGAAAGGTATTTGGCAAGTTTTTTTAGCAGTAGGGTTGACTATGTGGGTGGAAGTAGCCCGGGTGGTAAGAGGCCAGCTTATTAGTATCCGGGAAAGTGGGTTTGTAGAAGCCGGTTTTGCTTTAGGCCTGAAAAGTCACCGGCTCATTATCCGGCATATTTTACCAAATATATTAGGGCCCGTAATTGTGATTTCAGCCGCCAATTTTGCCACTGCCATTTTATTGGAAGCCGGCTTAAGTTTCCTGGGCATTGGAGTTCAACCTCCAACACCGGCTTGGGGTTACATGATTAATGACCACCGGGGTTTTATTATTCTGGATTCTGCGTATCTGGCCATTTTACCCGGTATTGCTATTATGCTGATGGTTTTGACTTTTTACATCATTGGCAATGGTTTACGGGATGCTTTGGATGTGAAAATGGAATGAGGATCAAAAGGATAGGGTTTAATCCTGAATCCGCATTAAGTTTTGAAAATTTGAGCCAATTTTAAAAGTATTGGCAGATACCACTAAATAAAAAAACCCCGATGAGCGAACTCACCGGGGTTATTATTTGAGGCGGAAGGGGGCTTTACATCATGCCACCCATTCCTCCCATTCCGCCCATGCCGGCGTCACCGCCGCCACCGGCGGATTCTTGTTCATCCTCAGGGTTATCAGCCAATACACATTCAGTAGTAAGCAGCATGCCTGCTACTGAACCTGCATTTTCAATGGCAACCCTGCTCACTTTTGTGGGATCTATAACACCAGCTTCCAGGAGGTTTTCGTATTGCTCTGTCCTGGCGTTATAACCGTAATGGTCCTTATTGGTTTCTTTGATCTTTTCCAGCACAATTGAACCATCCTGTCCTGCGTTTTCAACGATTTGCTTCAAGGGTTCTTGAATGGCTTTCTGAACGATTTTAATACCGGTATTTTGGTCTTCATTATCGCCTTTCACATTATCAAGGGCTCCTACGGATTGTATGTAAGAGACGCCTCCACCTGAAATAATGCCTTCTTCGACAGCAGCCCTTGTCGCATTTAAGGCATCATCTACGCGGTCTTTCTTTGCCTTCATTTCTACCTCTGAAGCAGCACCGACATAAAGTACAGCAACTCCACCTGCTAATTTAGCAAGGCGTTCCTGTAACTTTTCACGGTCATAGTCACTATCGGTCTGGTCGATCTGCGTTTTAATTTGTTTAATGCGAGCCTGGATATCGTCATTTTCCCCTTTACCATTGACAATGGTGGTGTTGTCTTTGTCGATAGAGATCTTTTCTGCACTGCCTAAGAAGCTTAAGTCGGCATTTTCAAGAGTATGACCTCTATCTTCAGAGATGACAGTTCCACCGGTTAAAACAGCGATGTCTTCCAGCATGGCTTTACGGCGGTCACCGAAGCCCGGAGCTTTCACGGCTGCTACCTTGAAAGTACCTCTCATTTTATTGACAACCAAAGTAGCCAAGGCTTCGCCTTCTACTTCCTCTGCAATGATGAGTACCGGTTTGTTGGACTGAACGACTTTTTCAAGAAGGGGCATCAGTTCTTTCATGTTACTGATCTTCTTGTCGCAGATCAGGATATAAGGATCTTCCAGGTCGGTCTGCATTTTTTCGGTGTCTGTCACAAAATAGGGAGAAAGGTAACCCCGGTCAAATTGCATACCTTCTACAATGTCTACATAGGTATCAGTACCTTTGGCTTCTTCAACGGTTATCACCCCTTCTTTCTTGACTTTTTGCATGGATTCGGCAATCAGCTTACCGATTTCCTCATCATTATTGGCTGAGATGGAGGCGATTTGCTGAACCTTTTGGTTATCATCACCAACCTCGATGGATCGCTTCTTAAGGTCTTCCACGACAGCCTCAACGCCCAAATCTATACCCCTTTTCAGGTCAGTAGGGTTAGCACCCGCTGTTACGTTTTTTAAGCCTGAATTAATGATGGCGGTGGCTAAAACTGTTGCGGTGGTAGTACCATCGCCTGCTGTATCGGAAGTTTTGGAGGCTACTTCTTTAACCATCTGAGCCCCCATGTTTTCAACGGGCTCCTTCAGTTCAATTTCCTTGGCTACCGAAACGCCGTCCTTTGTGATAGAAGGTGAGCCAAATTTTTTATCCATTACAACGTTACGACCTTGCGGCCCTAATGTAACTTTTACGGCATCTGCTAGTTGATCAACACCCCGCTTCAGATTATCTCTTCCTTTGGTGTTGAATTCGATTAATTTAGACATAGCGCTTTTGTTTTTTTAGTTTTTTAATGGGTTTTAATACTTTATCAGATGTCTTATTGATAAAGGCTTGTTAAAAATGAAAATTATTGTATGACACCTAAGATGTCAGATTCCCGCATAATTAAATACTCATCACCGTCAATGGTGATCTCGCTTCCGGCATACTTTCCATAAAGTACTTCATCGCCTTCATTAACCGTTGTGGGTTCATCTTTTTTGCCAGGACCAACCGCTACAACTTCGCCTTTCTGAGGCTTTTCTTGCGCTGTATCCGGAATGATGATACCGCTTTGGGTCTTTTCTTCAGGTTCGGCTTGCTTGATGATCACGCGATCCGCAAGTGGTTTGATGTTTACTGCCATTTTTATTGCATTTTTAAGCGTTTAACAATGTGTCACCCCTCTTTTAACATATCTCATGCCAAAGGGTATTAATGCCAAATTTTCGTTGTTTTGGCTCAATCTATGACAATAAGATAGTCAATTTGGCAGTTTGATAAGATAGGAAAAAGTTTTCTGAAGAAGACATTTGGTTTTAGTAGCCAATTTTTTTTACTTGCTTTTGTTGTAATTCAAAAGGTTTATGCTATGGGAAATCAACAAAAAAAGGTCGAACAAAATCAACTTTCAGCCGATTGGTTTTTAAGTGGAAGGGTTGATACTGAGCAAAAAAAATATGTCTTATTGGCCTACCTTAAGAAAGCAGAAAAAGCTTTCCATTATAACCAATTGTATCCTTACCTCTCTGAGTTGGTTTTTCACTACAGGAATTTGAAACAGTTCATGGATAAAAAAAATAATCTGTATCAACAATTTCCGCAGGAGTTAAGAGGTGTTGATCTTCAAAAACTTAAACTTTATTACCACAAAGTCATTGAGGATGACGAATTAATGAAACGACTGGAAGAAATCGTTCAAAATTCCATTGAAGAAATTAAGCCCTACCTGGATGAAGGCAAGGAAATTTTTGATTTTGTCGAAAACCATTTGGAATTAAAGCAAGTCGGGTTAATCTCTATCAACCCGGAAAAGGGTTACTTGTTTATCCGAAACGGGGATCAGCAAGTCACACAAGTTTATTATTACAAGGTTAAGCAGTTTAAACTGGCCAAGGATAACATGAAGGGTATTACCGCAAAATACCTTGCCTCCTTTAAACGCAGGCTTACCAATACTTATGAATCCATTAAGAAGGAATTGGTGAAAAATTATCATGAGCATTTTACCAGCCCTGCCAGTTATGCCATTGAATCACCGTTCAATTTTCCGGAAAATGAAACCTTGTTGCCTATCGCTAAACGCGTCTTAATCAGACACATCTATTCAGAGTGAATACCTTTGGTATCCATTAAAAAAGCCACCCTTTTAAGGTGGCTTTCAAAGCATTTTGCCAATTTTACCAATAAAGTAGATTTTATCTACTGGTTATTTTGTCTATTCTGGTCTCGTTCTTCCCCTTGTCTTAAACTGGGAGCATTTTGCGAACCACCGCCTTGGTTTTGATTGCCTTTGTTATCTCCTTCTTGAATTTTTGGCTTAGGGGGTGGCGATTGGGGTAGCGTTTCCGTGTTCTCGAATTTTTCCATCACAGATTTTTGCTCCTTGTTTTGCTTCCTCTCAGGGAGGAAAAAATTGGTAAAAATGACAATTACCATGATGCCCACAGCAATGATCCAGGTTGTTTTTTCAAGAAAATTTGTGGTTTGCTTAACGCCCATCACATTACTTGCCATTCCACCACCAAAGGCAGAGGACAAACCACCCCCTTTAGGATTTTGGGCAATGACAATTAGGGTCAGGATAACGCAAGCAATAAGTATGAGTATCAATAAAAGTTTAAGCATAAGGGTTATTTACCTTTTGTTTCTTGTGAGTTTATTTCCTCAATTTTCCGGGCAAAGTAATCGAATTTATCCGGATAAAGCAAAGTCAACCTTTCATAAATTTGCTTGGCTTTTTTTAAATGTCCCTGCTCCCAGTGAATTTTGGCCAATGGCTCAGAAACCAGATTTTCATCTTCTTCAATGCTTTCCCGCGCTTTTTCAACAGGGTTATAAAATTTGGTCTTAGGCCTGCTTAATCTGGGTGCTTGTTGAAGGAAGTTATCAATAATGGCCTGGTCGGATTGCTCTTTTTTTCCTTTATTGGTTTCAGAGCCGCTGCGACCCTGAACATGATTTTTTATTGGTTTTTCTTCTTTACGGTTAACCTTATTGGGTTTTTTGAGTTTTTTTAGCCATTCTTCAAAGCTTTCTTCATTCCGCTCGGGATTACTCTGATGTTCTGCAGATTTATCGGTGTGGGTTTTTTGCTGAGACTTCTTTTCTTCAAAGGCTTGATTGGTTTCGTGTGTTACCTTTTTGGATTCGGAATGCTTTTGCTGAATTTCATTAAGAAGTTGATCACTGGAAAAGGACTTGGCGTTGGTTTCTACCATTCGGTCCAATTCACGCAATTCATCTTTCTTTTCATCATGCTTTTTAGGCGTTTTTGCTGAAAGCTGATTGGGGTGATTAACAAGATGGAATAGCACTTCACGGTCCGCTACAAAAACAGCGCTATTTTGCAGGAACGGGCTATAGAAAGTGCTTTTGGATTCGTGGTTAGCCAGGATGGATAAAATATACGCACTTTGAAAAAAAGGATAGGTTTTTATGACTTGGTCCAAAAGCCCTAAATCCGGGTTAATGGTAATTTCACCGGGATTCCGGATGTAGTTTTGGAATTGGGCTTTATCCATCATGACTTACCAGTTATTGACTGATTTGCTAAAGATCTTTTCGATGATTTTGGTGGTGATTTCGTCAATTTTTTGATCTTCTATCTGGTCAAGGTTTTTACTGCTTTTAAAGGTCTCAGATTCTGAAAACTTCCTTTCAAAATTTTGATCCGGATTGACCTTATTCAGATAAGTAGTACGAACAGCAATCGTGAGTTTCGACAAGTTATTCTGCCGGCTTTTTTGAATGACCTCAGGTGAAACATCGTATTTTACAATGCTACCGCTAAAAACCAAATCTCCACCTTGACGAACCACCTCCAATCTGGTATCCCGCAGGAATTTCTTTTTCAGTTTTTCGGTAAAATTCTGGCTAAGAGTAGGGACAATTAAATCCGCATTGTTGGGAAAATTCTCAACGGTTACAGTTTTTACCTTAGACGATAAGGCTGCACCGGTAAAACTATAAGGGCCACAGCCTCCTAATAAAAGGGGAAGGGCTAAACATATTCCTACCAGTGCTTTATTAAGAACCCATGGTTTTAAGGAAAGGTTTTTACCGGTTCTTTTAGAGGTGTTCAAGGTCATATTCTTTGATTTTGCGATAAAGGGTTCGCTCTGAGATGCCAAGTTCATTGGCAGCTATTTTACGCTTACCCTGGTACTTGGTCAAAGCCTTTTTGATCATTTCTTTTTCCAGATCCTGAAGGGAAAGAATTTGATCGTCATTCTTACTTTCTTCAGGGTTTTCCTCGTTAGGGCTGCCTTCATGAGAGGGTTCGGTCATGATGGCCTCTGATTTAGCGGACATGTCATTGGCTGCTTCGATCAATTTCTTTTCGGATTCTTCATTAGGAGCAGTAAAGTCTGGCTGATAATGGGAGGGAAATGCCTTGAAAAATTCCTGCATTAACTTTTTAAGTTCGGAAACGTCACTTTTCAAGTCAAAAAGGATTTTATAGAGGATTTCCCTTTCTTCATTGTTTTGAAAGCCCTCACCTTTTTGGCCGTTATTAACCTGGGTCAATTGGGTGGTTTCTTCCGGGGGCAAATAGGCCTTAATGGTATCCGCATCCAATGTGCGGTCAGGTTCAAGGACTGAAATTTCCTCGACAAAATTTTTAAGCTGTCGGATGTTACCCGGCCACGAATAATTTTTTAATTCTTCCTGGGCATCGGGGGTAATTTCTACAGGGGGAATGTTGTGTTTATCGGCAAAATCACTGGCAAATTTGGCAAAAAGCATTAAAATATCTTCCTGTCTTTCCATTAAAGTGGGGATATGGATCTGAACTGTGCTAAGCCGGTAATATAAGTCTTCCCTGAACTTATTTTCTTCAAGGCTTTCACGAAGATCCTTATTGGTCGCAGTTATAACCCTGACATCCGTTTTTTGCACTTTAGAGGAGCCCACCTTTAGAAATTCACCGGTTTCTAAAACCCTTAACAAACGAGATTGCGTGCCTAAAGGCAATTCACCTATTTCATCCAGGAAAATGGTACCGCCATTGACGGTTTCGAAGTAACCTTTTCTGCTATCTACCGCACTGGTAAACGCGCCTTTTTCATGACCGAAAAGCTCAGAATCAATGGTGCCCTCTGGGATAGCACCGCAATTTATTGCAATAAACTTGTTGTGTTTTCTTTGGCTTAGGCTGTGGATGATATGGGAAAAGTTTTCCTTACCCACCCCACTTTTTCCGGTAATTAAAACGGAAAGATCTGTAGGGGCTACTTTAATAGCCCTTTCAATCGCTTGGTTAAGTAAGAGGGATTGCCCAACAATTCCGAATCTTTTCTTAATTTGCTCTATTTTCTCTTGGGAGATGCTCATTAACTTTAACCTAATTGCTTTTTTTAAGATTGAACAGGTTCACCAATGAGTGTCGCACTCGTGTAATCTTTCACTTCCACATCGACATATTCTCCTGTTTGAAACCCCTTATCAGGAAAAACGATCATACGGTTATTGGTATTCCGGCCTTTCAATTCTTTTTCCGATTTTTTGGAAGTTCCTAACACCAGAACAGAGAAAACCTTGCCAATTTGTAACCGGTTGTTTTCGATGGAATGTTGTTGTTGAAGCTTAATGATTTCCTGAAGTCTTCTCTTCTTAGTTTTCAGGGGTATGTCATCAGTATATTTTTTTGCTGCGGGCGTGTTCGGCCTCTCTGAATAGTAAAACATGTAGGACATATCAAATTTCACTTCCTCCATTAGGGATAAGGTATCCTGGTGCTCAGCCTCAGTTTCGGAACAAAAGCCGGTTATAATGTCAGAAGATAGTCCCATGGTAGGTTCAATATTCCGGATCATGTTTATTTTATCCAGGTACCATTCCCGGCTGTATCCCCTGTTCATTAAGTCAAGAATACGGCTATTTCCTGATTGAGCAGGAAAGTGAATGTAATTGCAAATGTTTTCATACTCGACCATGGTTTTGACCACCTTCTCCGTAATATCTTTCGGATGAGAGGTGGAAAACCAAATCCTTAACGAGGGATCTATTTCAGCCACTGAGGCTAACAAGTCTGCAAAGTCAAAGCTTTGTCCGTTTTGCCAGGAATAAGAATCTACATTCTGACCTAAAAGGGTTACTTCTTTATAGCCTTTATCGAATAAATCCTGAGCCTCTTGCTTAATAGAATTGGGATCTCTGCTTCTTTCCCTACCCCTGGTAAAAGGTACCACGCAAAAAGAACACATGTTGTTACAGCCCCGCATTATTGAGATGAAAGCAGAGACGCCATTTCCGTCCAGTCTCACCGGGCTGATGTCTGCATAGGTTTCTTCCCTTGAGAGGAATACATTAACTGCCTTTTCCCCTTCATCTGCTTGTTTTACCAATTTGGGGAGGTCTCTGTAGGCATCCGGACCTACTACCAGGTCCACCATTTTCTCCTCTTCCATTAACTTTTTCTTCAGCCTTTCAGCCATGCAACCCAATACGCCTATCAATAAATCAGGCTTTTCTTTTTTGTAGCTGTTGAAAATTTCAAGACGCTTTCTAACCCGTTGTTCCGCATTATCTCGTATGGCACAAGTGTTAATTAAGATAAGATCCGCTTCATCAATGGTTTTTGTGGGGGAAAAGCCTGCTTCCGTCAGGATAGAAGCTACTATTTCACTATCTGAAAAGTTCATCTGGCAGCCATAACTTTCCAAGTAAAACTTAAGCCCTTCATTATGGGCATTTTTGTTATCTGCATAAGCTTCACCTTGTCTTTCTTCACCTAATAGCACGTTACCACTTAAGGTTTCCATAAAATTTCTTTGCTTTTCTTCTTAAGATAGGGGCAAAATTACAAATTATAAAGGGTTTTTGCCATTTTGGCATTTATTAAGTATTGAATTTGAAATTTTTAAATTATAAAAAGAAAATGCCTTTAGTAGTTCGCCTATTCCCATTTTGATTTGTTAAATATTCTTCCTTTATATTTGGGCTTCAATTAAAACTTCCAATAACGGCATGAGAAACCTACGCTTTCTTTTCTTACTTCTATTTTTACCCTGTTTGACATTTTCCCAAAGCCAGGACGAATCAGAAGAAAAAGAAGAAAAAACCATTGACCAGAAAATCAATGAGACGGTAGGGCCTGTTGCTGATGCGATCTCAGGGATCATTTTCTACCCGGTCACCATTAAACCTGCCTTGAAATCAGAAATTGCGGGAGAAGTTGTTGAGGTTGATAAATCTGCCCAACGGTTTGACAGAATTATTATTGAAAGTGAGGCGGGTGAACGTAAAACGTATAAGGTTCCCTCTCCTAAAGGAGGTAAAGTCGAAGAAGGTGAAGCGGTTAAAAAGGGAGGTGCTATATCGGAACCTTTGGTTGCCGTGCCTATTGTGGTGATATGGCTTATTTTGGGGGGTCTCGTTTTTACCATTGTTTTCCGGTTTATTAACTTTCGTAAATTTAGGTTATCCCTTGATATAGTCAGAGGCAAATATTCTGATCCCAATGAAAGCGGCGAAGTATCCCATTTCCAGGCACTAACAGCAGCGTTATCGGCTACTGTAGGCTTGGGGAATATTGCAGGCGTAGCCATCGCCATTTCGATAGGTGGCCCGGGTGCCATGTTTTGGATGATTTTAGCCGGTTTGTTGGGTATGTCCATGAAGTTCGTAGAATGTACACTTGGTGTTCGTTATCGGGAGTTGGATGAAAATGGGGTTGTATACGGTGGTCCTATGTATTACCTTAGTCGGGGCCTGAAGGAAAAAGGTTTGGGAGGCCTGGGTAAAGTTTTGGCCATCCTATTTGCAATCATGTGTGTTGGCGCTTCTTTTGGGGGTGGTAATATGTTTCAGGCAAATCAGGCATATTCCCAATTTTCTGATAATTTGGCTCCCAATTTACCGGGATGGATCTTTGGTATAGTATTAGCCTTTTTAGTGGGAATTGTCATTATTGGCGGGATTAAAAGCATTGCCAGGGTGACGGAAAAAGTGGTTCCCCTGATGACCGGAATTTACTTCATGGCAGCCATTTTTATCATTGGCGTAAGTTACGAGCAAATTCCGGCAGCATTTTCAGCCATTTTTCAAGGAGCCATTGAATCCAAGGCTGTTTATGGCGGAATAGTGGGAGTTTTGGTCGTGGGTTTTCAAAGGGCTGCCTTTTCCAATGAGGCCGGCATTGGTTCTGCACCTATTGCGCACTCTGCCGTAAAAACCAATAACCCTGCCAGTGAGGGGTTGGTTGCTTTGCTTGAGCCTTTTATTGATACCATTGTCGTTTGTACAATGACAGCTTTGGTCATTATCATTACAGATCATTACCATTACCAGGAGGATGTGGAAGGAGTTACTTTAACTTCTAATGCTTTTTCTTCGGTTATTCCCTGGTTTAATATCATTTTAACATTGGCTGTGCTATTTTTTGCTTTTTCCACCATGATTTCCTGGTCTTATTACGGCCAGCAAGCATGGAGTTTTCTTTTTGGGCGAAGTCGCATTGTAGATTTGATTTACAAGTCATTGTTCTGCCTTTTTATTGTTTTTGGATCCGCGATGTCTTTAGGAAAGGTTTTTACTTTTTCGGATGCCATGATTTTCGCCATGTGTTTCCCCAACGTACTTGGGCTTTATATCCTTATTCCGGAAGTTTCTAAAGCGTTGAATAATTACCTGCAAAAGATCAAATCCGGAGAGATTATTAAGCGATAAAAAAAGCTTTCCGATCAGAGATATTAATGCCTCTAAAGGCTTATATTAGTCCTTGTTTTTATTTTTATTAATCAAAAATTTCCAATTTTTTTATAATTTTGGTATAAGAATAAATTAAAAACCATTCACAGGTTTTTCTATAATACAGGCGAAATGCAATGGCTTCGTGAATATTTTAATTTTTCCAGAGGCGAATACTTAGGTTTTATCTTGCTTGCCGCCATTTTATTGATTTTATGCCTTTTACCTGGTCTGATTGCTTATTTGAATGAACCCAAGGTGGTCCAAGAGAAAAAGCGTTTTCAGAGAGAGCTTCAACAATTTATTGCTTCCAGAAAGAAGCATGATAAAGAAAAAGAAAATAAAGTTGAATCCGGAAAAAACAAATCTGATGAACCGGTTTATTTTGAGTTTAACCCAAACGAAATCGGGTATGAAAAGTGGCTTAAATTGGGTTTGTCACGAAAATTAGCTCATACTATTGAGAATTACAAAAAGGCAGGTGGAAAGTTTTACAAAAAAACTGATGTGAAAACCATTTACGGCTTTACAGATAGCATTTATCAAAAATTGGCTCCTTATATTGATTTACCGGAAAGCAAGCAAAACCAATCAGCCAATAAAGATTCCCTTAACGATGGTAAAAATAACTTTAAAAGCAAGGCAGACACTAAAGGTACTAAAAATGTAGAAACCAAGGTTAAAGTGACCTTAAACCAAGCTGATACTTCTGAGTTAAAAAAAGTGTATGGAATAGGTGATTTTTTTGCTCGAAAAATTGTTGAAAAGCGAGAAAATTTAGGCGGCTTTTATCGAATGAAACAATTGAAAACTATTTATGGGATGGATTCATCCAACTTTGAGCGTGTAGTGCCTCAATTAATATTGGATACGAGTCATATTAAGCCACTTTCTTTAAGCGAAAATACTTTCAAGGAATTTTTGAAACATCCTTATTTTGATTATCCTGATGTAAAAGCAATTTTTGACTACAAGGAAAAACACGGCGAAATTTCTTCCGTTAAAAAGTTGAAAACAAAGAAAATAATAGGGGCTAAACTGTATTCGAAAGTTAAACCCTATGTAGTTCCTTAGGGTTGTTTAAATACCTAATGGTTGGACATTCTTGGTTGACTTGTTGCCTTTTCTTAAAAAAATAAGCATTTTTGAAAGCTTTGTTAAACCTTCTAATTTCAACGTAAAAACACTTTGATAATAAAGTCACCAAATTAAGAATTATGGATTTTAGTCATAGCGAGAACCAGAAGATGGTTGGGGAAATGGTCCGGGATTTTGGGAATCGGGAAATTGAACCCAAAAAGATGGAATGGGACGAAAACCAAATATTACCGGTAGAAGTTTTCAAAAAAATGGGCGATTTAGGGTTAATGGGGGTTTTAATCCCTGAAGAATACAATGGTGCTGGTTTTGGTTACCTGGAATACATTGTTGCCATTAAGGAGCTGGCCAAATTAGATGGAGCAGTGGCTTTATCCATGGCTGCTCATAATTCTCTATCGGCTGGGCACATTATGCAATTTGCCAACGCAGAACAAAAAAATCGTTACCTCAGTAAATTGGCTACTTGTGAATATTTAGGGGGCTGGGCCTTAACTGAACCGAATACGGGTTCGGATGCAGGGGCTATGGAAACGACCGCCAAATGGGATGGCAATCAATGGGTAATCAATGGCGCTAAAAATTGGACTACCCATGGAAAATCAGGTGATGTCATTGTACTAATGGCCCGAACCGGGGAAAAGAATGAAAATTCGAACACGACTGCCTTCATTATAGAAAAAGGAATGGAAGGTTTTCAACCCGGTAGAAAGGAGAATAAGCTTGGAATGCGGGCATCGGAAACCACTGAGTTGAATTTTGATGAATGTCGTATACCAGATGAAAACCGGATTGGGGAAGTCGGGGATGGTTTTCGGCAAGCCATGCAAGTGCTCGATGGCGGCCGGATTTCTATAGCAGCTTTGGGTTTAGGCATTGCTACGGGTGCTTATGAAGCCGCACTTCAGTATTCCAAGGAAAGGAATCAATTTGGGCGTCCCATTTCCCAATTCCAGGGTATTTCTTTTAAGCTTGCTGACATGAAAACTGAAATTGATGCCTCTGAACTTTTGACCATGGAAGCCGGACAATTGAAAAATGCGGGTAGTAAGACCACTAAAATTTCATCTATGGCGAAATATTATGCTTCAGAAATTTCTGTAAGGGCATCAAACGAAGCAGTTCAAATATTCGGTGGGTATGGATACACAAAAGACTATCCGGTGGAAAAACATTACAGGGATTCAAAGCTTTGTACCATTGGTGAAGGAACATCTGAAATTCAGAAATTGGTTATTTCACGGGAATTGCTGAACCAATAAAGGTTTTTCTTCAAAACCGATTGCTTTATAAATTCTTCAAATTAAAGATTTTATTTAAATTTGCATTGGCTTTGTAAAATACATTTTACTGAAATTCAATTTTGAAAACCCCTATCTACCTATGATCAAAGCGAGTGTTAAAGAGAATGAGTCTATTGATAAGGCCTTAAAACGTTTCAAGAAAAAACTTGAAAAAAGTGGAAGGTTGCGTGAATTCCGAAACAGGCAATTTTATGTAAAACCCTCTGAAGAAAGGAGAATGGAAATAGCAAAAGCTGAATATTCCGAGAAAATGCGCAAAAAACAAAGCTGATAAAATTTTGGATGTATTTAGAGGCGTTTCAAAAATGGCTTGAGAATGAAAGGCGCGCACCCCATAATACAACGGTTGCTTATGTAGCCGATATGAATCAGTTTTTGAATTTTCTTCAATCCACTTATGAAGGCATTTCTCCCTTAAATGTCACCACACCTCAGGTTAAATCTTGGATAGCCGGGTTGATGGATCAGGGCCTGAAACAAACCTCTATCAACCGGAAACTTTCTTCAATTAAAACTTACTATAGGTTTTTAAAAAAGAGTGGTTTTATTACAAAAAACCCTGCCGATGGCGTGGAAGCGCCAAAACCCCCTAAAAGGTTAGTAAAGTTTGTGGAAGAAGAGGAAATGGAAAAAATTCTGGACAGCCTTAAATGGGATGATTCAGAAAATGATTTACAGGATCGGCTTATTTTGGAGATTTTGTACGGAACAGGCATCAGGTTATCAGAGTTAATTAACCTTAGGATAGGAGACATTCGGAAAGATACCCTAAAAATCAGGGGTAAGGGGAATAAAGAACGTTCAATTCCTTTAAATAAGACGCTCCGAAACGCATTGGAAGATTTTATCCAGAGGCA
The DNA here is from genome assembly GCA_964549595.1 of uncultured Sphingobacteriales bacterium. Lineage (GTDB taxonomy): Bacteria > Bacteroidota > Bacteroidia > CAILMK01 > CAYYUA01 > CAZQQN01. Next base: position 894 of record CAZJWK010000018.1, on the reverse strand, counting down.
AAAGTCGGAGCGGAACGTTGGCCCGGACGGATATTTAATGGTTACCCAAAAATGCAGGCCGCTTTACCCTATGTATGTTTACCGATTAGTCAATAAGGTTTTAAGCCGGTTTAGTGGCATTCCTTCACGAAGTCCGCATAAACTGAGGCATGCATTTGCCACCCATTTGCTTAACAGGGGGGCTGACTTGAATGCCATTAAAAACCTTTTAGGCCATGAAGGTTTGGCCGCAACACAGGTTTATACTCATAATTCAGTTGAGAAGCTGAAATCTGTTTATAAAAAAGCGCACCCAAAAGCTAAGCATCATGAAGATTGATATTCAGACACCGGATAATGTGCAGTTAACGGATCATTTAAATGAGGTTATTCAAAATAAGGTGAAAAAGCTTGAGCACTTTTACCAAAATATTATGGATTGCATTGTCTATTTGCATGACAACGGGAATAGTGTTAATGACAAAGAAGTAGAGATTAAAATCATAGTAAAAGACAACACCCTTTTCTGTAAGGAAAAGGAGAACTCCTTTGAAAAAGCTGTGGATTTGGCAGTAGAAGCAATGCGCAAACAAATCCAAAAATATAAAGAGAAAAAGCAGGCTAAATAATTTAATAGGATAGTCAAGCCGTTTGCCAAGCCTGGTTTATTTTTCTTTCCTTTTCATCCTATCAAATTAGGGATATAGAATACTTGCCATTTCAAACGGAAATGCTTTTCTATTGCAATCCCGTTTTTAAGTTATAGAATTTTAGGGTGCATTATTTTTTGGAATTGAAGGAAAATTACTATATTTGCAGCCGTTTTTAGAAGTTTAAAAGTTCTTTAATAAAGCTGAAACAGGAATGCCGATGTAGCTCAGCTGGCCTAGAGCAGCTGATTTGTAATCAGCTGGT
>CAZJWK010000017.1:0-38715 GCA_964549595.1 uncultured Sphingobacteriales bacterium | reverse complement strand
ATCAGCAGGGGCGTCCGCATTGGAAGGGTTGTTGGCTCCCTCATTGATTTTTACCCCCAAAGCAGCTTTGGCACCAATTGAACCATTATTTTCATCACTTTGAATTTTTCCAAACCCGCCTGCAATGACATGATTGCTGTGATAATTAATGCCGGTCAAACTTTGCTTGTTGGAACCATCGTTTAATACAGCCTTGTAATCAACGTCACCGGAAGTATTATCACTAAAATTTTGCTTTAATTGGTAAATTAAACCGTAAGTGCTGTTGTTGTTCACATCACCAATCACCCAAAAGTTTCCTTCGGAATCTTGGACCAATGCATTTCCTTCATTGTCATTGGTTGTCCCATAAGCAAATTCTTGTTTGATAGAAAAGCTATTACTGCTCATGGAGAATACCATCACAAAAGTCAAGCGGCTATTCTGGTTAACCGTTGTTTTGGTGGTGCCTGTTATGGCTAAGTCCCCTGATTAGGTTTCTATAATATCATTGGCTTCATCACGATTACCACTTCCAATATACTTGTTGTTCTTGACATTGCCATTAGCACTGTCTACCTGGACAATAAATATTTCCTTACTGCCTGGTTTTTTAGTAACACCAGCAAAAAATAGGTCGCCATTGTGTTCAGCAACCGCTTTGGCTTTTTCCAAGGTGTTGGAAGTTCCATAAGTTTGCTCCCAGGATACATTTTGACTACCCGGAGTAAACTTCATAAAATGAACACCAGAAGAGGTTTAGGGTCAACTACCTATCAAATCCCGATTAATGAAAGAAAAGTAATTAAATTTAGTGCCTCTAACCCATTGATTCGGGGAAGCCATTCAAAGCCATATATCCTTTAGGCTTAGGGATAAAGAATATTAATCTGCTTGATCTTACCCGAAGCGTGGTACGGTTAAACTTGGTAAAACCGTGCCACGCCTTATTAATAATTAAAGCAAAGTTTTTTGACAACACTTTTAATACATTTTCATAACGCTTGATTCATGCGTAAACGAGTCCCCTATCAAGTAAAGAAAGCCTCTGAATCTGCTCCGTTCCTTTATAATAGGATCCCTTCCAAGAATTCCTTTTGTTTCCTGTTTTCAATGTACTTTTTTTAAATTGCTCAAATGCACTTTGTGATTGAATTTTTTGAGCCGTTCTTAGGCGGTGGATCCCAGGTCTTTTTTGATGGAAAAACCTCCGAATTTTTCAGTTTTGATAAACCCCCTTAGGAGTAAGGTTTTTTTCCACCGAAGCCCTCATCCTTACCGCTTCTCTCTGATGAAGGGAGAAGGGAATCCAAATTTGCAAATATCAGGAATTAGCACATATTGCATAGACGCCTATTTCAATGAAATTATTCCCTGAAGTCTATGAAATTTCTTGCGGAAATTGGGAAATTAATTATTAAACCCTTAGCAATCCCCGGTCAATTCTCTATCAAATTATTTGACCAAATAGCATCCCCGCACAATCGATAAAGAATACGAGCCCCTACGTTACCATCCCACTCATAAAATTCTCCTTTGTTATTTTTAACTGGCACCACTTCCGAAAGGTCAAAACCGATAATGGTTCGGCCACTTTCAGCCACCCGGTGGATCAGGTAAACGGCTTGGCTAAAACTGAGACCACCCGGAACGGGTGTTCCGGTACTTGGGCACAGGGAAGGCTCAAGCCCGTCAATATCAAAGGAAACATAAACCGACTGAGGCAAATGGGCAATAATCTCATCACATATTTGATCCCACCCGTTGCCTTTGAACACCTGCTCCTTCAGATAATTATCCGAAAAAAACGAGATCCTTTCCGAATTATCGTTAATGCATGCCACTTCTTTTTCCGAAAAATCCCGACCTCCTACTGGAACTAATTGGGTAAGCGCGGGCAACTCCAGGGCATTTTTCATGACAGAGGCATGGGAATACTTAAAACCCTCATAAGCCTTCCGCAAATCCAGATGAGCGTCCAACTGCAGGACCCCAAAGTCATCATAGGTTTCATTCAATGCTTGAAGATACCCCAAAGCCACGCTGTGTTCACCCCCTATAATGCCGACCAATTTGCCTTTATTCATCCAATATGCGGATTCTTCCTTAACCCAATCGTTAAGCATTTCACAGGCATTGGTTAGTTCTTCGTATATCTCATTTCTTACTTGCTCAGGGGCTTCAAATTTGCCCTCCAGGTGATCGATGTTGTATTTGGCCTTAGCCCTGAATTCCCGGCTAAGGTCCATCCAGTTTTCAGAGATTTCTTCCATGGCAATACCAAGTTTCCAGGCTCCGGGAGTCCATTCATCATACAAATCCATTTGATGAGAAGATTCAAGAATTGTCTGCGGCCCATAAAGTGTACCATCTCCATAAGATACCGTAGCGTCCCAGGGTACGGGGATTAATACCAATTCAGACTCAGGCGGATTAAAGGGTAACCCAAAAATGCCTTTATGGTAAAGACCGTTTTGATCGGGCTCAAATTCCGCTAATTTTTCCGCTCGTTTCTTACTCGCCTCAGGGTCAGATTGCATAACTACTTATTTTGGATTTTAAAGTATTTTGAAGGTCAATTTGATCCTGGTTTTATTGAATAGTAATCTAACTGCCAATCATGTTCCTGACGAAATTGGGTAAGGAAAAAGCTGCGCGGTGAACTTCCGGGTTGTAATATTGCAAACCATTTTTTTCAGTAAAATCCCGGGCTTCTTGGTCATTCAAACTCTTCCAGGGATGAGCATCTCCTTTTGAAGAATAGGAAAAACTCCACATACCGGTCGGATAAGTCGGAATAAAAAGCAGGTAACTAAAAACCTTGTCATCCCCATAGATACGCTTAAAAGTCTGATAGATTTCCTTGTATACCTCTACATTGAAACGTGGTGATTCGCTCTGGGTAATCATGACACCCTGCTCATTCAGGATCCGGTAGACATCATTGTAAAAATCTTCTGTAAAAAGGCCTTCCGCCGGTCCTACGGGGTCTGTGGAGTCTACGATTACCAGGTCAAAGGTTTCGGAAGGGGCTTGTTGTACGTATTTGATACCGTCATCATAAATCAAATGTAACCGCGGATCACCAAAAGCCTGGGAAAGGGTTGGCAGATGTTGTTTACTGGCCTCTACTACCTTTTCATCTATTTCCACCATTATCACTTCCTCTACATGATCATGCTTGAGCAATTCACGAACGGTACCACCATCACCGCCTCCAATGACAAGGATTTTTTTAGCTTCCCTGTGTGTAAGCAATGGAACGTGGGCTATCATTTCATGGTAAACATACTCATCTTTTTCCGTACACATCACCATGTCATCACAAGCGAGCATTCGCCCATAGGCATAGGTATCAAACACCTCCACTTTCTGATAAGGGGATTTTTCCCGGAAAAGGGTATTGCCCTTATGCCGAAGGGATAACGCAATATTTTCGTCTCGGTCAGTGAACCAAACATTCCTTTTGTATTTGGGAGCCAATATTTCCTGGGTTTTCTCATCCCGCATGGCCCCTAAATCAAAATCTTCCTTTTTCTCCAGAAGATTGAGTTGTCCCCTGAGCATTTCCATGGAAGAAGCATGTTCGGAATGGAAAGCTTTTTTAAGGTAATTAAATGCAATCCAGGGCTCAACAGAATCTCCGCATGTAAAAATATCCATTGATGCAAAGCCATATTCCGGCCAGGTATGGATAGCCAGGTGACTCTCTTCAATCACCACTACCCCTGAAACCCCGAATGGCGAAAAGTGATGAAATGTTGAATTCACCACCGTGGATTCTGCTTCTTGAGCAGCATCCACCATGCTTTGTTCAATGAGGCTAACATCGTTCAGGATTTCCGGGGAACTTTCGTAAAACTCCACCAGGATATGCCTGCCTAAGGAGCCTTTGTTCATGGGTTTAAACTTTTCAGGTTTTTAAAGCCAGTTTTCCTTCGCTTTTTTCAAAACTATGCAAAGATAAAACGGGTTTCACGAACAATTTGAAACCCCCGAGCCTGTAACCATAGTGGGCAATTAAAGATAAAATGGCTTAAAGGAGATAATATTTTTAAAATTTAAGCCATAACAATCAAAATCCTTTCCCCGTCATGGTTTTACATGATTGAAATGATCTAAAGTGCCCAAAGCCCCTTGCAAAAAGACCAGGGATTTAATCATGCTATCATATTATTGGCATTATTGCATCGGGATTTCAATAGCCAATCAAGTAGTATCAGCCCAGCATTTAAGTTGAAATGAATCCGTTCTCCGGACCCCCCATGCCATCCTATTAATGAGGATATTACCATTTATTCGATCCTTTCCTACAAGCATGAATAGGTATACCACCTGGTTAGAATTTTCCAATTAACAAGCCCTTTGTTTTTTCCTTGGGCGGTTTTTCCTAAATTTAACCATGCATTTTGGTGCAACCACAAGCCATGCGTACCGGTCGACTTTAATACCTAATAAAATTCGTTCATGTAATGACCCGCTTTAAAATAACGCTGATCATAGATAGGCCCTATTTGCCTATTGTCGGGGTTTACCCAAATGTGAAGTAACTTAACCGGCTTTAAAGTAGAATGGCTGTAATTAGCATGAAGAATTCCCTTACTTGCCGAAATAACCTAAATACCGCCGGTTCTCATTATTGAACCATTACCCATTTCGTCTTAATGCTCAAGGGTTCCTCCATGCCGAATACTGAGAATTTTGTTATGGGCACGGGCATACATTGGAAAACCCTTCCGCGGTACTATTTCATCATCGTCCAGTACCCGAAAATGCCCAAAACCCATTCGATCAGGATCATAAAAATCGACAAAACCCAAACCATGGCAAGTCTTGAGCCAACCGTGATCGTTACACCCCTGCTTTTCAGCTGGATGAAAAAGGGCTTGCATAGGATTCAGAGAAGCATTTACCGCTGTTTGGCTTGTTCCATGGCTTTTTCCATCATTTCCCGGTAATTTTCCCAGAAATCAGTTGTACCCATAATGAAAATGTAATAAATGGTCACCAAGCCACCGATCACTAAACCAATGATGGCCGTAATCCGACCCGCATTTAGGTTTTTAACAGCGGATTCTTCAAACAAATGGGGATTGGCATGGTAGAGTTTAAAATCCTTTTGAGCCAGCATAAGCCCAATGGCACCAAGAATCAAACCGATAAAACCCGGACAGCAGCCAAATATAATAGATAAAATACCCAGTACTAATACGGCTGTAGCATTGGGAAGGGGTTGTTTCATATGTGACGATTCGGATTGCTCAAGGGAAGGTTCGTTCATAGTGAAAAATTTTTAAGCATAAAATTAAGTAATAACATCAGCACGGTCAAGCTAAAAGTGATATACAAGCCACTCAAGCGATTGGCTGTGGACTTTAGAAGGCGTAAGATCAACATTCCGATCATTGCCATCATGGGTAAAAGGGGTGGAAAAATCTCTATGCTATCAAAGATATTTCCATTAAGCAATTCAAAAATGCCACGTTGAAAACCACACCAAGGGCAACTAAGCCCGGTCAGGGTTTTGAAGACACAAGGTAGCATAAAATGGCTATAAGGCATTACTAATCAAGGTTACTATTCCGGGCATTTGTAGACGTCAAAATTAAGGATTTCCGGTTAAAACCAATGGCTGATGTAATCAGGATATTGGCTTTTTTATGCTCATTATTACCTTTATTGATTCATATTCTTGATTTGAGAGGTATTTCAAGGATGGAAAAATGATTCAAATCTTTTATTTGGATAAGCTAAACCCTTGTCCATGCACTTAAAAAATGGTTATTTTTGCCAAAAACTGAAAAACAGACGATATGAATTACCAAGACATTGTCAATACCCTTGGTGACAAGGCAGAGTACTTGTTGGAGCATGAGTGTAAAACGGTCCCAAAAGACCAGCTTCATGCACCGGCCCCGGATTTTATTGATAAAGTATGGTATCACTCTAATCGAAATAACCGTGTTTTAAAAAGCCTGGAAGAGATATACGGCAATGGACGGTTAGCTGGTACCGGTTATTTATCCATTTTACCGGTTGACCAGGGTATTGAACATTCCGCAGGAGCTTCCTTTGGACCTAATCCCCAATATTTTGACCCGGAAAACATTATTAAATTAGCCCTTGAAGGGGGCTGTAATGCAGTCGCTACCACTTTTGGCAATCTTGCTTCCGTTTCCCGTAAATATGCCCATAAGATCCCTTTTATCGTTAAACTCAACCACAATGAACTCCTCACCTACCCCAACACCTACGACCAAATTAGTTTTGGCACCGTAGATGAAGCTTGGAATTTAGGAGCTACTGCCGTAGGCGCCACCATTTATTTTGGCTCGCAGGAATCGAATCGTCAGATTGTGGAAATTGCAGAAGCCTTTGAACGGGCACACGAATTGGGGATGGCTACGGTCCTTTGGTGTTATTTAAGAAATAATGACTTTAAAAAAGACGGGGAAGATTATCACACCGCAGCCGACCTAACCGGCCAGGCCAATCACATGGGCGCTACAATACAGGCAGACATCATCAAGCAAAAAATGCCTACCACAAATCAAGGTTTTACTGAAATTGGTTTTGGAAAGACCAATAAAAAAATGTACGAAGAACTTTCCTCAAATCACCCTATCGATTTAACCCGTTACCAAGTGGTTAACAATTACATGGGCCGTGTAGGCTTAATCAATTCCGGAGGAGCCTCAAAAGGTTCTGCAGAATCGGACTTACAGGATGCACTTGCGACAGCCATTGTTAACAAAAGGGCAGGAGGCACCGGCCTGATAACAGGTCGGAAATCCTTCCAAAAATCAAGGGAAGAAGGCATTAAACTGTTAAATGCCATACAAGATGTTTACCTCTCAGAGGAAATACAATTAGCCTGACCAATGAATTTAACGCTCTTAGGATTTTTATCCAACAGCCATTTTGGCTTTCAATTTTGCTAAAAAGCAATTAATGATCCTCACGTAACTCTTTTAAAAGTTTTGTAATCTGTTCAAACTTCTTAAATTAGTTTTTCGTTAAGGGGTTTGCAGAAGTTTACGGGATCAATGGCTAAAAACGTCAGGATGCTTAATAGAGGGGTTTTGCAGGGTTTATTTAACATTTAAAATCTTTGTGGAAGTCATGCTTTTTTTCTTTGTATCCTCTTATTTTTGCATCGCTAAATACTTAACGGACCGTTATCAGGGGTATTCTTGGTATTAAAAAAGTATGGACTTTAAAATGGTGGGCTTATGGCATGGTTAAAAAGAGAAAAAGAAGGCATCTTAACAAGGACGGACGAGAAAATTGGACTGCCTGAGGGAATATGGGATAAGTGTCCGGCTTGTAAAAATGCCATCACAATTAAGGAATTAGAAGAAAATTGTTTCGTATGTTCCTGTGAGCACAACCATCATTTTCGAATCGGATCCAAGGAATATTTCAGGATCCTGTTTGATAACCGCAAATTTCAGGAATTATTTGCGAACCTGAAGCCTGCCGATCCATTGCAATTTAAAGACCGTAAGCCTTACGGCCAACGCTTAGAGGAGGTGAAACAAAAGACCAACCTTGATGAAGCCATTCGAATAGCCCATGGAAAGATTAATAAAGTAAGTACCGTATTGGGCGCCATGGATTTTTCCTATATTGGGGGCTCAATGGGCTCTGTAGTAGGAGAAAAAATCGCCCGTGCTGTGGATTATTGCCGTGAAAATAAATTGCCTTTGGTCATTGTTTCGAAATCAGGTGGTGCCCGCATGATGGAATCCACTTACAGCCTCATGCAAATGGCCAAAACCGCTTCTAAATTAGCATTGCTTGAAAAAGATGGCTTACCCTACATTTCTGTATTAACAGATCCGACCACGGGTGGGGTTACCGCTTCCTTTGCCATGCTTGGGGACATTAACATTGCGGAACCCAATGCTTTGATTGGTTTTGCCGGCCCTCGTGTTATTAAGCAAACCACCGGTAAAGAGTTGCCTGAAGGTTTTCAAAGCTCCGAATTCTTATTGGAAAGTGGTTTTTTGGACTTCATTTCGGATCGTAAAAGTTTAAAAGGTAACATTTCTTCCATTCTTAAACAGCTTATGGAAGAGCAATACGGATCCAAGCGCCGTAATAAGCAGCAAAATAAAAACGGGCAATCCCAAAGACATCGCTCCAACGGAAAATCCAAAAAATCCGTAAAAGAAAAACAATACGCCGGCCATTAATCTCATTACAAATTGAAAAAGCTTAACCCGGCCTCCCATTCAAATTCCTTTAATGCTTTTTTAGAAAAAGGGATTGTATTCTTCGGAAGCCTTTAACGCATCGTATAAACCAAAGGAATACTCCGAGTGTTTCCCATAACCTTTGGCTATCAAAGGGGTAATGATTTCTAATTGGCTTCTTTGATACTTGCCAGAATTTGATCACACACATAATCAATTTCTTCAAAAGAAATGGTTAGGGGTGGTGCTACACGAATGCACTGGTTATTGAATACAAACCAGTCTGAAATAATTTGCTTATCAAAAAGGTTATGAATTACCTGTTTCACCTTTTCAAATTCTCCGATTTCAATGGCCAGCATTAATCCTTTTCCCCTGATTGCTTTGATATCCCTTTGTTTTTCCAGGTTTTGACGAAACCTTGTTTCTTTTTCGGGTATCTCATCAAGTATTTTTTCCTCCATAAGGACATCTAAAGCTGTATGGCCGGCAATACACGGTACAGGATGTCCTCCGAAAGTAGAAATATGCCCTAATACGGGATCATGGGTCAGTGAATCCATTACAGCTTTTGAGCTTATGAAAGCTCCTATGGGCATACCGCCCCCTAAAGCTTTACCAAGCAACAGGATATCCGGTTCTACCCGGAAATGTTGGAAAGCAAACAAATTTCCTGATCGGCCAAAGGCTGCCTGGATTTCATCCATAATCAACAATGTACCGGTTTCATCACATCTTTTTCTAAGGGCTTTTAAAAACTCGCTGCCGGGAACCCTGGCTCCAGCTTCCCCCTGGATAGTCTCCACAATGACAGCAGCGGTCTGCCTATCAATTTTTTCCACGCTATAGGGATCATTGAACTCCTGAATGGTAACGCCGGGAAGAAGGGGACGAAAATTATTTTTTAAGGACTCTCCGCCTGAAACGCTTAACGCCCCGTGAGTACTGCCATGATAAGCATGGTCAAAAGCTACAATATGGGGACGACCTGTATACCGTTTTGCTAACTTTAGAGCACCTTCTGTTGCCTCACTACCGGAATTTACAAAATACACACTTTCCAATTTTTCAGGAAGCAAGGTAGAGAGCTTCTCAGCAAAGTTGACCTGTGGGGATTGGATAAATTCACCATAAACCATCACATGCCAATGCTGATCAATCTGTTTCTTTATGGATTCAGTGACCTTTGGATGGCGATGACCAAGGTGACTGACGCTAATTCCCGCAATAAGATCAAAATAGGGGGTGCTTTTAACATCATAAACATAATGTCCTTTGGCTTCAGAAACTTCCAGCATTAAGGGCATATTGCTAGTCTGAGCGATGTGACGTAAAAACCTGGCATGTTGATTCATGACAACGGGGCTTTGATAAAATAATAAGTCATCATCAAAAAATTTGTTTATTGTATTAAGAAAATCACATCGCTTCAAATCCCCTAATAGTCATGAAATGCTTCCAAACCCATTGAAACTTAAAAGGCAAGTTTACCAATCTTTTGTATTGCCTTAAATACCCTGTATTTCTTATCAATGGTAAAATCGTTTTTGGCTTGCATCCAATTTTAAGTAAACAAATAACAAGGCAGTGAAACCAAGCAAAGCAGACCCGCCGTAACTAATAAAAGGCAAAGGAATCCCGATGATTGGTAGTAAACCTATAGTCATACCAATATTGATTAAAAAGTGAAACAATAAAACAGAAACCACCCCATAACCGTAAATCCTTGGGAATCTTGCTTTTTGACTTTCGGCAGAAAGAATTAGCTTAATGATAAGCCAACTAAAAAGGCCTATGACAATGGAGCTACCAATGAAGCCGTACTCTTCCCCGATTGTGCAAAAAATAAAATCTGTACTTTGTTCAGGAACGAAATCGAAACGAGTTTGGGTACCCTGAAGGAAACCTTTTCCGTACAAACCTCCTGAACCAATGGCAATTAAAGATTGATGGATATTATACCCGGCCCCTTGTATCTCTACTTCTTTTCCCAGTAAAACATTAATTCTTTCCTGCTGATGGGGCATTAAAAGGTAGTTAAACGCATAATCAACCGCATATACAAAGCCTGATGCCACAATCAGGCTTGAAACAATGATTAAAGCTGCTCGTTTTTGGTTCTTAAGGAACCAATAAACTATAACCGCAAGGACAACCAAGCCAATGAAAACCAGTATTTTTTCAAAAAGCAAAGTACTCAGAAACAATACACCCAGGGCTACGGGCAAATACAAAAAATAGCCCGGCAAACCCTGCCTGAATAAAACGATGACAAATGAGCCATAAATCATAGCGGTACCGGTATCATTCTGAAGAAGGATTAAGAAGATAGGTATGGCAAAAATGATGATGGCTAAAATACCATGGCCAAGATTGGTCATTCTCACTTCGTACCGATTCAGGAATTTAGCCAGGGCTAAGGCGGTAGTAAATTTGGCAAACTCGGAGGCTTGCAAGCCAAAACCTCCGATTTCCAACCATGAACGCGAACCGGCTACAGATTTTCCAAAAAACAAGGTAATAACCAAAAGGGCTAAGCTAATGAAATAAAAGCCGTAGGCAAAAGCACTGTAGAAACGAGCGTCAACTATCAAAATACCGGTTGCGAGGATCAAAGAAGCAACGATCCAAAGGAATTGCTTACCATAATTTTGGGTGAAATTCAATAAGCCCGGATTTTCCGGGTCAAAATCGGCTGAGTAAATGTTTATCCAGCCAAAAAAAACCAAAGCCAGGTATAGAAAGATGATAACCCAATCAAGGTTTTGAGTGATGCTATTCAATTTCTCTTTCGCCATAATTTTTATTCCGCTTCTATCCCTAAGGTATCAATAGAGGCGCCTTCATTGTTATTTTCATAACGAACAGTATCAGAAGGAGTAATGGATTCGCTTTCAATGGTATCGGTTTCTCTGGTGCCTGCGACTTCTTCTTGCTTTTCACTTTCCTTCTTCTTATCCACAAAATTCGCTTCCAACATTTTCTTTTCAATCCATTTACGCTTCGGGTTGATGGAATCGGTCAAGTATTGATCAATCATCAGGGTACTAATGGGTGCCGACCAAACACTTCCATAACCAGAATTTTCCACTATGGTTCCTATTGCTATTTCGGGATCATCCTTGGGTGCATAAGCGATAAACAAAGAATGATCTTTACCATGAGGATTCTGTGCAGTACCGGTTTTACCACACACCTTTAATCCCTGAACCTGCCCATAATAACGCCCCGTACCCTCTTCTATCACATCATACATGGCATTGACAATTGGCTCAAATGTGGAAGAGTCGGGTTTTACTTTGTGCTTTTTGAACTGTTTTTTGGAAATCGTATCCCGACCTACTACCCGTTTGCGCAAATGTGGAGTGATATAATACCCCCTGTTTGCTATAATAGAGGCGTAATTTGCCAACTGGAGAGTTGTTGCACCCATTTCGCCCTGCCCTATTCCAAGGGAAATAATGGTTGGAGCCCGCCATCTTCCTTCGCCATAAAGTTTATTAAAGTAAGAAGCTTTAGGCAGGTCACCCTTTTTTTCATTGGGCAAATCCACACCAAGCTTTTTGCCTAATCCAAAATTAACCAACTGTTTGTACCAGTTTTTATACCCGGATTCTACAGTTTCGAAAGTATCCTGATTAATAAGCCGGCTAAAAGTATGAATGTAATAACTATTACAGGAAGTAACAATGGAATAATGCAAATCAGCCGGTGAAAGGTGTTCGTGACAACCCACCCTTAAGCCTCCTATGTAAGTGCCATTATCACATGGTATGGTGGTATTTTCCTTTAAAACGCCATTTTGCAAACCAATGACAGCCATAAGGGGCTTAATTGTAGAACCCGGGGGATAAGAAGCGGTAATGGGCCGGTTAAAAAGGGGTTTGTTAACGTTGCCGGCCAATCTGTTAAAATGTTTAGCCCTTTCTCTGCCAACCAATTTATTCGGATCATAGGTTGGACTACTAACCATTGCCAAAATTTCGCCTGTTTTTGGTTGAATAGCGACTATACTTCCGATCTTATTTTCCATAAGCCTTTCCCCATATTGCTGAAGACTAACGTCTAACGTAGTAACCAAATCATTGCCCGATTTTGAGGGGATATCTAATTCCCCGTCCAGATAACTTCCTTTCGTACGGTTCAAGGCATCCACCAGGACATGCCTGACACCCTTTTCACCACGAAGGATCTTTTCGTAGTATTTTTCCAGACCGCTTATACCTTTGTAATCACCTATTTGGTAAAAATCACTTTCCGAATCCAATTCTTTTTTGGTAACTTCCCCTAAATAACCTAAAACATGAGGGGCTACTTTATAGGGATATTTCCTGGCGGTACGGGGACGTCCGTAGAAGCCACGGAATTTATACAATCGTTCCTGAAATTTACCATAAGTCTCCTGGGAGACTTGCTTAAGAAAAACAGATGGGCGGTAGTAAGAATATTGACGAGCTTTTTTCAATCGCTTTTTAAAAGCCTTTCGCGTAATATTTAGCAGATCGCAGAATTTTGCTGTATCAATATCCTTTTGCACTTTAGAGGGATTAACCATTAAATCGTACACCGTTTCATTGGCCACGAGAATTTCTCCATTGCGGTCATAAATTAGTCCGCGAGAAGGATAAATAATCTTTTTTTGTAAAAAATTTTCTTCCGCAAATTGCTTATAATCATCAGCCACCAATTGCAGATAAAAAAGTCGGGCCACAAAAATGGCTCCGATTAGAACCACTATTCCAATAACCAGGAATTTCCGGGATTCGTAAAGCTTCATGCTTCATTGAGGTTTCTGTAAAAAACCAATAGCTCAATTACCAACACCAGTAAAAATGAGGCCACAGTATTAATACCAATACGCAAAAGTGTCCTTTCAAATTCCGTAAATTCAAATACTTCCACAAAATGAAGGAATGCCTGGTGTAAAAAAGTCAAAGTAAGAATATAAAGCAAATAATTTCCAAAACCCAAATCGTAAATATGAGGTGTCACCTCTTCGCTGTATTCCATTTTCGGGCGAAACACACGGAGAAAAAAAGGCCTTATAAAACCCAGGAACACACAAGCCGATGCATGCATGCCCAATGTTCCACTAAATACATCCATTACAAGACCTGTTAAAAAGCTTAGCAATAACATGGCCCAATTCGGAATGCGTAGCGGAAGGATGAGGAGAAACATGAAATATACATAGGGATGTAGCAAATAAAACAATGTAATGTTGTTTATTACCAGTATTTGCAAACCAATAAAAGCAATAAAGCTCAGGCCGTATTTAATAACTTGCGGTATCATTCGGCTTTGGCTTGTTCTTCTAACTTTATTTGCTCCTCCTGCATCAAATTCTTTATGGCATAAACCGTATTGAGGTTTCTTAAATCCGCATAAAGTTTCACGTAAACCGTGTAAAAATTATCGCCTTTTTGAACCTCGTAATCTGTTACTTTTCCCACAGGTATACCCTTTGGAAATATCAGGGAATACTGACTGGTCACGACTTCCTGGCCTTTCTGAATGTTAAGATGAGCGGGCAAGTCTTTTAGTTGGGCAATTTTCACATTGTCACCATTCCAAATAAGGGAACCGTTTTCGTTAATGGGTTTAATCTTACAGCTCAGATGGAAATCATTATGTAGGACAGAAATGGCCGCAGAAAAGTGGCTGGAAACGTTTTTCACAATTCCTACAATCCCCTCTTTAGTGATAACACCCATTGGTTCCTCCATCCCTTGAGCACTTCCCTTATTCAAGGTGATGTAATTATTCCGTTTGTTAATGGTATTATTAATAACCTTAGCCGGATAATACTTGTACTTTTGGATTCGCTTAAAACGAAGTGTGTCTTTTTGAACGGTGTCCTTAACGGGTTTTAAATCGGGTAATCCGGAAGTATCGAGCGCATTAAGAGCAGGCTTTTCATAATAATAGTAAGAATTTTTCAATTTGTTCCGTAAACGCTTGTTTTCAGTCCTGAGGCTATCATTGACTTCCTTGAGCTCTAAATATTCGATGGTATTGGTATAGCTTTGGTAATATTCTCCCACAGCATTTTGCATGGCATTAAAAAAAACCGTATTGTGAAAGTACTGGGTATGGATAACCATGTAAAAGCAAATGCACTCCAGGAAAAGGAATAAAAACACATTGTAATAGCGAACAAGGAATAAAATCAGGTTTCTCATGCGCTTTCACCATACTTCGCTTTAATTGGGTCAATTCAACAATTTAATTGCTGAAATGCCCAAAAATAAGTCAACAGTTCGGAATACTTTAACCCATAAGGAATTTAAAACGGTTGATATTTTTCAAGGCTATACCAGTTCCGCGGGCCACGGCTCTTAATGGATCTTCCGCTACATGAACCGGTAATTTTGTTTTTTCGGAAATACGCTTATCGAGCCCCCTCAACAAACCGCCACCTCCGGTAATATAAATGCCCCTTCTGTAAATATCAGCAGAAAGTTCAGGAGGTGTTTTTTCCAACACCCGTAAAATGGCTTCCTCGATTTTCGCAATAGATTTATCCAAGGCATGAGCAATTTCCGCGTAGGAAATAGTGATCTGCTTAGGTATACCAGTCATCAAATCTCTACCATTCACTTGATAATCATCAGGAGGATTTTCCAGATCTGGTAATGCGGCTCCGATCTCAATTTTAATCTTCTCGGCTGATCGCTCGCCAATAAGTATATTGTGTTCTCTCCTCATGTATTCTTCAATATCGGCCGTAAATTCATCACCGGCCACTCTGATGGATTGATCCGTGACAATTCCTCCTAAAGCAATAACAGCAACTTCTGTCGTTCCTCCTCCGATGTCAATAACCATATTTCCATTGGGCTCTTCCACATCTATACCGATTCCAACCGCCGCCGCCATTGGTTCATGAATAAGCTTAACTTCTTTACAACCGGCTCTTTCAGCAGAGTCTTTGACTGCTCGTTTTTCAACCTCCGTTATGCCAGAGGGTATACAAATAACCATCCTTAAATGGGGGGCAAAATACCTTTTGCCCTTATTCACCATATTGATCATCCCCCTGAGCATTTGTTCCGCCGCATTGAAATCTGCTATCACGCCATCTTTAAGAGGCCGGATGGTTTTAATGTCTTCGTGCGTTTTTCCATGCATTAGCATGGCTTCGGTCCCAATTGCCACGACTTCACCAGTGATACGGTTAACGGCAATGATGGAGGGTTCCTCTACGACAACCTGGTCACGGTATATAATAAGAGTATTTGCTGTTCCGAGGTCTATGGCTAACTCCTGTACAAAAAAATCAAATACGCCCATATTATTCTAATGTTTAAAATGTCTGGTTTCGGTGAATACCATGGCCATATCATTTTGGTCACAGTAATCAATGGAATCCTGGTCTCGTTTTGACCCGCCGGGTTGGATAACATTCTTTATCCCCGCTTGATTAGCAATTTCAACCGAATCGGCAAAAGGGAAAAAAGCATCCGAGGCCATAACCCCACCATCAAGCGGTAATTCAAAATGCCTGGCTTTGTCAATCGCTTGTTTTAATGCATCTACACGGGAAGTTTGGCCAACACCAATACCGGTTAATTGTTTTCCTTTGGCTAACACAATGGTATTGGACTTTGCATGCTTGGCAATAATATTGGCAAAGAGTAAATCCTCTACCTTTTCATCAGATGGAGACGCCTTTGTCACAAACTTTATATCCGCTTCCTCTTCCACCTTTTTGTCTCTATCCTGCACAAGATAACCATCTAAAACCGATTTTACTTCCGATTTGCCCTGCAATGACTTATGCTTCCTAAGTAAGATCCGGTTCTTTTTCTTAGCCAATATTTCAAAGGACTCCTCCTCAAAATCCGGAGCAATAAGTACTTCAAAAAATAATTCATCTATGGCTCTTGCTGTTTCTACATCGATTGAGCTATTGGTTACTAAAATACCGCCAAATGCAGAAACAGGATCCCCGGCCAAAGCATTTTTCCAGGCATCCACTAATTTCTTACTATAAGCAGCTCCACAAGGATTGGTATGTTTTATCACAGCAAAGGAATTCTTTGGCAAATCTTCTATAAGGCGTACTGCTGCGTCAATATCCACCAAATTGTTGAAGGAAATTTGCTTTCCATTCAACTGCTCTAAATATTTCGCTAAATCCCCATAAAAGGAGGCATTCTGATGAGGATTTTCTCCGTAACGCAAGGCGGTGCCACCTTTTAAATTAAGGTCAAAGGAATTTGCCCATTCATCATCCCAATCCGTACCATTACTCAAGTAACTTTGGATTAGGTTGTCATAAGTCGCACTTATCCGGAAAGCCTCTGCTGCTAATTTTTTTCGTTCATCCTCAGAAGTTTCTCCGTCTTGCTCATTCAAAATTCTGAGTAACTCCGGATATTGCTCTTTTGATGGGATAATCAGCTTCTCCTTAAAATTTTTGGCCGCAGAACGAATCAGGCTAATACCTCCAATGTCAATTTGTTCGATGAGTGCCTCTTCATTTCCCCCTTCTTTTAAGGTTTGAGCAAAGGGATATAAGTCAACAACAACCAAATCAACAACCGGGATTTGGTATTGATCCATCTCCTTTTGATCTTCTTCACTATTACGGGCCAAAATTCCTCCAAAGATTTTCGGATGAAGGGTTTTAACACGGCCTCCCAAGATGGATGGATAATCGGTTAAATTTTCAACCTGGGTAACCTGAAAACCCTTTTCGGCTATGAAACGGTGGGTACCACCAGTGGAAATTAACTTAGCGTTTAACCGGCTTAAAGCCTCCAAAACAGGCACCAATCCCTCTTTGTCATATACACTAAGGAGGGCAGAACGAATTCGGGCCAAAGCTAATCTTTTTTAAAGATTCTGAATAAACCCCAAAATTATTAAAAATTCCCTTTACAGTTCCTAAATACGGTTACAAAAATTGTCAGCAAATTCCTAAACGCCTAATGAACATTAGCGGGGATAGCCCTTAATGAGCAAAGCTAAAAAGCGACTTTTCTTTTTCTCTTTCGTTTTAGCTCCGGCGAGCATTAACAACCGATTCAATCACTGGGGGATAATGGTTATATTCCAGAGCATGTACTTTGTCTTCCAAAGTGTCAACGGTTTCTTGTTTGGGATCAATATTAATCTCAATCTGCTCAATGATCTTTCCCCGGTCATAAGCATGATTTACGTAATGAATGGTTATCCCGGTCTTTTTTTCCCGATTATTGAGCACAGCCTCATGGACTGCTCTTCCATACATGCCCTTGCCACCGTATTTCGGAAGCAGGGCCGGATGAATGTTAATAATTCTTCCTTCATAAGCATTTACCAGGTATTCAGGTACCAGCATAAGGAAACCAGCAAGAACAATAAAATCAATCTCCCATTCCTTAAGCCAATGCAAAACGTCTGTGGAATGATAAAAAGTAGCTTTATCAAAAGTTTTTGCCGGCACGCCAAAATCTTTGGCTTTTTCTAAAACACCGGCTTTTTTTCTATTCGATAAAACCAAAGCTACATCTACCACGTGATTACCCTGGAAATAACGGATTATATTGGCTGCATTTGTGCCACTTCCGGACGCAAAAATGGCTAACCGCTTTTTTCGAGTCATGTTTTAAAGGGCCAATTTTTACAAAATTATGAAACAAAACTTACCACAGGTTGCTTTTAAGGACAGTGGATTATAAAAGCAAAGTTCAATAACTTTATCATGCCTGAACAATAAAATGAAAACACAGTAAATTTTAATCTCACTATAATATTACTAAAATACTTAATTTTGCATAATAGCTTAAAAGCGTTTCTTGGGTTACTAATTGGAAATAAAACCTGACTAAACCCCAATGAAAATAGTTGTAATCACACCGGATTGGGAATTTCCGAAAGAGACGGAAATCATAAGGGAGTTGTTTGAAAATGGGTTATGGCGCTTGCATGTCCGAAAGCCCAATTATTCCAAAAATGCCCTCAAACAGTATTTAAATCAAATTCCGGAAAAGTATCATTCTAAAATCATAATCCATTCTATTAAGAATAAAAAGTTGATGAAGGCTTATAACCTCAGGGGGCTGCATTTAAATAGCAAGGAAAGAACCGGACCATTTATGGATGCTTTAAAGGTAGGTTCCCTTAAGCTCATAAATCCTGGTATTACAATAACCACTACTTTCAGAACGCAAAAGAATTTGGAAAAGGCAAGCCGTTTATTTGATTATCTTATCCTGAATAACATATTCAAAAGTCGTTCTAAAAAAAGTTTTAAGCGTTATCATGACTGGACCAAATTAGAAAATACCTTAAAAAATCGTTCTCACAAAATTTTGGCAAGAGGCGGTGTTAAAAAAGAAAAAATACCGGAAATAAGGAACCTGGGGTTCGATGGGGCCACTTTTATGAGGGAATTATGGGATAGTGAAGATCCGATTCAAAAATTTTTGGAAATATCCGACTTGGCCAATAAACACCAATTCTTTGATAAAATAGATGCTTAAAGCGCATGCTATTTATTGAGTAAATTCAGATGCTGCATCGCTTTTTTAGCGGCTTGCTGTTCAGCTTGCTTTTTCTGCTGAGCTTTGCCTTGTCCTAATTTTTGGTCATCCAACCAGCAGGCTACCTGAAAAACCCATTTTTTATCCTCACCTTCAAACTGGTTTTCCAAGGTAAATATCAATTGCCTTTTTACTTTTTGGGACCACTCAATTAAAAGGCTTTTGTAATTAAGGTCTTCCGCATATAATTTTTGAAAATCCACGAAGGGTTGAAGAACTTGCTTTTTTAAATAACCCTTGGTGAAACCGTAACCCTTATCCAGGAAAACGGCTCCTATAAGTGCTTCAAATGCATTGCCATACAGGGTTTCAGAAAATTGTTGATTGGTTTCCAAACTTTTGTCAAATTCCAAGAAATTGGGTATTCCCAAATTTTTGGCCCACTGATTCAAATTTTTACGGCTTACCAGGCTGGACCTCATCCGGGTTAAAGTACCTTCATCCGCTTCAGGAAATTTGTGAAATAAATCCTCAGAAACAACAGAGCTTAAAACGGCGTCACCCAGAAATTCCAAACGTTCGTTTTGATCACCAATTTCTGGCAAATTGGTCTGAAAAGTTTGAGAACGATGAGTAAAAGCTACCTGGTAGTAGCGCTCATCATCCGGGAAAAAACCAAACTCTTTTTTGAATTTTGTGCTAAAATCCTTTTTTTGAAAAAGCCTCCTGCCAATCTTTTGAAAAAATTTGAATGGCAAAGCCTACTCATCGAATTTTTGAAAAATCAAGGAAACATTATGCCCGCCAAACCCGAAAGTATTGGTCAAAGCATTCTTAATTGGCTTTTCCTGTGGCTGGTTAAAGGTAAGGTTAAGGTTATGGTCTATATCCTCATCATCTTCGAAGTGATTAATGGTAGGAGGTACCAAATCATCCTTGACGGCCATTATGGTAGAAACCGCTTCAATAGCCCCGGCTGCACCCAACAAATGCCCGGTCATGGATTTGGTTGAACTAATATTGAGGTTGTAAGCATGCGCTCCGAAAACCGATTGAATAGCTTTCAATTCGGCAATATCACCAAGGGGCGTGGAAGTGCCATGCACATTAATATAATCAATATTATCCCCGGGCAATTCCGCATCCTCGAGGGCATTCTTCATTACCAGTTCAGCGCCTTTTCCTTCAGGATCAGGAGCTGTAAGATGGTAGGCATCCGCAGACATTCCACCACCTTTGACTTCAGCGTAAATTGGCGCACCTCTCTGTTTTGCATGTTCAAGATCTTCCAAGATCAGAGAACAACTTCCCTCACCCAGGACAAAACCATCTCTGTTCTTATCGAAAGGTCGGGAAGCCGTTTGAGGTTCGTCATTTCTTTCCGATAATGCTTTCATCGAATTAAAACCGCCTATCGCGGCCTCAATTATTGACGCTTCTGATCCACCGGTAATCATCGCATCATTTTTACCCCACTTGATATAATGGAAAGCTTCCGCAATGGCATTGGCTGAGGAGGCACAGGCAGAAACAGTAGCATAATTCACCCCTTGTAATCCATACTTCATTGAGATATGCCCTGATGCAATATCTATGATCATCTTAGGAATGAAAAAAGGGCTGAATTTCGGAGTACCATCACCCTGTACAAACTTGGTCACTTCATCCTGAAAAGTCTTTAGGCCTCCTATTCCGGACCCCCATATCACACCAATCCGGTCTTTGTTCAAATTTTCAAAATCCAGCTCGGCATCCTTAACAGCCTCCTCCGTTGAAATGAGGGCATATTGTGAAAAAGGATCAAGTTTTCGGGCTTCCTTACGGTCAAAATAAGCTGAGGGATCATAATCTTTGACCTCACAAGCAAATTGGGTTTTGAATTGAGTAGGGTCAAATTTGGTGATATGACCGGCTCCACTAACACCTTTTTTTACGTTTTCCCAGAATACACTCAGGTTATCACCCAAAGGCGTCAGGGCTCCAATGCCTGTTATAACTACTCGTCTCTCTTGATTTGGCATTAAGGTTCCCTTAATGGTTAGTTATTCGCTTTCCTTATTACTGCTGCTTTCATTGCTATTGAGTTGCTCTTCCAGGTAAGCTATTGCCTGACCAACGGTAGTAATGTTTTCCGCTTGCTCATCAGGAATCGACACGTTAAATTCCTTTTCAAATTCCATGATTAATTCCACAGTGTCCAAAGAATCTGCGCCCAGATCGTTGGTAAAGCTGGCTTCAGAGGTGACCTCATTTTCGTCCACCCCAAGCTTTTCGACAATAATTGATTTCACCTTAGTTGCAATGTCTGACATTATTCCAAATTTTTACCGTTTGTAAATCGCAAAGTTCCAAAAATTGTGTTCAAATTAAAATATTTTTGTAATCGCAAGATAAATTATCATTTGTTAAATTCGGATGCAAAATTATAAATATTTGCCAAAAGAAAAATTGAAAAGGAACACATTAAAGACCGAACCTGCATTTCAAGGCAAAATTTTGGCCATTAGCACCTTCGCACCCGGTTACCGACTAAGCCATTTTCTTAATAAGGAACTTAATATGCAATTCAAAAAATGGACTCAGAACACGCAGAAAGAAGAGAAAGAAGAGAAAGAAGAGAAAGAAGGGGAAAAGATTTATTGGACTAAAAATGATGATGAAAACTTAAATTTTTTCCTGATCCCTAATAAAACCGGAGAAAAAGGCAAGTACTTAATGCCGGGGTACAAACAAATAGATTTTATCTTTGTGATTCAAGACTATGAAAACCGTGCCGATGCCAAATTCTACCTGAACAAAATGAAAGCAATGAAAATTGTAGAAACCGCCTTTGAACTTTCACATAATCAATTTAAACCTGAAAAAATTTTGAATTTTGATTAACCCCCATTTTAATCGAACAAAAGTTATTGCCACCGTAGGGCCCTCATGTTCTGATAAGTCCACCCTTGAAAAAATGATCCAGGAAGGAGTAGATGTTTTTCGCTTGAATTTTTCCCATGGTACGCATCGCGAACATAAGCAAGCCATTGAAAACATACGCAAGATCAACCGCGAGAATAGTCTCCATGTGTGTATATTGGCTGATCTCCAAGGTCCTAAGCTTAGAATAGGCCATGTAAAAGGAGGTGACATTTACCTAAAAGAAGGAAAGGAAGTGGTTTTTACCACCCAGGAAATTGATGGGGACATAAATAACCTTTACATAAACTACCCCGAGTTTCCAAGGGACGTAGCCATTGGGGACCGGGTGCTTATTAACGATGGTAAACTGGAATTGGAGGTGACTGAAACCGACCAAGAAGAAATTGTGAAAACCAAAGTGAATTTAGGTGGGTATATATCTTCCAATAAGGGTGTTAATCTCCCCCATACCAAAGTTTCCCTTCCTTCCCTCACACCTAAGGACATGTCCGACCTCCAATTTTCCCTGGAGCAAGAGGTGGAATGGATTGCCCTGTCATTTGTAAGAACAAAATATGACATTCAGGAACTACAACAGATCATAGATGAAAAAGGTAAATTCTCTAAGGTAATTGCCAAGATCGAAAAACCCGCTGCTATTGACAACATCGATGAAATCATTGATTCGTCTGATGGGGTAATGATAGCACGGGGGGATTTAGGCGTAGAAACACCCATCGAGAAACTTCCGCTTGTCCAAAAAAATATTTTGAACAAATGCATCTATGCTGCTAAACCGGTTATCATTGCCACCCAGATCATGGAAAGCATGATTGAAAACCCTAAACCAACCAGGGCCGAATCCAATGATGTGGCCAACGCCGTACTCGACAGTGCTGATGCCCTTATGCTAAGTGCCGAGACTTCTATCGGTAAATATCCCGTAGAGGTCATTCAGCACATGGAAAAGGTTATCAACAATGTAGAAAAAGAAGGCAACATCTACACTGTTACTAAGGAAATAGACCAAAATCAGGAGTCCTACTTATCGGATGCGATATGTCAGAATTCTGTTTTAATGGCAGAACAGGTGAATGCGAAGGCTATAATTGGTATGACGAAATCCGGGTACACGGCTTTCAAAACTTCCAGTCACAGGCCTAATGCCAACGTTTTTATTTTTTCTCACAATAAAAACCTTTTGAATACTCTGAATTTAATCTGGGGCGTCAGGGGTTTTTATTACGATAAATTCATCAGTACAGACCAAACCTTTGAAGATGTGATCAACATCCTAAAGAAAAAACAATTCATTCAAAAAGGAGATGCGGTTATCAATACCGCCAGTATGCCAATTCATGAAAAAGGCAAAACCAATATGATCAAGTTAAGTAATGTCCGTTAAGCATTGTTCAGCCAATAAGGTTTTAAAAGGATTATAAAAGCTAAAAATCCCCCTAAAAGAAGAAAAATTCCTTTTGTTCAAATTTTCTATATTAATCCCGGATTAGGCAATGCAATTGCTTTAATCCTATAAATGACCAAGCAAATCAATCCATTCGGCTGATCCTTCGAATTACCCTCATGTTGATTATCTAAGTCGTGGCTAACTTGAATTAATGCTATTGAAAAGTGCTAAAGCACTTTTATCAATGCCATAATTTCGGGCAATTCTACCGAAAACTAATCGGTTTATTTTCTGTAAATTAATAATTTTGCGCTTCTTTTGTAACCTTTTACCAAGTTTAAAGAATAATTCTTATGGCCCTAAACCTTAAGCTTTTCGAAGAAATTTGCCAAACGCCGGGTGCTCCGGGCTTTGAAAACCGTATCAGAAACGTTGTTATAAGGGAAATAAAAGCCTTAGTGGATGAATACCGGGTTGATAACCTGGGAAATGTAATAGCCCTTAAAAAAGGAAAAGGTGATAAAACCATTATGTCCGCCGCCCACATGGACGAGATCAGCTTTATCGTTAAACACATCGATGACAATGGTTTCATCAAATTTCAGACCCTGGGCGGGTTTGATCCCAAAACCCTGACTGCTCAAAAGGTTATTGTGCATGGTAAGGAAGATTTGGTGGGTGTAATGGGGACCAAGCCTATCCATGTGATGACCGAGGAGGAGAAGAAAAAATTGCCTAAAATAAAAGATTATTTCATTGACCTGGGAATGAGCAAAGAGGAAGTCGAAAAATATGTTACTGTCGGAGACTACGTAACGCGTAAAGGAGAATTCCTGGAGATGGGTGATCAGGTTACTTGTAAATCCATAGACAACAGGGCTTCCGTGTTTATGCTCATTGAAACCCTGAAAAAATTAAAAGGGGAAACCATCCCTTACGACTTTTATGCGGTGTTTTCTGTACAAGAAGAAGTTGGCTTGAGAGGAGCTTCCACCGCTGCTCACCAGATTAATCCGGATTTCGGGATAGCCATAGACACCACTATTGCCTTTGATACCCCGGGCGCTTCGCCTCAGGAAATGATAACCAAACTTGGCGAAGGGGCTGCTATAAAAGTTATGGATTCAGCCACTATATGCGATCAGCGAATGGTTGAATACATGAAAAAGGTAGCCGATAATAAGGAAATCCATTACCAAATGGAAGTTCTGACGGGCGGTGCTACTGATACAGCAATGATTCAGCGTATGGGTAAAGAAGGGGCCATTGCAGGGGCCATATCCATACCCACCCGTAATATGCACCAGGTCATTGAAATGGCTAACCAAAAAGACATTCAGGGCTCTATTGATTTACTGATGGCTTGTGTTAGCGAAATGGATCAATTCAACTGGCAGCATCGCTAAGTTTTTAAAATGAACTTATTATCCCTTATAAGTTCATTTGTTTCAGAATTAAAACTTCATTACTGAGTTGTCCCCTATTATTATTGGCCAAGTTATTGTAATTTAGCCCTATGAGGATCTTTACAGGCACTTCTCATGATTGCAAAAATCCTTAATCCCAAGGATTCGTTGCTATCACAGATAATTCCGGAATGAAACCGCGGTTATCCATTTCCAGCAAGGATTTGATGGTATGAGCAATTTCCTGCCCCCTTAATTTATTGGGCACTTCCTCCTTCTCCTTGCCATCGGGGGTTCCGAGCGAAGTTTTTACTTCACTGGGATTGATCTGGAAAACCCGCACATTATAGGGCCTGAGATCAGCTTTCCAGCATTCGGATAATCCCCTTAAAGCAAATTTCGAGGAAACGTAAATGCTACCGCCAGGCATACCTGTAAGTCCTGCTGTTGAGCCTATATTGACGATATTTCCTGATTTTTGCTTTTTAAAAACCTGGGCAGCTTTATCACCCATGCGTGCAGCACCTAAAATATTCACATTGTACACCTCCTGCATTTTCTCGAAATCCAGTTCTCCTATTTCAGAACGGACCACAATACCAGCATTGTTAATCAACACATCCAGGCGGTCATAATGCTCAAAAAATACCCGGTAGGTTTGCTCAATATCATCCGGATTGGCTACATCAGCACGAATGCCAAGGCCATTGATTTTTTCGGCTTGTTGGCGTACTTCCTCTTCGTTTCGAGAAGTAATAGCCATATTAGCACCCTGCTCAGCCAGTAACTCACTTATTGCTCTACCAATTCCCCGGCTTCCACCGGTAATTAAAACATTCGCATTGTTCAGATCCATACTGTAGAATTTTTTTTAATAGAAAACTAAAAAGTTGGTTCAATCCTTTACCAAAAAGCTTAACAAAGGTAAATTAATCCTGCAAATTCCAGCCAAATGCTTTAAAAGCCAATGTTTTTACCCTGTTGCTTATGCGTAAAGCCCGTTACAGCTACCATTACCGTAAAAATCTACGGCTAGCCTTTCCTATTGTTTTTAGTAACCTCGGCCATATCGTAACAGCTTTGGCTGATACTTTGATGATAGGTCAACTGGGAGCCAATCCTTTAGCAGCGGTATCACTGGGCACTAATGTATACTCCATCCTGCTGGTAAGCGGAATTGGTTTATCTCTGGGTGTAACGCCCTTAGCCGGTTCAGCAAGGGGACGAAGTGATTATGATGAAATTCCCCGGCTTTTCTTTAATGGACAATTGCTTTATGTATCATTGATAACCACCATTGCCTTTTTGTTGTACTGGCTGGCTCCTCTGCTCCATCAAATAAATCAGCCAAAGGAAGTAGTGGACCTTACCATACCTTATTTCCGCTTACTGCTTTTAAGCATTATCCCCTTAATGATTTACCAGGGTAGTAAACAATTGGCGGAAGGGTTGGCCCTGACCAAAGTGGCCATGTTCGTCTCATTGGGTTCAAACCTATTAAACGTGCTATTAAATTACCTTTTGATATTTGGGAAATGGAAATTTCCTGAATTGGGCCTAAACGGGGCCGGCTGGGCAACCATAATAGCCAGAACAGTGATGGGTCTAACGATGACATTCTACCTTTTCCTTCCTGTCGTTCAGAAAAAGTATCCCATCCGTTTTCAATGGCGGGATTTTTCCCCATACCATTTCAAGCAATTAATAAAACTGGGACTTCCTATTGGTGCCCAAATGCTCTTTGAAGTCAGTGCCTTTTCCGGGGCCACACTGATAGTCGGCTGGATCGGGGCCAAAGCCCTGGCTGCCCATCAAATTGCCCTAACGCTTGCCACATTTACTTACATGGCCGCTAATGGTTTAGCGGCAGCAGCCATGGTTCGCGTGAGCAATCATTACGGAAAAGGAGACTATAACCAAATACGGCGTTCTGCCTTTTCGGTGTACCACCTGACCGGTGCCTTCATGTTGGTTTGTGGTGTAGCTTTTGTGACATTCCGCTACAGTTTACCGGCTTTATTCATTGATGACCAGGAAGTAATGGCATTGGCCACGCAGGTCTTACTAATTGCTGCTTTATTCCAACTATCAGATGGCCTTCAAGTAACAGGATTAAGTGCTTTAAGGGGATTAACCGATGTCAAAATACCTACTGCTATTACGATTCTGGCTTACTGGATTATCGGACTGCCCATTGGTTATTTACTTGGCCTGACCTTAGATTGGGGTTTAAAAGGGGTTTGGTTGGGCCTTTTGGTTGGCTTGTCAATGGCTGCAATTCTTTTAACCTGGCGGTTTCATTTAAAAACAAAAAAAGCTTTAGGGTATTGATGTTTTAGGCTGCGATGGTTTGAAACCCTATCAAAAAGCACCATCTCGGTAAATCCAGGCTTTCCCAACCTCAAAGCCATTTGCAACACTTACAAATGTTTATATTTGAAAGAAAATTCTTTCGTTCGTTTCATGGAAGCAAACCAACGGACTTTCTGGAATAATCTTGCGGGCTGGTTCACTTTTTCCATTGCCTTAATTGTTTACTTAACCACCATCGAACCCACTACAAGCCTTTGGGACACCGGGGAGTTTATCTCTGCAGCTTACAAATTGCAAGTCGTTCACCCACCGGGTGCGCCATTCTTCCTTATGATTAATCGACTGGCCACCATGTTGGCTCCCGGCCCCGAATGGGTAGCCGTTATGGTAAACGGCACCTCAGCATTAGTAAGTGCTTTTACCATATTATTGCTATTCTGGACCATTTCCGGTTTAGCCCAGCGAATCCTCATTAAAAGTCACGATTCAATTAGTAAAAAACCTTTTATCGTTGCTTTAGGGAGCGCTTTTATTGGTAGTTTGGCTTTTACCTTTTCCGATACATTTTGGTTCTCTGCCACCGAAGGTGAGGTTTACGCCTTATCCACCTTCTTTATGGCCCTTATTTTTTGGCTGATGTTAAAATGGGAAAAACGAACCCACGAAAGACGAAACCTGAAATACCTGGTTTTAATTGCTTACCTCCTCGGACTTTCTATCGGGGTTCATTTATTAAGCCTACTGGTGATTCCTCCCCTGGCTTTTATTTATTATTTCAACCATTTTAAACCAACCTGGAAAGGCGGTACTTTGACAGGTTTAATCGGCTTGGCTATCCTTCTCCTGATAAATTCTGGCCTTATCCGCTGGTTTCCCTCATTAGCTGCCCGAGTAGAATTGTTTTTTGTCAATGAAATGGGATTTCCTTTCTGGTCCGGGATTTTCTTTTCGATCATCATCTTATCCGGCTTATTAATTTACGGCGTTTACTGGAGCCTTAAAAAGCAAAAAATCCTTTTGAACACGGCCTTTTTATCACTCATTGCCATTCTTATGGGTTATTCTACTTATTCCATGGTCGTGGTCCGGTCCAATGCTGATCCTTCCATTGACATGAACAACCCGGAATCGGTCTTTAAATTGAAATCCTATCTGAACAGGGAGCAATATGGCAGCCGGCCTTTACTTTACGGCCCTCAGTTCAATACCCGCATTAAAGCCGTTGAGGAAGGGGCTATGCAATACACAAAAGGAAAGGATAAGTATAAAAAACTTGGACCAAAGCAAGTGCCGGTTTATAATAGCAAAGGCAAAACCTTCTTTCCTCGGATGGCAGATCGTTCAAGTAATTCGCGGTTTAAATTTTACCGGAATTGGGAAAACCTTGACAAAGGCGAAAAACCTGCTTTCCGGGAAAACCTTCATTTTTTCTTTACCTACCAATTAGGGCACATGTGGTGGCGCTATTTCTCCTGGAATTTTATTGGCCGCCAAAATGATTACCGGGGAACGGGTCAAAATTTTCACAAAGGAAATTGGTTAACAGGGATAGACTTCATCGATAAGCAATGGCTAGGATTGGGTTCCCAAAAAGGTTTGCCCCAGAAGCTAAAAAACAATCCGGGGCGGAATATACTTTTTGGCCTACCCTTTTTATTGGGTTTAATCGGGTTTTTCTTTCACTTTAAAAAAGATGTCCGGTCAGCATTTACAATTTTGGTTTTCTTCTTAATGACAGGGATAGGCCTGATCATATACCTTAATAACCCTCCCCTGGAACCCAGAGAGCGGGATTATTCGATGGTAGGGTCTTTCTACGCCTTTGCCATTTGGATTGGAATGGGTGTGATGGGCATTCTTGACCAGTTAAGGCGAAAGAAACAATGGCCTGTTTGGCTAATCGTTCCGGGGCTCACCATTCTCCTGCTAATTCCCATTTTAATGGCTGCTGAAGAATGGGACGACCACGACCGGTCGGACCGTTACTTTGCCAGGAATCTTGCCTACAATTACCTTACCGCTTGTGATTCAAATGCGGTCTTGTTCACCAGCGGAGATAACGAAACCTATCCGTTGTGGTATTTGCAGGAAGTCGAGGGGATACGGAAAGATGTCAGGGTTGTTAACCTCAGCCTGCTTGGAATGGGCTGGTACCAGGAACAATTACGAAAACAGGCCCATGGGGCGAAAGGCCTTTTTTTCAACATGCCTTCAGAAAAGGTTGAGGCCAATAAAATGCAATCTGTCATGTTCAAAGCGCACCCAAGCTTAAAGAAAGACAAACACTATAAATTATCCCGAATAATGGCTTTCATAGCCAGTGATGAGCCTAAGACCAAAGTGACCAATAATGAAGGAATGCGGAAGGATTTCCTGCCCACAAAAAAATTACGAATCCCAGTTAATAAAAAAACTGTGCTAAGCAACGGCACTGTAAAGCCCAGGAATAGCAACAAAATTTTAAACGCGGTTAGGTTTCGTTACCCTAAAAACCAGATGAACAAATCTGATCTGTTGACACTTGATTTTATTGCCCAAAATCAATGGGAAAGGCCGGTTTATTTTACCATCACAGCCGGGAGAAGTGCCTATGCGGGTTTGGAGAATCATTTAAGGTTAGATGGCCTGGTTTACTGTTTGGTACCTATCAGGGATAATAAAGACTTAGACCAACAAACCGGCTGGATAAACCCGGAAATTACTTACAGCAACCTCATGACAAATTTTGAATGGGGAAACATGCCAAACCAGAACCTGTACCTGGATAACGTCATGCGGGAGCAATGTAAGAACTATCGAAACATTTTTAACCGTTTGGGCCTAACGTTAATCAAACGCGATCAAAAAAAGAGAGCGGTTAAGGTTATGGACCGGTTGCAGGAAGTCACTCCCCGTAAAAATGTGCCTTTTGATTTCAACACTTTTTACACGGTAAGGAATTATTATTCCGCTGGAGCCACAAAAAAAGCAAAGGCTTTAGGTAAACGGCTCACCTCTACCTATACAAAAGCCCTTTCTTATTACCTTTCCCTTGATAGAAGATTGCAAAAACAAGTCAAGGATGACATTGAGAACAAACTATATTGCCTCAACCAAATGCGGAAATTGGCTAAGCGGAATGGTCAAAAAGCTTATGCGAAGCAATTAAGCAAATCCTTTAACCGTTTTGACAAGCAATACCGAAAGCCTGATTAACCTTAAAATGGTCATAAAAAAACCATGAATTCAAAACACCCATTATTAACGGCTATCCTGATAAGCTTAATGGCTCTAAAAGGTTGCACCCCTGTCAATTACCTTGCTAATCAAAACCTGGAATTCCTTTACAACAAAGAAAACCAACCAATAAACCCTCAGTTAAAAATTTACCACCCTAACCCGGAGGATACCCGGCTTTACGTAGGATTCAATCCTCAGCATTTTGAACAATCTGAACATCCCGAAAAGCAATACGATGTAACCATTTCCTACCGATTTTACCGCGATTACGAAGTCAGCGGAATTTATGATTCCGGGGTTAAAAAACTTGAGGAACCGTTAAAATCCAATAACCCCGATTACCATGAAATATCCTTTAACCTTCCCTCGCCTGCTCAAAAATATTTGATTGAGGTGCTGGTTAAGGACCATGAGGACAACACCCAAAGCAGAGCATTTATTTATTACTACCCGTACGAGAGTGCGGAAGGAAAACATCAGCAAATGCTCGTCAGAAAACTTTCAGATTCTGAAATTTTATTTAAAAACGAAATGAAGGCCGGGGAAAAGCTCATTGTTGAGCACACTGAAAATTTAGACACCCTGATTCTGGAGCAATACGGGGGATCATCTTTCAAACCGGCCCCTCCTCCCTTTGCCACAGAGTATGTCAATAAGGAATTAAAAAACCTGAAATTAGACTCAGTTAGGCGGTTTAAAGCCTTTAATGCCATTTCCCTAAACGAAAGCGGAAATTATCTTCTTAAAGCCATTGGTGAAAAAACAGGTTTGCCCCTTACAGTTTATAAGCCCCCTTTTCCGGAACTTAATGAACCCAAGCAATTGCGTAAACCCCTTATTTACCTCACTTCGCACGAAGGATATAAAAAGCTCAATCAGAAAAAACCTAAAGAAGCGGTGGACCAATTCTGGCTGAACATTACCAATAATGATCAAAAGGAAGCGAAAGCACTCATCCAATATTTTTACAAACGGGTTAAAAAAGCCAATCAATACTTTACCACCTACAAAAAAGGTTGGAAAACCGAC
Source organism: uncultured Sphingobacteriales bacterium (assembly GCA_964549595.1). Lineage (GTDB taxonomy): Bacteria > Bacteroidota > Bacteroidia > CAILMK01 > CAYYUA01 > CAZQQN01. Next base: position 7,787 of record CAZJWK010000017.1, on the reverse strand, counting down.
CGAGGTATGATCTATACCGTTTTCGGCAAACCCCAAATGCTTTACCGTTCCAACAATGGAGAAACGTGGATTTACCCTGAGGGTGCCAACATGCCTGAAATCATTTTTAAATTCCAAAGAAGAAACCACCCTTTATGCCGTAAATATTTTACTTTGGATCGTTCTCCGCATTTTAAAAAGTATTGGTTCCAAATGGTAGACAAAATTCGAAGGGGCGACTTTATCAAAAATTAGAAAAGGGTGAATTAAAAGCAAAAAAGGCTTAATTTTGGCTAAATTGGTAAACGGTATTGAGCGAAATCAATAAATAATTTTTTTCATGCGCTATTTATTCTGGGTGCCGTCCTTAATGCTTGTCGGTTTATTAATGTTAATCCAAAGTTGTGCACCGACCCAAAAAGTCGAAAGGGAAGGCTACAAACCATTGCCCGATAGTTTAGGCCACCGTGATTATTCCCGGAAGTGGGAAAAATTGGATCAATATCACTCAGAGGGAAAATACCGATCCGCATTAAAGGTGGCCAGGAAAATCCATAAAAAGGCCAAAAAAAACCAAAATCCGGTCCAGCAAGTAAAGGCCTTAAATGCCATGCATAAGCAGCGCCTTGAATTTGCAGAAGAACCTATCCTTAAACAAATCAATCAAATAAAAAAGGACCTTCGGACCACCTATTTCCCGGTAGGGCCTCTTTTACAATCCCTTCTGGCGGAGCAGTTCAAAGCCTATTACAAAGTCAACCGGTTTGAAATAAAAAACCGTTCAATCAAAGCCAAACCGGATTCCAGCATTAAAAAATGGAGCCCACGAGTTTTTCGGGATACTGTTCATCACTATTTTACGAAATCTCTGAAACCAAAGAATAAGCTGGAAAATTATCATTTAGCCTCTTTTAAAAACGTTCTAAAAGGGGACACCGATTACCGGCATTTAAGACCTTCCTTATTTGACTTATTGAGTTATCGTGCGGTTAATCATTTTAAGCACAATGAGTTGGCAAAAGATTTTTCCCCTCAAAAACTCCTTATTCAGGATACAAACTACTTTAGCCCAGCCCAACAATTTATGAAAGCCAAACTACCCGATAAACAGAAACAAGCCCCCAATTACCAAATTTTAAGGACTTTTCAGGATTTACTTCAAATTCATGCCGAAGATAGTGCTTACGGCCCGCTTATTCATGCTGATTTAGAAAGGCTACAGGCCATTTATCAACAAGCAACCGGGATGGCAAATAAACGGCAAGCCTATTACAAATCCCTGAAGCGTGTGATCGAAAACTACCCCGATACACCGCCAAAAGCCGATGCGTATTACCTGCAAGCAAAATTGGTGAATAAGGGTTTTAAGCCTGAAGATTACCCCGATATTCCCCCCAAGCAGATAGCCCTTCAAATTTGCAGTAAAGCAATGGAGCAATATCCGGGCAGCATAGGTGCACAAAATTGCAAAGCACTGGCAAAAAGAATAAGGGCTGCCTCATTCTCCATCAAATTGGAAAAAACTTATTTGCCCCGCGAACCAGGTAAATTTCTACTTTCTTACAAAAACCTCGACTCCATTTATTATTGGATCATTCCATTAGGGCAAAAGGAATACCTTAGGTTTCAGGAAAAAGGTGCTGTTAACCTGCTTGAAAGCTTAAAAAAGAAGGATTTTTTGTTCCATTTAAAAAAGGATCTCAGGCTACCCCTTGACTACAAGCAACATCAAACCGAACTGGGAATACCAGCTTTAGATAAGGGAAATTATGCCATCCTTTTGGCTGATAACCCAACCCGAAACCCGGAAAATGACTTGTTGGCAGCGAAATTTTTCCAGGTAACAAGCCTTAACCTTATCAATACCAGTGTATCTTCAAAACCCGGAGAATTTTTTGTACCAAATGCCAAGACCGGTTCACCGGTAAAAAATGTGACGGTTAAACTATGGGAGCAAACCAATCAAAATCCCCCAGAATTTTCCCTTAAACAGCAAACGAAAACCGATAAAAAAGGCCATTTTTCTTTTAATGCCCGCAATAGCCGTACTTATATAGAGCTCATCAAGGGCAACGATACCTTCTTCCCTAATCGGTCTTTTTTCATCAATAAATTAAGGAAAAATGATCGAACCCATAAGCAAATCCATTTTTTTACGGACCGGAGTATTTACCGGCCCGGACAAAAAGTGCATTTTAAGGGTATTCTCGTAGAAAGCAAAAAGAATGGTAAGCAAAATGATCTACAAGCGAGGACTTCCGTAGAGGTTCAATTGGTAGATGCCAATAACCAAACCGTCCGGAAAAAAACTTTTCAAACCAATTCCTTCGGCTCTTTTTCAGGGAAATTTGATTTACCCCAATCCGGTTTAACCGGGTATTACAGGCTCAGAACAAGGTATGGTTCACAATCTATTTCTGTAGAAGAATATAAACGACCCAACTTCGAAATTGAGCTACCGGATATCAAATCGGCCTATCAATTAAATGAACAAGTGGAATTTAAGGGCAAAGCCAAATCCTATTCCGGAGTACCCCTTGATGAAGCAAGCGTTCAGTATTCAGTGAAGAGACAGGTCCGGTTTCCTTTTTGGTATTGGTGGGGTGCATTACCATCTGCTTCCGAAAAGCTCATTACCAAAGGAACCACTAATACGGAAAAGGATGGAAATTTCCGGTTCATTTTCAAAACCAAACCTGATCCTTCCATTGAAACAAAATTTAAACCGGTTTTCCGTTACAAGGTAAAGGTGACTGTGACGGACTTAACCGGCGAAAGTCATGAGGCCGAAAAGGTGATAAAAGCAGGTTATCAAGCCTTTTATCCCGAAATTAAGGCGCCTGAATGGGTTAACCGGAAAGAAGGGCTGAGCCTTACTCCCGGTGTTCGAAATATCAATGGTGATACGGTTGGTAAATCGGGGAAATTAACAATTAGTAGGCTAAAGAGCCCTGACAAGCTTTTTCGAAAGCAATTATGGTCCTCCCCGGATTTACCTCTTGAGGATCGAAAAGGCTACAAAGCGAAATATCCACACGATCCCTATAAAAAAGAGCACAAACCACAAAATTGGGATGAAAAGACAGTACTGTTTGAAGAAACAGTGGCAGGGAATAATAAATTAACCATTAAGCCTGAGGATTTAGAAGGGCTAAAGCCTGGTTATTACAAAAGCCGGTTTTCTATTAAAGGCAAAAACGGAAAGGTTACGAAAACCCGTCAAATCATTAAAGTTTATGAGGAAAAAGGAAAATCGGCTGTTATTCCGGAATTTTCTTACCTCATTCCCGTAAAAACTAAAGCAGAACCCGGAGAATCAGCAGAATTGATCTGGGGCTCGGCAGATAAAACAGCCCACGCCACTGTCCATATTGAACAAAATGGTGAAGTGCTTGAGAAACGCCATTTAAAAGTCATTGACAGCCAGAAAAAAATTACCATTCCCATCAAGGAAAAACACAGAGGGAATATCCACGTTTACCTGTTTTCAGTGAATGAAAACCGGATTTATACCCACCATGAAATGATTAAAGTCCCATGGAAAAATAAAAAGCTTTCCATGCACCTCTCCACTTTTAGAAGTAAACTTCGTCCCGGCAAGGATGAAACATGGTCCATAACCCTTAGCAATGCAGATGGAAAGCCGGCAAATGCCGAGTTATTAGCCAGTATGTACGATGCTTCCCTTGACGCCATAAAAAAGCATGGTTGGTCTTTTAACCTATTCCCTACATTCAGGCCAAGACTCAATTATAATCCCATCAATTCTTTTTCTTCTTATGGCGGTTACTTTCAAAGGTTTAGTCGCTCACGGAATACACCAGAATTTAAAGAATACCGTTTTGAGCAATTGATTGGAGAGCCTTTCAACAGGACCGACAAGATTTATCTTTCAATTGACAAAAGTAAAGGATCTGAAATCGTCACCATGGCCAAAAACACGAAACCGGACCAAAAAAGAAAAAAAGAAACCAGGGAAAAAGAATCCTCCAAGTCAGAATCCAAGGAAGCTGATCTACGAAAAGACCTTTCAGAAACCGCATTCTTTTTTCCACAGGTAAAAACCAACAACTCAGGCGTTGTAAAGCTAAATTTTCAGACACCGGAATCCCTTACGCGTTGGAAAGCCATGTTTCTGGCTCATGACCAAGCACTTGCCAATGCTTATCAGACCCAAACAGTTGTGACTCAAAAGGAGCTTATGGTAGAGCCGAATGTTCCCCGTTTTTTGCGTGAGGGAGATGTGCTTGAATTTTCCGTTAAAGTTTCCAATCTCTCCGATAAAGCGCTTAATGGCCCTGTTAAATTAACCATAATAGAGGCATCAAACCGCGAAAAATTAAATGAGGTTATCCAGGGAAAAGCAAAAAAGCAATTTTCGCTTAAGGAAAACAGGTCAACCTCCATCTCCTGGAAAATCAATGCCCCGGAAAACAAAAAAGGCCTTATTTACCAGGTTCAAGCCACCTCCGATAATCATTCTGACGGCCAGGAAGGACTAATCCCGGTTTTACCGGCCAAAAAAATGGTAACCGAATCCCTACCGCTTTGGGTAAAAGGCAACAACAGCCGAAGCTTCTCATTTGATCGTATGGGCAAAGAGCAATCTTCAACCCTGGAAAACCGTAAGGTGATATTGGAGATGGCCTCTAATCCGTCCTGGTATGCTGTTCAAGCCTTACCAAGCCTAATGAAGCCGGATTATGAATGCAGTGAACAAGTATTCAATGCTTTTTACAGTAATGGCTTAGCAAAGCATATCCTTCAATCCAATCCCAAAATGAAATCAGTTTTTAACAAGTGGAAAAATGATTCATCGGCTTTGATGTCGAATCTGAAAAAAGATCAAAACCTTAAATCGGCTAACTTACAGAACACTCCGTGGCTTGAAGAAGCCCAAGATGAAGCAGCCCGCAAAGCCCGGTTAGCAGAATACTTCAATACCAGTAAAACGGAAAAGTTGTTAGAAAAAAACCTGCGGAAGTTACGCAATTGGCAACTCCCTAATGGAGCTTGGCCTTGGTTCAAGGGAATGAATGCCAGCCAGACCATTACCCAGACTATCGTAGGGGGAATCGGTCATATGGATAAATTAGGCGTTAAAAATGCCCAATCGCTTTTAAACAGTGATATGTTGGAAAATGCCCTGAATTACATGGATAAGGCTATTCGAAAAGATTATGAACGGGTTAAGCAAAATAGCGATAGTTTAGAAGCCAATCATTTAAGTGCTCAACAGGTTCAATACCTTTATGCCAGAAGTTTCTTTAAAGACCAAGCAATAGCGCAAAAGGAAGCCTTTGAATATTGGATGAAGCAGGCCAGGAAATATTGGCTTTCGCGCTCCATTATGGAGCAAGCCATGCTGGCACTGGCCCTTCACCGGTTTGGAAGCCCGGATGAAGCTAAACAAATTTTGACCTCCCTTAAGGAAAAAAGCCTAAAGGATGAAGAACTGGGCATGTATTGGCGGGATAACAAGCCGGGATACCAATGGTACCGTTCTCCTATTGAAGCCCAGGCAATTTTAATCGAAGCGTTTTCTGAAATTCTGAATGACCAGGATGCAGTCCAATCCATGAAAGTATGGTTATTGAAGCAGAAGCAAGTCCAGGCCTGGCCTACCACAAAAGCAACAGCTAAGGCTTGCTATTCTTTACTGCTCAAAGGAGAGGATTGGTTATCGGGAAGCGGGGATTTGACCATCAAACTTAACAAAAAACCCCTCTCCTTACCTGATGAAAAACAAGCCGGTACGGGATACTTCAGAATGACATGGGATCGTAAAGCCATCAAACCGGCAAAATTTAATGCTATTCAAATTAAAAAATCGGGTAAAGGCATTGCATGGGGTGCACTCCATTGGCAATATTTTGAAAGGTTAGACCGGATTTCTTCCTATGAAACGCCATTAAAAGTAGAGAAAAAACTTTACAAAAAAGTAACCACGGAAGCCGGAGAAACCCTGATACCATTGGAAAAAGGCGATTCGCTCAGACCGGGTGATTACATTACGGTCAGGTTAAACCTGAAAACGGACCGGGCCATGGAATTCATTCACCTGCAGGATATGCGAGCGCCGGCTTTAGAGCCTTTGAATCAACTTTCCGGTTACCGTTATCAGCAGGGATTAGGTTACTATCAAAGCATTAAGGATGCGACAGCCAATTTCTTCTTTAACAGGATCCCGAAGGGAAGCCATGTTTTTGAATACCAATTGGTTGTCTCCCAGAGTGGAACATTCCAGAACGGTATTGGAACCGTCCAAAGCATGTATGCACCCGAATTCAATAGCCATTCGGAGGGCAGAATGTTGCAAATCAAATAAAAAGGCATTTCACCTCTAAAAGTAGCACATTGCCTAAATCAATCCCAGATAAACATTGGGCTTTTGTCGTTTCCACCGGCAGAACCGGTACTGATTTTTTCACTGCGCTTTTTAATGAGATGGTGGATAATGCCTGGAGTTTGCATGAACCCAGCCCGGCATTTCGTGCCAGGAGCTACGAGCTCGTTGGAAGAAAACACTCCTTATATGAAAAGTATTACTTCAGTTTGCCCCGTAAATGGCGCCATAGAAAGCGTGAAGAAGATTGGTATGTAGAAACCAATTATCACCTTTTTGCAGCCATACCCCTTATCCGGGATGCATTTACCAATCAACGGATCATCCATATCATCAGGGACGGGCGTAAAGTCGTTACTTCCTGGCTTAACAAATACCGCTACATAACCAACAATCATATAACGCCTTTTCATATTCACGGTGATTCGGCTCGGGATAAATGGCAATCCTGGAATGCCCTTCAGAAATTAAGCTGGTACTGGAAAACCGTGAATGAAACCGTAGAAGCCCAAAACCCGGATTTTTGGTTATCGTTTGAAAACATTTTTCAGCCGCCGCATACTGATCTGTTTAAGTTGCTCGAGGGATTACCCGGCATCGGTTATAATTCCGAAAAAGTAAAAGCAATGGCCGGCAAAAAGGTGAATAAAACCCACCAAAATTTTTTCCCGGACTATGAAGAATGGCCGGACCATTGGAAAAATCAATTCTGGGAAATTGCAGGGGATGCCATGAAGCGTTTTGGTTACGAAGAAGATTAGCTTGAACCGCCTGATGTTGGTACCGGATAACCCAATTCGGTTAAAAGCCTGGTTACCTCTTGGTTTGCCATGATTTCTTCAAGTCGCTTATGATCTGAAGTGGTTTCCCATTTTTGGATGGAATTTTCATGAAGGGCCTGTACACCACTTTCCCATGCAGCACTTTCCCTGATGCGCGTATGTTGAATCCAATTATAAACTTCATCTACGCAGGGTTCCCTGATGAATTCACAAAGGGCTTGAATGGTGTTTTTATAATCCCGAACAAGGGTTTCATAATGAATCGTCATCACATTAGGATGTCCTTTAAAAGCCAGGCCGGCTTTCACATCATTAACCCATCTTTCCGGCTCTACCCAGTATTTAGTCGGATCATCCGGATGGCGGGAAAGCATAACATCCCTCCCATCCCGAATAATATGAATAAATTTAGCCTTACCATTAAAGAAATTGAGGATGGGTTCGATAAAACGAACATTATTCGGGGTTTTTTCACATAAGCGATTTGCTTCTTCCGGAATTTTTTTAAATAAAAATTCCCAATAAAAGCGATCCAAACGCTTGGGTACGGCTTCCTTTTTTCCATTGATATCCTTACTGATCCATATCCTGAAAGCAGCCGATTCGCTGGATAAGGCAAAAATATGGGGATGCGCACTTAATATAGATAGTAACAGGGTTGTACCTGACCTTCCACAGCC